>NZ_JAQQXP010000001.1:2749468-3098937 GCF_028595265.1 Alteromonas gilva | reverse complement strand
GTAGACTACAACGTTGATAGGCAGGGTGTGGAAGCGTTGCAAGGCGTTAAGCTAACCTGTACTAATTGCCCGAGAGGCTTAACCATACAACGCCTAAATGGCTTTACATTTAGATGTTGATGGCAATGGCTGACTAATTAAGTCAAAGAGTAGCTAAGTTACTCGTGAGTATTGAAGAACGTATCAGATTCCAAAATTGTTAATTTAAATTTTTTTTAAAGACAGTTTACAAGAGGATGATGGCCAGCACCTGAGGGTACTGTTTGTCCTCCTTGCGCAAAAGTCGAGAAGAGCACTCGATTTTGCACGACTTTGTCTGGCGGCCATAGCGATACGGCACCACCTGATCCCATTCCGAACTCAGTAGTGAAACGTATTAGCGGCGATGGTAGTGTGGGGTCTCCCCATGTGAGAGTAGCACACCGCCAGGCTCCCATTAAGAAGAAGGCCCACTCAGTTGAGTGGGCCTTTTTTGTGTCTGGTCGAAAATACAAAATCAATGCATCAATGTGCCGGGAATGACCTTTAGCATTGCAAACACCTGGTAACCACTGTTGTGCTGCAGCCAATACATTCACAATCTTGCGCCGCCGCCAATTTACAGCGCTACTTGTATTTCACCACTTTATTTTACTCACTGACGCTTTCCCCTTTTCATCGCTTTAACCCTTAACTCTTAACCCACAATACTTCTCTTGAGATTGTTATATTAATGCGCAATTCGTACAGCGCTCACCCTGCGTATGATGTTTATAATGAGCGGCAGATATAAGTATGTGCGATTTCACACAGTGCTAATCCCCGGAGAAGGACTTATCCTTTAGCTCAACGAATGAATATATGGCTAGTAAATTAACAGTTTATTAACGTAAATGGTCTATAGTAAGCTATTAGTTAAAGAAGCTTGAGATAAGAAGTTCAACAATGAAGATTGTAATAAGTCAGCTGGTTAGTATTGTTATCGTCAGTGCTGTGTTAGCACTATTTGACGTCTCTTGGGCGATGGTATCGGTTGTTATTGGTTTTTGTTCTTGTTTGGTAACCTATTACGCTTGTTCAGCGTTTGCGAATGGTGAAGAAAGTAGTTCGCAGTCCGTTGGATTCACTGAGTTTAATCAAAGGGCTGAGCGTATTAGCCAATCTGCCAGTCGCGTTGCGATAGGTGGCGCCAATGTTTCTTATTTTCTCGATAAGCTTGCCGGTATGTTTAAACAGCAGGTTGCCAGTGTTGAGGACATTGCCAACCAAATTAAGCACATAGAGTCCGGTAATCTTGAGCTCATAGAACATGCGGGTCAAGCCGAAGAAGAAATTAGAACGTCGGATGACATGACACAACGAAGCCGAAAATTGTTAGCTGATATATTGCGTCAACAGGAAAATCTCATTCAACAGATCAGCGATTCTAAATCGATGCTGGAGAGTCTGCGCAGCAGTGCAGAGTCAATTGGCAGTATCACCACTACCATCAACCAACTCGCAGATCAAACCAACATGCTAGCGCTTAACGCTGCAATAGAGGCTGCTCGTGCTGGCGATCAGGGCCGTGGGTTTGCGGTAGTAGCCGACGAAGTACGCGATCTGGCTAAAAAAACCACTGATGCCACCCAGGGCATTGATGCAGTGTTAAACGAAATCAATACCTACAGTCAGAACTCGGTGCAGGCTATTGAAAGGGTGTCTGCGGCTGGCGAAGAGATGTCGCAGATGATCAATGAGTCGTCAAATTTAATTAAGTCGGCGAGTGAAGCGTCGAGTATTGCTGCATCGTCGATGGCAGTGATGAAAGATACGGTCGATATGCATGGTGAGGCGAACCTGGGAATAGGCGCTAATACGAGCGATCTGAATGATAATACTAAATATCTGGAGCATGAACTCAGTGATGTGTCAGAAAAAGTGTTATCCCTTAGCCACCAAACTGAAGACATCTTTCGCCAGTTGCAGGTATTTGAGCTGGATAACCGTAACGCGCATGTGCAGCGTATTGCACAAGATGCAGCAAGCAGAATTGGTCAGTTATTTGAAAATGCCATCCGAGACGGCGGTATTAGCGAACAACAGTTATTTGATTTTCAATACAAGCCCGTGCCGAATACTAATCCGCAAAAGTTCACTACGCAGTTTGACCAGTTCACGGATAAGCAATTACCTGGTATTCAGGAGCCTATTTTGCAAGAAAATAGCTTTATTGTTTATGCCGGAGCGGTTGATAAAAATGGCTATTTCCCAACCCATAATAAAAAATTTAGTCATGCAATGACGGGTGATTACGACGTCGATTTGGCAAAAAGCCGAACCAAACGAATATTTGACGATTATACCGGTAGCCGCTGTGGCAAAAATACGGAAAGCTTTTTATTACAAACCTATAAGCGTGATACCGGCGAGGTGATGCATGATTTGTCTGCGCCAATATTTGTAAACAATAGGCATTGGGGCGGATTCAGGATAGGCTATCAGGCTGAGTAACTTTGTATTATCGGATAAAGAATGCATACCAATGGCGCTTTTTTTATCGCAAAGCCGAAATGAAATAGTGGTGCCCACGGTCTAACTATTTACAGAACTTAACAACAGATATTTTGTCAGGAGCGTTACCATGAAACAGGTTAAGAAAAACAGCGTTGCAAGCGCAATAGGTGCGGTGGTTTTAGGTTCAAGTATGTCAACAGTGGCCTTTGCTGCTGATGCTGCCAACCCATTTGAAGTTGAACAACTGGATTCTGGCTATATGCAATTTGTCGCAGAAGGCTCTTGCGGCGGCGATAAAGCCGAGAAAGAAGGCAAATGCGGCGAAGGAAAATGTGGCGAAGGTAAGTGCGGCGCAGATAAAAAAGCCATGAAAGAAGGTAAGTGTGGCGAAGGTAAATGCGGTGCCGACAAAAAAGCCATGAAAGAAGGTAAGTGTGGCGAAGGTAAGTGCGGTGCCGACAAAAAAGCCATGAAAGAAGGCAAGTGTGGCGAAGGCAAGTGCGGTGCAGACAAAAAAGCCATGAAAGAAGGCAAGTGTGGCGAAGGTAAATGCGGCGCAGACAAGAAAGCCATGAAAGAAGGCAAATGTGGCGAAGGCAAGTGCGGTGCCGATAAAAAAGCCATGAAAGAAGGCAAATGCGGCGAAGGTAAGTGTGGCGCCGACAAAAAAGCCAAAAAAGAAGGTAAGTGTGGTAGCGGCGCATAGCTTGCAAAAAAGGAGTAATCAATGACACATAAGATTAGCGGGGCAGGCTTGGGGTTAAGACGTGAAATGCTGAGTGACGTGTTACCCGTTTTGCCTGACAACGTTGATTTTTGGGAAGTTGCTCCGGAAAACTGGATCCCACTTGGCGGTCAATTTCGACAAGATTTAGAGCGCTGCGTGGGCCAGAGTAGTTTTACGACTCACGGGCTTTCGCTATCCATAGGTGGCCCTGATCCCCTGGATTATCGGTTTTTACATGAACTTAAAGCATTCTTAGATCGCTACAATATCGCGTTGTACAGCGAGCACCTGAGCTATTGCTCTGCGCAGGGGCACTTATACGATTTAATGCCAATCCCTTTCACCGATGAGGCTGTGCAGTATGTGGCAGACCGGGTACGTAAAGTACAGGACATTTTAGAACGGCCGCTTGTGCTGGAAAACGTCTCTTACTATATTACGGCGGATAACCGCTTGTCAGAGCTGGAGTTTATCAATTCGGTATTAGCTGAAGCTGATTGCTCAATGCTACTTGATGTAAATAATGTTTACGTAAATTCGATTAATCATCGTTACGATCCCTACCAGTTTATCGACAAGCTACCGGGTAAGCGTATTGTATATGGGCATATTGCCGGTCATTTCGATGAAGCGGAGGATTTACGTGTGGACACCCATGGCAGTGATGTCATTGAGCCAGTGTGGCAGTTGCTGGAGCATGCTTACAAAACCCACCATGTTTTTCCCACACTGCTTGAGCGGGACTTCAACATTCCTCCCATGGCCGATTTACTAAAAGAAGTGCAACGTATTAAGCAAATTCAGGCCGACGTGAGTGCTTTGCAAAGAGGAGTGGCTTAAGTGTCACTGCCTGACCAACTCAACGCTTTTGCCCGGAGTGTTCGATATCCCTCACCGCAGGGCGCAGAGGACGCCGACACCAAAAGGCGCATGGATATCTACCGCTCGTTATTTTTTAATAACGTGAATGGTTTTATCCAAAACGGTTTTCCGGTGCTCCACAGCTTTTATGCAGAAGAAGAGTGGGAGCGTTTGGTTCGCCAGTTTTTTACTGAACACCAATGTACATCACCTTACTTTATTCACATAAGCCAGGAGTTTATAGAGTATCTCAGTAATGGCTACCAATTAACCGAACATGATCCGGTGTTTCTGAAAGAAATGGCTCACTACGAATGGCTGGAACTGGCATTATCGGTCAGGGAGCCTCAGCAGCCGGTCACTTACTGGCGGCAAAGTGGCATGCCTGACACCATGATGGCGTCGCCGCTAAGCGAGTTAGCCGGGTATCCTTATGCAGTACACAAAATCGGCCCTGATTATCAACCGGACTCACCGGGTGGCATGCACTACTATTTGCTGTACCGTGACCCGCAACACAACGTACAGTTTCAGCACCTCTCACCATTGTCAGCGTTGACAATGGAATTGCTGGCAACCCAGCCGACCGACTTTACAACGCTCGCTAAAGCGCTGCACGAGAAGGTACCTGATATTGACTATGACACGCTCATTAATGGTCTTCAGCAAGTACTATCCGGCTGGCTTCAGGGCGGCGCGGTGACCGCTTATGATACCGACAACAGCGGTGTAGAGTAATTAGCCACAAATACGACTCCATGCATATTTACCCTGTTATTTTTGCCCGGTTTCGATTACCATTTACAACCATTTTTTAAGCTTAATAAGAATTGAGTATTTGCATGGCTGGTAACGAAGATTTTAAAGAAGTATTCAACTGGTGGTATTTGTTAGCAATTGTAGTCACATTAGTTGCTTTACCACTGCTGCCGACATTAGCTGGTATATACACTTGGGTGTTGTGATTTCATGCTGACTACACAGGAAAGCACGCGTTCAGAATTCATTAAATCAGTGGTAAAAACCGTGCCGGATTATCCTAAACCCGGCATTCAGTTTCGTGACGTCACAAGTGTTCTTGAAAACTACCAGGCGTTTAGTCAGTGCATAGCCATGCTGGTCGAAAAGTATCGTCCACTCGGCTTTAATAAAGTTGCTGGCACCGAAGCGCGTGGTTTTCTTTTTGGTGCGCCTCTGGCACTGGAGCTGGGCATAGGTTTTGTACCGGTGAGAAAACCCAATAAGTTGCCGCGTGATGTGTTGAGCGAGAGCTACGAGCTCGAGTACGGCAAGGATACCCTTGAAATTCATAAAGATGCTATTAATCCGGGTGACAAGGTATTGCTGATAGACGATCTATTAGCCACCGGTGGCACAATTTCAGCCACAGCCAAGCTTATTCGTAATCTCGGCGGCGTGGTCGAGTACGCCGGATTTGTCATTGGCTTACCCGCGTTACATGGGTACGAGAAGCTGGCTGATTTAGGCGTCGAACCTTATTGTATTTGTGAATTCGACGGCGAATAAGGACAGCTAACTTTGGCCTATCAGGTACTGGCAAGAAAATGGCGCCCCGGGATATTTTCAGAGCTGGTTGGGCAGGAACACGTTGTTTCAGCGATCAGTAATGCGCTCACCAACGATCGTTTACATCATGCCTACCTTTTCACAGGTACGCGTGGTGTGGGTAAGACAACCATTGCGCGTATTTTTTCTAAAAGTTTAAATTGTGAACAAGGCCAAAGTGCTACACCGTGTGGACAGTGCAGCACCTGTGTGGAAATTGAGCAGGGCAACTATGTGGACCTGCTCGAAATCGATGCCGCCTCGCGAACAAAGGTAGAAGATACGCGCGAATTGCTCGATAACGTGCAGTACAAACCCAGCCGTGGCCGCTTTAAGGTTTACCTGATTGACGAAGTGCACATGCTGTCCAAGCACAGTTTTAATGCGCTGCTTAAAACCCTCGAAGAACCACCGCCACACGTTAAGTTTCTATTAGCCACAACCGATCCGCAAAAGCTGCCAGTAACGATATTGTCGCGCTGTTTGCAGTTCAATTTAAAAGCCTTGTCACGCGAGCAAATTAGCCAGCAGTTACACCATATTTTGGCGCAGGAACAAATAAGTTTCGAAGATAACGCGCTCACTTTGCTGGCGAAAGCTGCCCAGGGCAGTATGCGCGATGCGCTAAGCCTTACCGATCAAGCCATCGCACAAGGCAACAACCAGGTCAGCAGCGCCATCGTAACCGATATGCTCGGCTTGATGGACCGCCAACAGTTGCTGAAGATTTTGTTTGCGGTGACTAAACGCGAGCCCGCCGAAGTGATGGCCCAGGCCGCAGAAATAGACGTACTGGCACCTGATTACAGCAATGTACTGGCTGAACTATCCAGTTTGTTGCACCAAATTGCCTTAACCCAGTGGGTGCCGGAAGCCTGCAAGCTCGAAACGAATACCGCAAAGGCCATTTATCAGCTGGCCCGCCATTTTGCCCCCGAGCAGGTGCAGTTGCTGTATCAGATTACGTTGCAGGGGCGCAAGGATTTACCTTATGCCAGCGATGCGCGTAGCGCGTTTGAAATGACGCTGTTACGAATGATGTCTTTTGCACCGGCAGAGCCATTAGGAGATCGTGAAACGCTTATTCAGCAAGCGCCGGCTCGTGTTGTTGAAACGCAGGATGCGGAGGCAGACATGGCGTCGGCCACTGCTGCACAAGCTCATCAGCAAAGCGGTGACTTTAATGCCAGTGAGCATATCGCTGAGGCCGTGCATTCAGCAGCTGACGACGACCTGGTAACGGGTGCATCGGGCGCCATGGAACACGCGCAAATAAACCCGTCCGAGGCACAGGATATCAGTGATACTCATCATGACGAGTCACAGCAACTGGGTGATGAAGCCGCGCAATTACTCGATGAAGCCGAGGATTATCGTCGGCAAAGCGCCCACTTCACTGATCACGATGACCATCAACATCACGACCGCCATCAGGATAACGCTCAGTACAGCCAGTTTGATACCAGCAATAATGCTGATACTGATGCAGCGCAAGGAACTGCAGACCCTGCGCCGCCCCAGTCAGGCCAACAAGTGGGTGACAGCCCTGGCCCTGACGCAGCAGATGAGCCGCGTAAGCCGGCTGCATCGAATACCGCTGCGATGCTGGCGTTGCGCCAACGTCTGAAACAGCAGGCCGCGGAGGAAAAAGCAAACGCGGCAAAAAAGCCGGCAACTAGTGCCGACGGGTATAAGCCACCGGTTGCCAATCGTTCGGCTACTACACCCACTCCCGCTGAGCCACGTGATAACGCCGAACAACCGGGCATTGAGACGCAGGAACAAGCAGTCTCTTCGCCTGCTACGCCTCAACCTGATAACAGCAAAGCGGATACGCCAGGCGACGATTTCGATGCTCCGCCGCCATGGGTATTGGAAAACACCGGGGACGACACCTCAGCAGACTCAGCTCCCGGGGCTCAAACCGGCTCATACGAAGAACCTGAGCAGTGGTCGGAGCAGCCAGTCCAGACAACTGACAATCTGCACAGCGGTAACCCAAGCGGTCAACAACCGGCAACAGAGGCTGAAGCCAGTAACAGTGATACGCAGCAAGCGGCCAGGGTACAAAACGATCTTAATAATGATGCCAACGTATCACTTGACGACTATACTAATCTTCCTGCGTATTTGGAAAATGGCGATAAATTGCTTAAAGCCAGCCAATTAGACAGTTGGAGCCGGCTCATTGAAGCGATGCCGGTGGCGGGGTTACTTAAACAAGTGGCGTTACATTCGTTGTATGCTCGTGACGGCAACGAGGTTACGCTGACCCTGGATAGCGCTCAACAGCATTTGGTCAACGACACCACGGCAATGCAGTTGTCAACGGCGCTGGAAGAGGTGTTACAATCACCGGTACAGGTGACACTTGAATATGGCAGTGTGAGTGACACGCCGTTTCAGATACAGCAACAAATTAATATCATGCGCGAGCGTTATGCCCGGCAGGTTATTCAAAGTGATGACGTGATTCAGTCGGTAGTACAAGCATTCAATGCCAGCGTATTGGATGACAGTATTCAGCCTCGTTAGCACTCAGAACGGCACAGCTATGCAGAATTGAGTAAAGCGTTGTGCCACTGAGTCTGGCGAGATATTTTTTCAGTATTATCGTCAACGCGTAATCGTTAAATTAATTTTTTATAAGTGAGATAGTAATATGTTCAAAGGTGGAATGGGCAACATCATGAAGCAGGCGCAGCAAATGCAAGAGCGCATGCAACAAACCCAGGAAGAGTTGGCCAAACTCGAAGTGGTTGGTGAGTCTGGTGCCGGTATGGTAAAAGTAACCATGACCTGCAACCACAATGTTCGCCGCGTTGAAATCGATGAGTCACTGATGGAAGACGATAAAGACATGGTAGAAGATCTGGTCGCTGCCGCATTCAACGATGCTGCCCGTCGCGTCGCAGAAACTTCCAAAGAAAAAATGGCTGATGTCACCGGTGGTATGCCATTACCACCCGGAATGAAAATGCCGTTTTAGGCCGCAAGCCCCGTATTTGTTGGTCGCTGGCTTCGTGAAAAGTTAGGGGGACAAATAGGGGACAAAGATAAATCTTCAAAGCTCGGCATTTGTTCGAGCTTTTTTGTTTAAAAAATCTAATATTAAGCTCTGAGGGATCCCCACGAATTTAGCATGTAATCTTGCCCATGCAAGCTTCAGCGGTGAGTTCATCAAGCCAGCGGATCGTCTTTTTCCACTGAGGCAGGGTAAATCGTATTGCGGTGTTAAAGGCTCTCAAGCCAAGAAAGTGAAAGGATAGTACGGATTTTGTTTCGGTATTTGCCTGAAAGCGTCGATGCTTTTTACTGACAACTAATAGCATGCCCAGCAGTACAGCGACCAAAGAAGCCAGTGTGGTAAGCAACACCAGAACAGTAATGCGTGTCTTGGTTGTGCTGCGATTATTTTCAAATCCCAGACCAAAGCGCGTGCTTTTCATATCCCGAAAACCTTCTTCTATTTGCATACGCTGGCGATAAATACCGACGACTTGTTTAGACAAGTGACGATGGTAGGGCAATGACGTTGCCAACAGCCACGGGTCTTGTGCGCCATTAGCATATTTTAATGAGCTGGTATCCCGTTGGCGCGAGCCATTGGCATTAAACGCCCTTCGACCTTTCGCTTTCTCTTTAACCAACACCAAGGTACAGGCAAAAGGTCGTGACTTGACGATACGCGCGTTATCAAATCGCTTGGGGCGTGTTGTAGCCTTTAGATAAAGCTCAGCGATAGATTGCCATTTATTACCGCCATCCAGCGAATATAAATGTGGCTTTCGTACACGCCCGACAATATGCCATCTCAATGCCTGCACTTCACGAAACCACGGCGATTTGTAGCCCGCATCAGTGACAATAATGGGCTGGCAGGTATCCGGTAAGAGCGTGTGCAATATCTCTAAAAAGTCTCTATGTGTAGTCGCTTTTGCACTGGCTTTTCTATCATGCACTTCCTGATAAAGGGTAATAGGCCGCCCTTTAACGACAATTGCGGCGCGAAGTAAAAAGTGTTTTTTGCACTTATCCAAATCTGACCAGTCAACGGCAATGACAGGATGTTTACAGGTACAAAATAACCGGCAAATCATTGCATATATAAACGGTACTTTACGCTGGAGGTGACCATTAGATAACAGCCAGTCAGCCCGCTTAATACGATGTTTCTCATAGGCATTGGAACGGATCCCGCGGCCCATGCTGGTTACAGTGGCCGAACCGCTCTCAATCAAGCTTCTCACACAGGCGACAACGGCCTGTTTGCGGGTTTTATGCATTTTATGGCTGACAAAAGAGACAAGATTGTTCAATATAGAGCGTGCATTCATGGTGTTTTCTGTGTTGGTTTTTTTGGCGAAAGATCTGAATCACCAAATGCCATGAATGTTCCCTAACTCTTTGACTTTATTTTGCTATTCGTGGGGATAGCTCAGCATTTTTACCCTTTCATTTATTGAAAAGTTGATGAAGATGGGTCTAGACGGAAGAGCGAAAAAGATAATTTATGAGCAATTACATCAGCAGAGCTCTGTTGATAATCGTTTGGCTCTATATCGTTCGTTAGAAATGATCGAAGGTGAAAAAGCCTGGACACACGCATTAAATGATGATGCGGCAATTATTCGTGCGGCAAAGTACAAATTGAGTATATAAGGACGTAATAAGGTGCGGACTGATTCTATAGAAGTAAATCACCTTAGCAAGGAATATAAACTCGCTAAAAAAAGCGTGTTCGCTTTGAGGGATATAGAGTTCAATGTAAAAAAAGGCGATGTTGTTGGAATACTTGGACCAAATGGTTCCGGCAAGAGCACGCTAATTAAGGTGTTACTCTCAGTAGTTATGGTCGATGATATAGAGATGAGGTTCAATGGTCAGAAGGTCGGGACTAAGGCTAACAATAAAGCTTACTTGAAGGATGTAGGTGCAATTGTTGAAGGCAATAAGGAAATGATGGAACGCCTGAGTGCTTATGAAAATGCAAAGTATTACTGTCGCTTGAGAAACGTCAAATTTGATAAAGATTATTTTGAATACTTGGCTGATATTTTAAGTTTATCCGAGCATGATAAGCAAGCTAGATATCTCTCTACAGGAAACAAACAAAAAGCAGCCTTGATTAATGCAATTATTCATAAGCCATCACTTGTAATATTAGATGAGCCAACGCTTGGTATGGATGTACACTGCCTATCCGCCTTAGAGAGTTTAATTAATGCTTTATCTCAAGAACATGGCGCGACTTTCATTATCACCTCTCATGATCTTCGTTTTATCGAAAGAGTGGTGAAAAGACTAATATGTTTACGGAATGGAGTAAAAATATATGACGGTAGTCTTTTAGATTTTAACGCGCAAAACTTCTTATATGAGATTAGTGTTCAAGAAAACATAATACTAAAGGAATGGCTTAAAGAGCAGGATTTTGGAATGTTTTCTAACAACAATAGCCTATTTATGGTAAAGAACTTGGGAGAGCTTTCTACTGTAATACAATTCGTTATTGATAATGAAATAGACCAGAACTCCATCACTATAAGTAAATATGATTTAGAACAGCAGTTCAAGGAAAGTACATAATGATATTATTTGCGAGACTCTTCCTAAACGAGATATATCTATGGTTTTTAATTAAAATAAGATATATGCCTGAGATGATAATGGGCTATATTATTACTCTCATGTTTTTTATGGGTATCTTTTATGGAGTTGGGTTATATGCCGATCAGGATGCCGATAAGCTAGATACATTTATAATTGGCATGGTAATTTGGATGTTTGCTGTGACCAGTTACAGTGGCGTTAGTGACGAAATTGATAAGGAAGTCAACGATGGTACTTTTGACAAAATTTATGTCACTCAACATTCGCTATGGTACATCATTATGGTGAGAGCTGTGGTAGATGTAATATTAGGTATGGCTAATTTTTTCCCCTTTTTATTCCTATTTATGTGGATTAGCTCGAGGTGGTTGGACATAGACTATTTCACAATGCTCTCGTCAATGCTATTAGCAGCTCCATCATTATTGGGAGTCGGCTATTTTCTTGGTGGTCTTTTTTTATTAATGAAGAACACCGACACTTTAAAAATAGTAGTACAGTTGTTAATTGTTGGGCTGATTTTACTTTCAGCGCACCCACTTAATTATTTCGCTTTTTTACCTTTTGTTTTAGGTTCGAGCATTTCCAAATTAGCAGTAAATTACCAGTATGCCATTCAATTGCAAGATGCTTTTTTTATTGGAATTAATTCATTGGTTTACTTGTCTTGCGGAATATTGTTTTTTAATTATTGTGAAAATATTGCAAGGAGAAAGGGAACTTTATGTCACTCTTAATGGCGTGCACCAGATTTTTATAAAATAGAATCCAAAATATACTAATTCGCCAGTGCTGATTGATTTTTATATATGCCATTGGTGAATATTAATTTATATTAAACGGTATGTATTGCATGAAAAAATGCAAGTGTTAGGTGCATAATTCTAAGAATTCGGGAGTAACTAAGGCAATTTTTGAACAATTGGGTCTGGTAGTTGACGAAGACCTTCGCAGAGCTATCAATACTGCAAAAGACAAAGCCGATGTTCTAATCTCGTTGAGTGTAGATGATGTAATTGTTGGTGAGGCTAAGACCTGCAAGAATGGAGACTTTGCAAAATATTCCACTACTTCACGCCAGGTAAAATCATACGCTAACCGGTGCGAGCAAGCTGGAAAGCGAGTCGCACAGGTACTAATAGTGGCCCCAACATTCTCAGAGGATTTCGTTGAAAGTGCTGAGATGGATACTGAAGTTAATATCTCATTATTAGAAGCTGAAGGTCTAAAGAAAATTCTTGATGCCTATAAATCGCGACGCAATCCAAAGTTTTCTGCAAAGCTCTTCACCAAAGGGGGGTTATTAAAAGCAGACTTGATAGCAAAGAATACCTAAATTAGAAAGAGTGCAGAATGGAAACTGAGAGGCGTTATTAAAAGTCTCCCGCATAACTCCGCTTAACGAGTATTGGTTTACGCTTAAAATCGGGTCTTGTATAGTACGCGCAGTAAAACCGTTTTACGTTACCGATGACATCAGCATCCACATGCTTGTTATTGCAATTGCCATTAGAGCCTTTACCCGGCTATCAACTGCGTAGTAATCCATTATGAAATACAGTCCTTTACTGGCAGAGTTAATTAACAGCCTGACCTGCCTCCCCGGTGTTGGCAATAAAACCGCTCAACGCATGGCGTTTCAATTGCTTGAACGTAACCGTGAAGGTGGTCGCACACTGAGTGCGGCGCTGCATAATGCTATGGAGCACATTGGCCATTGTCAGCGTTGTCGTAATTTTTCGGAGCAGGATCTGTGCGAAATTTGCCAGCATCCGGAGCGTGGTGCAAGTCAGCAATTATGTGTGGTTGAAAGCCCCCAGGATGTAATGGCGGTTGAACAGACGCTGGCTTATAAGGGGACCTACTTTGTGCTGATGGGGCATTTATCACCCATCGACGGCATTGGCCCGGCTGAGATTGGTTTGGATATTCTTGAGAAGCAGATTAAAGACGGACAATATTCAGAAGTGATTCTGGCCACTAACCCAACGGTGGAAGGCGAGGCGACAGCCCACTTTATAGGCCAGATTTGCCAGAAAAACCAGGTCTCAGCCAGCCGTATAGCTCATGGTGTACCAATCGGTGGTGAACTTGAATACATTGATGGCAACACACTGACTCACGCTTTCTCCGGACGGCGAGCGCTGTAGCGCCCGCTGTTGTTACCTGCGTAGCCCCAGCAACCCACTTCGCGACATTATTCAGCCAATATTTTTATTTCTGGCAGTTGAATTCCTTGCCTGCCGACCACATTTGACTTGTTGAAAAATAATTAAACTAACTAGGAGAATCTGGTTTATGGCTGAAGTGGCCCATCAAGAAACTCACGGATTTCAGACCGAAGTAAAACAACTTCTCAATCTGATGATCCATTCTCTTTATTCAAACAAAGAAATCTTTTTACGCGAGCTGGTATCAAACGCCGCCGACGCAGCCGATAAGTTGCGTTTTAACGCTCTGGAAAATGATAGCCTGTATGAGAATGATGGCGACCTGTGCGTTAAACTGAGCGTCGACAAAGAAGCCGGCACCCTGACGATCACCGATAACGGTATCGGCATGACCCGTGACGATGTTATCGAAAATCTTGGGACCATTGCAAAGTCTGGCACCAAAGACTTTTTCAGTAAGTTGTCCGGTGATTCGGCAAAGGATTCTCAACTGATTGGTCAGTTTGGTGTTGGTTTTTATTCTGCCTTTATCGTTGCCGACAAAGTGGTAGTGCGCACACGCGCTGCCGGTGAGAGTGCTGACCGGGGTGTCGAGTGGACGTCAGAAGGCGAAGGTGAGTTCACGGTTGCCGATATTGAAAAGGCTGAACGTGGTACCGAAATCACGCTTTACCTGCGTGAAGACGAGAAAGAGTTCGCCGATGACTGGCGCCTGCGTTCAATCATTAGCAAGTACTCAGATCACATTAGCATTCCTGTGCGCATGTACAAAGAGCCGATTGCCGAGTCAGAAGGTCCCGACGGTGAAAAAATCCCGGCGCAGCCAGGCGAATGGGAAACGGTGAACAAAGCCACTGCACTGTGGACGCGTGACAAGTCTGAAATCAGCGATGAGGAATACAAAGAGTTCTACAAGCACGTTTCTCATGACTATTCAGACCCGATGACATGGGCGCACAATAAAGTTGAAGGTAAAACGGAATACACCAGCTTGCTGTATATCCCCAGCAAAGCTCCGTTTGATATGTGGAATCGTGACCAGTCTCACGGCTTAAAGCTTTACGTACAGCGCGTATTTATTATGGACGACGCCGAGCAGTTTATGCCCACGTACCTGCGCTTCGTGAAAGGCTTGCTGGACTCCAACGATCTGCCGCTCAACGTGTCGCGAGAAATTCTGCAGGACAATAAAGTGACCCAGTCACTGCGCACCGGTTGTACCAAGCGTGTATTGCAAATGCTTGAGCGCATGGCGAAAAACGATGCCGAAAAGTACCAGTTATTCTGGAATGAGTTTGGTAACGTGCTTAAAGAAGGCCCGGCTGAAGATTTCTCCAACAAAGAAAAAATCGCCGGATTACTGCGCTTTGCCTCAACCCATAATGACTCAGACGAGCAGTCTGTGTCACTGGCCGATTACATTTCCCGTATGAAAGAAGGCCAGGATAAAATTTACTTTGTGACCGCCGACAGCTATAAAGCCGCGAGGAACAGCCCGCACCTTGAGATCTTTACCAAGAAAGGTATCGAAGTATTACTCATGGGTGAGCGTATCGACGAGTGGCTTATGCAGCACCTGAATGAGTTCGACGGTAAACAGCTGCAGTCCATAGCCCGTGGCGATCTTGACTTAGGCGATCTGGAAGACGAAGAAAGCAAGAAAGCCCAGGAAGAAGCCGAGAAGCAGGTTGAAGGCGTATTGGAACGTGCTAAATCTGCACTGGGTGAAAAGGTGCTGGACGTTAAGTTTACTCACCGCCTGACCGATTCACCGGCGTGTATTGTGGCTGACAATAACGGCATGACCACGCAAATGATGAAACTAATGGAAGCGGCGGGCCAGCCGGTACCTGAAGTGAAATATCATTTTGAGCTGAACCCGGAGCATCAGTTAGTGAAACTCTTAGCCGATGTGCAGGATGAGGCAGTGTTCAATAGCTGGACACAAGTGCTGTTCGACCAGGCTGCGTTGTCTGAACAGGGTAACCTCAAAGATCCAGCCAGCTTTGTGCGCAACTTAAATGGTCTGCTCATGACGCTGTCAAAATAAACCGGTATTGCAGGTAAGTTGTAAAAATACCAACCAAAGCGGGCCTTAGCAGCCCGCTTTTTTTATGACTGGCTGCTCAGGTTTAATGGCGAGTATGCAAAGTTAATGTTATAAAAAGAATCCAAACAGCGTCCAACCCCTGTGTTGTCAGACCTCGTCAATACGGGTGTGTTGGCGTCAACGAAATACAGAAGGGGTCAATAGTCTACTATTCATACGCTATTAGTCGTAAGAACGCAGACTAGCGTTGTAGAGCACTTGTCACGCACATTGGGAGTGTGTAAAGTGCCTCACAGTTAATGAAAATAAGCGGAGAGCGCAATTATGCGAATTATACTTCTCGGTGCACCGGGAGCCGGAAAGGGAACACAAGCGCAATTTTTAATGGGCAAATATGGTATCCCGCAAATATCAACGGGTGACATGCTACGCAGTGCCATTAAAGCTGGCACCGAAATGGGCCTGGCTGCAAAGAAAGTCATGGATGAAGGAAAACTGGTTTCCGACGAGATTATTATTGGATTAGTTAAGGAACGCATTGCTCAGGATGACTGCAAAGACGGTTTTCTGTTAGATGGTTTCCCTCGTACTATTCCTCAGGCTGATGCGATGAAAGAAGCCGGCGTAAAAGTCGATCACGTGATTGAGTTTGACGTGCCTGACGATGTAATTGTTGACCGCATGGGCGGCCGGCGTGTTCACCCTGCCTCTGGCCGGGTTTATCATGTTGTGTACAATCCACCGAAAGTGGAAGGTAAAGACAATGAAACCGGTGATGATTTGATCATCCGTGATGACGACAAAGAAGACACTGTTCGCGCACGCCTGGCGGTTTATCACGATCAGACACAGCCGCTGGTTAACTACTACAGCGAAGAAGCTGCCGCCGGAAACTGTGAATACCATAAAATAGATGGTACCCAACCGGTAGACGAAGTCAGTAAGCAACTGAGCGAACTGCTCGGTTAGCAACACCATAGATACCACGATGAGCCGCTTCTGATAGCGGCTTTTTTATGGCTAACGACCCTGTCAGCATCAACGCAAACGGCCTTCGTGCTGCCAGGTTCCGGGCACTCATCGTTGCACCGCCAAACAGCAAGCAATCGTAAAAAGTCGGCCTGTAGTACTTTACCCGACAACCTAATCGCTGTCACAATAGTGCCTCGTAGCATTAACGACGACTATAACAACAATGATTGTATTGCCCGTTACCGCCTTCTATGCCAGCGTTTTAGCATTTGTTTATCTGTATTTAACGGCGTTGGTGATTATCCATCGCCGACGTAACCAAATTGGTGTCGGTGATGGTGGCAATGAGCCGCTAGCGCGATTTATCCGGGTGCATGCTAACTTTGCCGAATATGTCCCTCTTACCCTGTTACTGTTAGCCATTTTAGAAATCAGTATTGAACTGCCGTGGTTAATTCATCTGTTTGGCGGCGGCTTAACTTTGGGGCGGGTATTGCATGCCTATGGTTTAAGCCACTCAGTGGGGGCCACCTGGCAACGGTTGTGTGGCATGGTGCTGACATTATTAACCTTAGCGGGGTTGGCGGCAGCTAACTTAACGCTTATTTACTGGTTGCCGTTTTTATGATCTCTTTAAGCCAGGTGCCAACGCCTGCCTGTATTATTGACTTTGACATATTCAAACGTAATTGCCAGCGCATGCTGGCGGTGGCTGAGTCTGAACAAATCGTACTGCGCCCGCACGTCAAAACCCTGAAATCACTGCAGGCAGCCAAATACTATGCGCCCTCATCCATGCCGGTAACGGTGTCGACGCTGGCCGAGGCCAGATACTTTGCCAGTGCCGGTTATACCGACATTTTGTATGCGGTGGGTATAGCACCCAATAAACTTAATCAACTCGATGCTATTTTACGGTTGGCCGCAGATTTTACCGTCATCGCAGACAGCTTAGCCGCGGTGAATACGCTGATTGATTTTGCTCCTCAGTATAGTCAGTCTCTGGCGGTCATGCTGGAAGTCGATGTAGACGACCACCGCGCAGGACTTCTGCCGGAATCAGATGAGCTAATCGCGTGCGCAAGGGCAATACAAAACGCCTCAAACCTTCGTTTCAGAGGCGTTATGACCCACGCTGGTGGCTCTTATGATTGTCTTGATAGCAGCGCCCGCCAGGCGATGGCGAAGCAAGAGTGCGAGCGTATCAGCGCGGCAGCCGGCCAACTGGCCAGGCACGGGATCCAGTGTGATATCGTGTCTGCTGGTTCCACGCCCACTGCGCTGGCCGGGGTGAGTCACCAGGGGATAACAGAATTACGCGCCGGCGTTTACGCAACCTTCGATTGCGTAATGGCAGGGTTAGGAGTGTGTCAGGTAACTGACATCGCAATGTCAGTGCTGACCTGTGTTATAGGACATCAACGTAGCAAAAACTGGGTGATTGTAGATGCCGGCTGGATGGCATTGTCACGGGATCAGGGCACGGCTGGTCATCACACAGATTGTGGCTACGGACTGGTTTGTGACATTAACGGCCAGGTACTTGATGGCTGGTATGTGAAGGCAACCAACCAGGAGCATGGTATTATTTGTCACCGCGATAATATCGAACCACCTGAAGCCTTATTCTCGTACGGGCAGGTGCTGCGAATCTTACCTGTTCATGCGTGTGCTACCGCAGCGCAATATCAACAATATCATGTTGTTGATGACACCCTGACGGTATCGCAGCAGTGGTCTCGCATCAGTGGCTGGTAGCAGAATATTTGCAACTTGTTGTTTAGCGATTAAACTTTAGCAACCTGAACCTCTTCTTGGCAGTATTTGGGATTTCATGAAACTTCTGTTGGTAATAGCGTTATCGTTAGTAGGCTTTTCGGCGTCGGTGGCCGGCGCGCCACAACTCCTTATCTATACTGAAAACTCTCCTCCTTATCAATTTGTCAGCGATGATAAAGTTCAGGGTCTAGCCACCCAAAAAGTACAGGAAATAGTAAAGCGAGCAGGCTTCACTGCTACGTTCACAGTGTATCCCTGGGCCAGAGCTTTGCGACAGGTCGAGCAGTCCCCGAAAGGGCTTATTTATTCCATCGCTAAGACACCTGAGCGTGACCAACAGTTTGTCTGGATTGCACCTGTGGCTGCCTTTGAACTGGGGGTGTTATCGCTTAAGAGCGCCAGCCCGGAACGCTTTTCATTACCCCTTGATCCACACGCGCTGTCGGTGGCCGCACAGCGCGGCGATATCGCTGCCGAATGGCTGTTAAAGCAGGGGTTTGTTGAGGGAGATAACCTGATACTGTGCGCTGATATCCTGTGCTCCTGGCATCAATTAAAACGCGGCACCGTTGATTTTATTATTGAAGATCCCAATCTGATTGATGAAACCGCTGCGCTGGTGGGGTTAACCGGCGCAGACGTTATGCTGCAACAGGTGATTCCGGCGTTGTCGGTAACCGGTTACCTTGCTGCCAATAACGCCATGGATGCCGATAGTGTGGCACGGCTGCGCCAGGCTGCACACGCATTAGGCTACCACGAGGAGCGGTAGCCTGAAGTATGGGTTAACCTTTATGCTGACGCTTACGCAGCACCGCCACGGCATCTGACATCGACATGTCACAGGCCTGCAGTAATACGGTTAAATGGTAAAGCAGATCAGCCGCTTCGTTTTGCAATTCGTCTTTGTCCATCACGGTTGCAGCCAGGGCGGTTTCCACACCTTCTTCACCGACCTTCTGAGCGATACGCTTTATCCCTTTGCTGTAAAGCTTGGCAGTATAACTTGACTCCGGATCGGCTGTCTTACGCTGCGCCAGTAAACGCTCCAGATCACCCATAAAGGTATAGTCCGCTACTTCACTGTTAAACCAGCAACTCTCAGCGCCGGTATGGCAGGTGGGGCCAACCGGGTTGGCCAGCACCAACAACGAATCGTTGTCACAATCACTGCCAATTTCAACCAGATTCAGGGTATTGCCCGAGGTTTCACCCTTTTGCCAAAGGCGCTGTTTGGAGCGGCTGAAAAAAGTTACCTTGCCGCTGGTGAGCGTCGCTTCAAGCGCTTGTGGGTTCATATATCCTTGCATCAGCACTTTACCGGTTACGGCATCCTGAACAATCGCCGGTAACAGGTTATCCATTTTGGCCCACGCCAGTTGTGCCTGATTTTCTGTTGTTACTTTCATTACTTTTAAAACCTTTGTTTATTGCGCTGGCGTATAGCGTTGACGCATGGGAATTCCCTCACTGACCAGGGTCGCCTTGAGCTCGTCAATGTTAATAATGCCTTTATGAAACACTGAGGCGGCTAACGCGCCATCGACGTCGGTTTCTTTATATACCGCTGTAAAATGCTCAATAGCACCGGCACCGCCGGATGCAATGAGCGGAATGTTACACACCTCGCGCACGGCTTTGAGCTGCGCCAAATCGTAGCCCTTACGCACGCCATCCTGATTCATGCAGTTAAGCACAATTTCACCGGCGCCGCGTTGCTGGACTTCTTTTATCCAGTCCAGCGTTTGCCAGGCGGTTTGCTGAGTGCGGCTTTCATCACCAGTAAACTTGTACACTTCGTACTGATTGTTCGCCTGGTTATAAAAGCTGTCGATACCAATTACCACGCACTGCTGGCCGTACACATCGTGCAATTCATTAATCAGTTCGGGGTTGGTCAGAGCCGGGGAGTTAATCGAAATCTTATCCGCGCCCATTTCAAGAATACGCCCGGCATCTTCAACCGATTTAATGCCGCCGGCAACGCAGAAAGGAATATCAATCACCTGGGCAATGCGGCTGACCCAGCTTTTATCCACGACGCGTTGGTCAGAGCTGGCGGTAATATCATAAAATACCAGCTCATCGGCACCGGCTTTAGCGTATTGCTCGGCCAGCGGCACGATATCACCAATGATCTCATGGTTGCGAAACTGCACACCTTTAACCACTTTACCGTCGCGTACATCCAGACAGGGAATTATCCGTTTTGCCAGCATGCGATAGCCTCCTCAACCGTAAATTTACCTTCCAGTAATGCCCGGCCTAAAATGACGCCACTGACACCGGTAGGTCGCAGTGCACGAATATCATCGAGGCCGCCAATACCACCAGAGGCCTGCCAGGCAACGTTGGGAAACTGTCTGCTTACTTCGGTATACAGTTCAACGTTAGAGCCTTGCAGCGTGCCGTCACGGCTGATGTCGGTGCACAATACGTGTTTAGCATCCACTTCGGCAAAGGCTTCCAGAATCTGCTCCAGTGATACGCCGGAATTTTCCTGCCAGCCGTGAGTAGCAATAAACTTATTGCCGTCATCGTCGATGTTAATATCAAGCGCCAGCACAATGTGCTCAGGTCCGTACTGTTTTACCCAGCTTTTCACCAGTTCGGTTTGCTTAACCGCCAGCGAGCCAATAACCACGCGGCTAACGCCTGACTCAAGCAGTTGTGCCACTTCGCGTTCTTCGCGAATACCGCCGCCCGACTGGAACTTCATGCGCTTGGTATCCACCATGTTACGGATCAGCTCAAGCTGACGTTTGTCGGTATCTTTGGCGCCCGTCAAATCAACAATGTGCAGCCATTCGGCGCCCTGATCGGCATAGGTATGCACTACCTCAACCGGGTCCAGGGTATATTGGGTTTTTTGGTTATAATCGCCCTGATACAGCCGAACTACCGCACCATCGATTAAATCTATTGCTGGTATAATCATTTACATGTTCACAAAGTTGGTTAGCAGTTGTGCGCCGGCTTCGCCGGAACGCTCGGGGTGAAATTGCACACCAAAATAATTGTTGTGCTGAATCGCCGCGGAAAACGTCTGACCGTATTCGCAGCTGGCCAGCGTGTTGGCATAGACCGGTACGGCAAAACTGTGCACAAAATAAAAGTAGGTACCGGCATCAATGCCGGCAAAAAGCGGTGACTCCTTCGCCGGAGAAACTGTATTCCAACCCATGTGGGGTAACCGCAGCTCACCTGCCTGCATGCGCTTAACGTGGCCGGGCAGTAACTTCAGGCAATCGATGGTGCCGGTTGAGGCTTCGTCAGAACGTTCAACCATTAACTGCATGCCTAAGCAGACACCGAGCACCGGCTGAGTGAGCTTTTGCAGCGGCTCGATAAGCCCTTTCGCGGCAATGCTGGTCATGGCTGCGCCTGCCGCGCCGACACCGGGTAAAAAGACTTTGTCAGCACCGGCAATCACGGCTGCATCATCGGATACCGTT
This sequence comes from Alteromonas gilva, assembly GCF_028595265.1. Classification (NCBI taxonomy): domain Bacteria; kingdom Pseudomonadati; phylum Pseudomonadota; class Gammaproteobacteria; order Alteromonadales; family Alteromonadaceae; genus Alteromonas; species Alteromonas gilva. Next base: position 3,077,268 of record NZ_JAQQXP010000001.1, on the reverse strand, counting down.
ACGCTAACCCCCAATCTCTCCAGAGCAAACCTGACCGACGAGATATTCGCACAGCCGGTATTTACTATCACAATAGTTTGTTGTGACATTACAAGGCTCCCTTACTGCTCGGCAGGGCGTCGCCCTGACGGGTAATCGCCTGACGCAGCGCCCGGCCAAACACCTTAAATAAGCTTTCTACCTGATGGTGGGCATTGCCCTCGGTGGTTGATAAGTGCAGCGACAGTCCCATACTCTGGGCCAGCGAGTAAAAGAAATGCTCAACCATTTCAGTGGCCATTTCACCCACCTGGTCGCGGCTGAATCTGGCCTCAAATTTAAGGTGCGGGCGGTTGGAGATATCCATAATACATTCGGCGCGGCATTCATCCATAGGCAAGGCAAAGCCAAAGCGGCCAATGCCGCGTTTGTTACCCAACGCCTTTTTAAGCGCTTCGCCCAGTGCCAGTGCGGTATCTTCCACACTGTGGTGATCATCTATATGTAAATCACCGTTGGTTTTAAGCTGCAGCTCAAAGCCACCGTGGGTGGCAATTTGATCAAGCATATGATCAAAAAAGCCCATGCCGGTGGCAATACTGGACTTCGCTGTTGAGTCTAAATCAACACGTACGTGAATGTCGGTTTCCGAGGTAGTACGGGTGACTTCGGCAATGCGCGATGACGCCAGTAACTGCTTTTCAATCGCCGGCCAGTTAAGGTCATCACGACTGTACTGCAGGCCTTTAATGCCCATATTTTCAGCCAGTTGAATGTCCGTAATACGATCGCCAATCACATAAGAGCGGGTAAAATCGACTCTGCCTTGCTGCAGATAATCTTTTACCAGGCCCAGTTTGGGTTTACGGCAGGTGCAGTTATCCGCATCAAAATGCGGGCAAATAAGCACATCATCAAAGGTTACGCCCTGACTTTCAAAGACTGCCATCATGGCGTTGTGGGGCAGATCAAAATCGGCCTGAGGGAAGCTCTCAGTACCCAGGCCATCCTGATTGGATACCATGACCAGCTTAAAGCCAGCGGCTTTAAGTTTAAGGAGTACCGGTATTACCTGTGGCTCAAATACCAGTTTTTCGAGGCTGTCGAGCTGTTTGTCAATCGGTGGCTCCTCAACCAGAGTGCCGTCCCGATCGATGAATAAAATGGCTTGCTGACTCATGATGAAGCTCCTGCTTGCTCAAAGTAGGTATCGAGAAACGAAAGTAACCGCTGATTTTGTTCAGCGCTGCCCACGGTTACCCGCAGACAGTGTTGTAAGTTCATTTGTTTTGATTGATCGCGAATTAGCATGCCCTGGCTAACCAGATATTGCATGATCTGCGCGCTCTGCGCGTGGCGGAATAATATAAAGTTCGCCTTGGCATCACCGACTAATTCAACCCCGGGGCGTTGGGCCAGGGCTTGTTGCAATGCATCACGCTGGTCATTTAAAAACGTCACCTGTTGACGCATCCGCTCAATGTTGTCGGGGTTGAGTGCCTGAGCAACAATTTGTGCCACGGGCTCCGGAATGGGGTAGGGCGCAATCACTTTGAGCAGTGCCTGGATGATGTCTTCACTGGCAAGCGTAAAGCCACAGCGTAAACCCGCCAGCGCAAAGGCTTTCGATAAGGTGCGCAGGATTACCAGATTAGGGTATTGGGCTAACTGAGCCGCCCAGCTATTGTCGGCGTCAAATTCGATGTAGGCTTCGTCGACCACCACCAGTGCGCTATTCGCAAAATGCTCAAGCACGCGAGTGAGGTCGGCACGGTCTACCTGCGTACCGGTAGGATTATTCGGTGCGCAGATAAACACCACATTGACATTCCCGGTGGCACAAATGCCATCTACATCGAGACTAAAGTCATTCTTGAGTGGCACGCGCTTTATCCCCACGTTGCAGGTTTCAGCACTAATGGCGTACATGCCATAAGTAGGCGGGCAAATAAGCACGCTGTCTTCACCCGGCGTACAAAATGTGCGGATCAGCAGTTCAATGCCTTCGTCGGCGCCACGGGTTACAATAAGTTGTGACTTATCTACCCCGGCATAGGCGGCATAGGCGTTAATTACGTTACCGGGCTGGCATGACGGGTAACGGTTAAAATTACCTGAATCGACGTCATAGGGATTGGCAAAGGGCGACTCATTGGCGTTCAGCCAGTCCTGGCCACCGGAAAATAAACGGCGCGCTGATTCATATGGCTTCAGCGGCACCAGATTGTCGTTGATAAGTTGATCAACTAATTTACTTGTCATAGCGGTCTCTACCGTTTAATCGTTTTGCTGCAACTTGTTTAACCGATAACCCACAGCATTTTTGTGAGCATCCAGTCCTTCCGCATCAGCAAGTTGCATAATCGCCGGGCCCAAATTACGCATACCGTCAGCGGATAATTCCTGAATCGTATAGCGGCGCATAAAATCGAGTAAGCCGAGGCTTGAATAGTTTCTGGCATACCCATAAGTGGGTAGCACATGATTGGTGCCTGATGCATAATCACCGGCACTCTCAGGTGACCAGGGACCAAGGAAAATCGAACCGGCATGCTTGAGTTCAGGTAGTAACTCACGGGCATTATCACACTGTACAATTAAGTGCTCAGGTGCATAGTCGTTACTGACACTTATCGCTTCAGATAAACTGTCGGCCAGAATATAGCGCGCGTTTTCCATTGCCCTGGCGGCAATACTGTTGCGCGATAAGTGGGTAAGTTGCTCTGTAACGGCTTCTTTCACGGCGTTAATTAAGGCCGCGCTGTCGGTAACCAGAATCGCCTGCGAGTCCGGGCCATGCTCTGCCTGAGACAATAAATCCGAAGCGACGAACTGCGCATCGGCATTACCGTCGGCCAGTACCAGTACTTCTGATGGACCAGCCGGCATATCAATGGCTGCGCCATCAGCACGCTGGCTAACCTGTTGTTTGGCCTCGGTGACAAAACTATTGCCGGGGCCAAAGATTTTATCCACTTTTATAATGCTTTGGGTACCAAATGCCATTGCGGCTATCGCTTGTGCGCCGCCGCATAAATAGATCTCTTCAATGCCGCAGCACTGGGCCGCAAAGGCGATTTCGGGGGCAATTTCCTGTGCCTGATTGGGCGGTGTACACAGTACTTTGCGTTTACATCCGGCAACCATGGCCGGCACACCGAGCATCATAACCGTTGAAGGTAATGGCGCGCTGCCGCCGGGGATATACAGACCAACTGCTTCAAGGGCAGTAAAGCGTTGTTCACAAACCACACCCGGTGTGGTTGTCAGGCGAATATCCTGTGGGTACTGCGCGTCGTGAAACTGCTTAATGTTGCTAAATGCCGTCTTAATGGCTGACTTCACTTGCGGGCTTACCCGTGTTGCCAGTTCATCGCGTTGCGCCACCGGTAAACGCAGTGTGTTTAGGCCGGCACTATCAAAGCGCCGTGTGTATTCCAGTACCGCTTCGTCACCACGGCTTTCTACGGCGGTGAGTATCTCCGCCACCGTTGTGCGCAAGGCTGCGCTGTCGGCCATGGCCGGACGGGCCAGAGCAGAGGCTTTGTCTGCAGCGCTTAAACTAGACCAGTTAATCATGCGTTGATACCTCGTATTAACCCATCATTTTTTCTATTGGCATGACCAGGATTGAGCTGCAACCCAGGGCCTTGAGCTTTTCCATGGTTTCCCAAAACAGGTTCTCGGGACTCACCACGTGAATGGCCACAGTGTCATCGCTACCCGCCAGAGGCAGTACCGTTGGGTTTTCGGCACCCGGTAACAGGCTTTTTACCTGCTCCAGATACGCTTTAGGGGCATGCAACATAATGTACTTGCTTTCTTTGGCCTGGATCACACCATCAATGCGCGGCACCAGGCGGTTTATCAGTGCTTGCTTCTCGGCGTCGAGCTCCCCGTCGGCGCGCTGAATTAAGACCGCTTTTGAGCGGAAGATCACTTCTTCTTCCTGCAGGCCATTGGCTTCCAGGGTGGCACCGGTGGAGACCAGGTCACAAATAGCGGCGGCGACGCCGGCACGCGGAGCTACTTCTACTGAGCCGGTCAGCATAACCGCTTTGGCTTTGATGCCTTGCTCTTTAAAATAGCGCTCCAGCAGGTAAGGGTAAGTGGTGGCTACTTTTTTACCTTCCAGTGATGCCACGCCGGTGTAGTTCATTTCGGTAGGCACTGCAATAGACAAGCGGCAACCGCCATAATCCAGCCGGCGTAAAATTTCAAAGTCGGCAGGCTTGCCAGTGGCCTGACGTTCGAGCATTTTTTCTTCCAGCTCGTTTTCGCCGATGAACCCCATATCGACAACCCCATCCATGACCAGGCCGGGAATATCATCATCGCGCACGCGCAGCAGATCGATATTTTCATTGGTAGAATGGGCAATCAGCAGGCGATCGCGAATATTCAGTTTAATGCCAATGGCCTTAAGAAGTGCGATGCTGTCGTCGCTCAGACGACCTGATTTTTGAATTGCAATTCGCAGTCTGCTGTTATCACTCATGGTGATCATCCTCTGTTAAAATCCTGAATTTGGTGCGCCATTAACGAAAAACCCCCGGAAGTTTCCTTCCGGGGGTCGATAATTGGTATCTGCGCCACTGGAAGGAAAACAACAACCTTCCAGCACAAACCTGAAAGGTTATGCTTTATGATGGTGGTGATGAATGGCGGCGCGTTTAATCATTTTCATTTTGTTCATTTATTTTGACGCGCAAACAATAGCCAAGAGACGCAATCATTGCAAGTGTTTTGCAACTTTTAAGTATAAATATGCTCTAACTAATAGTTATAAGTGCTGCGCTATTGGAATGAATTGTTTCAGGCAGTAGATATTTTGGTAACGAGGCGTATATTTATTGATGGTGTGTCTGTTGAGTGAGAGAGGGTATGAGTAACGATCTGTTATTCTCGGTGCTTCCACGGGAAGGGAAAGTACCGATTGTCACCGATAATCGCGTTAAACGCGTGAGCAAGGAAGCGCGTGCCAAAAACCTGTCTGAAGAGGAAAAAGAAACCCACGAGGAAGAACGCACCATCAGCGAACAGCAGCAGTATAAGGTGCATCGCAGGACCAAACGAGACGATGCCGAGCAAGAGCGTTCAGACCAACATCCTGAGCAACAGGCGCACGGCGACGCCGAGGATCAGGCCGATGACGAGGTCGTTTATAATAGCCATGGCGAAACTGAGGCGCATCATGAACCGCCAGACGAAGATATTCATCATATAGACACCTATGAGTAAGGTGTCAGATTATCAGCAGGCCCTGTAAAGACTGATGTGCTGTTCAGGTGCTTTACTGGTGTGGTTTATAATGATTTTGGGAGCGTAGGCCATGAGTATTGCCAGCGTCATGACCCGGCGGATCGTTTCTGTGAAAATGGACGACTCGCTTACTGTTGTCAGAGATATATTTACTGCCAGTGGTTTTCACCACTTGCTGGTTATCGAAAATAACCAGCTGGTTGGGGTTATTTCGGATCGGGATTACCTCAAAGCAATTAGCCCGTTTATTGACACCATCAGTGAGCGCCTGCGTGACCGCGCAACACTGGAGCGAAAAGCACATCAAATTATGACGCGCGATGTCATCACGATCTCCGTTCATGACACCATGGTAAAGGCAATAGAGCTGTTTAATGCCCATCGTATTTCCTGTTTACCGGTACTCGATAAGCAGCAAAATCCGGTAGGTATTATTAGCTGGCGCGATATATTCCGGTATTTTGCTGCGTCTGTCGCTGAGCGAAGAATTTAGCGCGTTATGCCTGGTTGGCTAGCGCGGTCAGTGCCGCGCCGTCGAGTCGGTAACGTATCCACTCACCTTGTGGTTTAGCATTCAGCGATTCGTAAAAATCGATAGCTGGTTTGTTCCAGTCCAACACACTCCACTCAAACCGACCGCAGTTGTTTTCAACGGCAATTGCGGCGAGGTGGGTAAGTAACTTTTTACCTGCTCCCTGGCCACGAAAATCGGGCGACACATACAAATCTTCGAGGTACAGGCCATGCTGTCCCTGCCAGGTTGAGTAACTGTAAAAGTAGATGGCGAAACCTACAGCGGTGCCGTCTTGTTCACAGATCAGGCCGTGTACTTTGGGGGTCTCAGCAAACAGTGTGTTATGAATATGTTCTGGGGTGGCTTTGGCCTCGTGTTCGGCCTTTTCATAAATGGCCAGCTCTTTTATGAAGTGTAATATGGTGTCGGTGTCAGCTTTTACTGCAGTTCTTATCTTAATGCTCATTAACGCTCCATCAAACGTTACTAGTATGAATATGTGTGCAACACATACATCAGCAGGCTGCGAAGCCTGCTGATGGTGCTACTTATGAATATTGCACAGGCTTTCGTCCGACCTTGCCGGCCAGGTAAGAAAATCCACTGCCGACTTTACGACAGCCATTCCCCAGGTCCTGCAAAATCAGATACAGGCAGGGAACCAGGATCAACGTAACCAGCGTGGCGTAGAGTACTGCCGAGCCCAGCGCAGCGGCCATCGGAATAACAAACTTAGCCTGCAGACTGGATTCAAACAGGATTGGGGTGACCCCGGCAAATGTGGTAATCGATGTTAGTGTAATGGCCCTGAATCGCGCACAGCCTGCATGTTTTGCCGCATCCAGTATTGAAAAGCCTTCTGCGCGTTTTTGGTTGATATAGTCGGTCATCACCAGTGAGTCATTAATGACTACCCCAGCGGCCGCAATCAAGCCAAAGGTCGACATCATGCTCAAGTCCAAATCTAACAGGAAGTGTGCCCATATCGCGCCGGTCAGGCTAAACGGGATCACAGACATAATAATAAGTGGCTGACCGTAACTTTTTAGCGGTACCGCAAGCAGTATATAGACCATGATCATTGCCGCTGCGAAGAACATGATTTGCTCATCCTGTTGCGCCTGCTGCTCTTCGATATCGCCGCCAAGCTGAGTTTTAACCGAAGGGTATTCTTCTAAAAGTCTGGGTAACAGCTTCTCGTCAATGTTGGCCACGACCTGATTGGGTTCAATCTGCTCTTCGTCGATAGCTCCCCAGACGTACACCGAACGATAGCCATCTTCACGACGAATGTAGCTAATGCCGGGTTCTTCGGTAAGTGCCACTACATCACCGAGCACAACCTCTGCGCCATCCGGTGTTTTAATCATGGTGTATTTGAGTTCTGAAAAACGCTCGCGAGTGAGGCGAGGATAGCGCACCATCACCCTTACTTCCTCGCCGTCCCGTATGACACGCTGCGCTTCACCACCATAAAAGCTAAGCCCAACCTGATTAGCAATATTGCGCAGGTTTAAGCCCAGCTCGTATGCTGCAGGGAGCAATTCCATACGAATTTCTTTACTGGCCGGGTCGATGGTGGAACTGACATCATAAAGTCCTTTTTCCTGCTGTAGCATTTCAATAAAACGCAAGCCGGCTTCGTTTAAGGATTTAATGTCAGCACCGTAAAGCAGGTAGCCAAATTCGCCATTATCGCCACCTCCGTTGACGTCATCCTGAATACTAAAGCTCTTCATGCCAGGAATGGCTGGGATCCGTTCACGCCACTTGCGGGCCAGTTCAAATGTATTGAAATGGCGTGCCTGCTCATCGACTAAAGGGATCACCAAACGCGCTTCGTTGCGCGACTCATTAAAGGCCAGGATATCCTTGATCATGCCCGAACCATACTCCTGTATGGTTTCTGCCTCTATCTCCATGACCACTTTTTCAATGGTTTTGAGCGCTTCGATGGTCGCCATATCCGAGACATTTTCGTTCATTTCAATTTCGATGTCAGGGAAGTCATGGGGCACTTTAGGTTGGGGAATCATGCGCACATGGTTGCCGGCAACGAGTCCCCAGCTCAGCATCAGCATGGCAACAAAACCCATGAGTACAGCCCAGCGCCATTCGATGGCTTTGGCGACGGTGCGTCGGTAAGGGCCGTTAACAAATTGATTAAACCGGTTGTTGAAGCGGGCACGCCAGCTATCAGGTTTAATTGGCTTAAAATTAATGTTGGCAATGTGCGCTGGCAGAATGAGTTTTGACTCAATCAGGCTAAAAACCAGACATAAAATGACCACAACGGCGATATTGTAGAAAAATTCGCCCTCAGGCCCGCTGCTCATAGTAAAGGGCGCAAATACTGCAATCGTCGTCAGCACGCCAAAAGTGGCTGGGGTCGCAACGCGTTTGGCGCCGCGTATAACGTTTTCTACGCCGCCGCCTTTCGATTCTACTTCGGTATAGGCACTTTCGCCGATGACAATCGCATCATCCACCACTATCCCCAGCACCATGATAAATGCAAATAAGGATAAAATATTCACACTCACACCAAACACGGGCATTAACATGACCGCGCCGAGGAAACACAGTGGCAGGCCAACCATCACCCAAAAAGCGAGTCTGAAGCGCAAAAAGATAGATAGCATGAGAGCCACTAAAATAGAGCCCTGTAGCAGGTTACTGAGCATCATATCGAGGCGTGCATTTAAGTAATAGGTCATGTCGACCAGCTCTTTAAGCTCAAGCCCGGCTGGCAGTTCCTTGTTTTTAAACGCCATGAAATCTTTTACGGTTTCGGCGATGGGAATAATATTTTGTGATTTGGTTGCATTGACTGCAATTAACACGGCATTCTGGCCGGTATAGCGAAAATACCGTTCGCCCTCGGTAAAGCCATCTTTGATTTCGGCTATATCAGAGAGCAGTACTCTAGCCCCATCGTCGCCAATTTTTACCGGGATACTGGCAAATTCGTCGCCATCATAAAATTGACTTTCAATGCGTACAGAGACCAGCCCTGCATCGGTACGTAATTGTCCTGCAGATACGTTAGCGGAATACTGATTGATGGCAGTGGTAACATCAGAAATCGTCAGGTTATACATTCTGAGTAATTCTGGCTTGATTTCGATGGCAATTTCGTCGGTAGGTACGCGTGCGTTGGCAATAGATATTGTGCCTAACTGAAGTAAGTCATCCTCTATTTCCTTGGCGATGGGTTTGAGCTCTTCCAGCGGAATATCGCCAACCAGGGCCATTTCGTAAACTTGTTGCTGAAATTCGGCCTGAGAGATAGTGACCGGCTCCATGTCGGCCGGAAACGTTGCGATACTATCAACACGCAGTTTTATTTTATCCAAAACATCGGTGAGTTCTTCGTCTTTATCTATTTCCAGCGAAACTCTGCCGCTATTGCGAAACGCCCGTGATACCGTGCGTTTAATTTCACTGACATCCTTAAGGCTCTCCTCAATTTTAATGAGGATACTTTCTTCTATCTCCTGGGGCGAGGCGCCTGAATACTGCGCCGAAATATTAATATAGTTAATTTCGATGTTAGGGAACATCTGCCGCTGGATAGTGACATAGCCAACGGCTCCCATGATCAATATAAATACCATGAGCAGGTTAGCGGCAACCGGGTTACGGGCAAACCAGGCGATTAGCCCCGTTTGGGCATCCAAGGGATCTTTCATTGCGATTAATTCCTCTGCTTAATTACTGCCTGGCAACTAAGTCACCTGACTGCTCAATCACTTTTACTGCCATACCATTTTGCGGGTATTCAGGCAGCGTCATGACCACTCTGTCATCGTTATCAATGTCGGCGCGGATTAAAAATTCGCTGCCAACTTCCCTGATCACTTCAACGTTTTTGGCAACTAACCTGTCCTCATCATCGAGGAGCCACAGTTGACGTTTATTGATCAGTTCCTGAGGAATGCGGTAAATATTGTCAATGGTTTTGCCGGTAAAGGTAACTTTTGTATACGCGCCATACTTAATGGCAGTTTCACCGGATGACAGGCCATAGGGGTCGACAATTTGAGCGACAAGATGTGTCATGCGGGTGGCATTATCATAAATACCGGTATCACGCACAATGGTCGCGGCGCGAACAAGGTTGTCATTGCTGCGATTCAGCAGCGATACCTCGGCTACAGTGCCAGCCACGGTGTCCGGCAGAAAGGCCTGATCAAAGCGGGCCAATGGAAAGACCACTTCGCCCACCTCAATGTTGTAGAGCGTTGCGGCAACGGTGCCGGCAGACAAAAAGTCGCCTTTACCGATGTTGCGGTCCACAATTAATGCATCATAAGGCGCAACGACCTGACAATTAGCCAGATCCCGCTGGGCTATTTTAATCTGCGCCTGCGCGGCTTTTAATGCTGCCTGGGCCGATAAAATTTGCGGTTTACGCAGATACAGATCGGTGACCCTGGCTTCGGGCAGTGTTGCAGCCTCGCGCTTCGCCACTTCAGCCAGCGCTTTTTCTTCAATCAGGGTTGCTTCTGCGGCTGCCAACGACGATTCAGCCTGGAGTAAAGCGGCTTCATAGGTATCAGATTCAATCGAAAACAGGAGTTCGCCGCGTTTGATAATGCCGCCGGCCACTAATTTCGGATTCCATTCAACTACCTCACCGCTGATCTGAGCAGCTAAATTGGTAGTTTCCAGTGGTGTTAATTCACCAAAACCTTCAATTTGAATGGCGTAAGACTCTGGCGTCATACTGGTGACTTTGACTGATGGCCGGGTATCAATCTCATCCGGTTCGCTTTCGCCTTTGTCAAGTGCTATCACACTTTTCATGGCAGCAAAACCGATGATAAGAATCGCCAGGGGCAGTATAAATTTCATCCATTTCATAAAAAACAGTTCCCACTTCCCGTTTATCTCAGGGTGTTATTATGCAGTAAGGTGGTCAGGCGTCGAAATATATGTGCAGAGAGATGTGTAACAATATGTTAGCAATCAGGCTGTCCCGAACTAACCCAGACCTAGGCTTTTGGGGTCAATGATGACGCAGTTACGACCTGATTGCGACCATTTTCTTTTGCCCGATACAATGCTTTATCTGACAACGATAAGGCTTTATCAAGGCCAACAGATAAATTGAGTTGGGCGACGCCGAAACTTGCGGTAATGGTTAATTGTTCATTCTTGAGCTGAACCGGTGTATCGGCCAGTGATTGACGTATTTTATCGGCAAGGTGTTCTGCGTCGCTTTCTTTTGTGCCGGGCAATACAAACAAAAACTCTTCACCCCCCCAACGGGATACCGCATCCTGATGGCGAATGGATGACTTAAATAGGCTGGCTACATGCTGCAGTGCTATATCACCGGCATCGTGACCGTATTTATCGTTCACTTGTTTAAAGCGGTCAATATCACAAAGAATGATACTCAGCTCTTCAGATTGGCGTTTTGCCCGGCCTATTTCAAAATCAATAAATTGCTGCACACCACGGCGGTTTGGCAAATCAGTCAAAGGGTCGTTGAGCGCCTGTTTTTCAAACTTTTCACTGATGTCTCTGATAATACGAAAGCTGGTTTGGCGGCTGTGTTCGTAAAACGCTGATAAAAACGTGACGGTGGCGAAGGAGAGTAACAGGCGAACTTTAAACTCGTGTGGGTAACTGGTCATTAACAGTGCTTCACCGGGATAAAACATAATGACGCAGCAAATAAGGGTAAACACCACCATGGTGACGACACCGAAAACAACACCGGCGAAAAACATGGCTACGGGCGGCAATACAAAAATCCACAGCGGTCCGGTATTGGCGACACCGCCGCCGATGATTAAAAATATCATCAGGCTCATTAAACAAATCACCAACAAAACGGGTGTGATGATATGGCTATAACGCAGCTTAGAGTGATGTAACAAACCTTTACAGACTGCAAACAAAAAAGCAGAACCTAACAATACTGAGCCGAGTGGGTAGTCTGCATTGAATAACGCTTTTATGCCAAGTGACAAAGTAATTGACATACCTACCAGGGCAAACAGATTAACAACCACTATTTTGCGGTTGGTTTCTTCATCATTGTAATCCCGGCAGCCACTGGAAATTACCCCATGATAGAAGCGCATAATGATTGAGCGGGAACTATTTTGTGCTTTCAACTCGAGATACTACGTCATGGGCTAATAAGTCAATCAGTTCACGCATTTGCGCCACTGAACTGGCGAAACCATCCTGGTCTAAAGGCAGCTTAAAACTAAACTGGACAATCTGCGGCGGTAAATGACTCATCTCCAGCCGGTATGTTCCTGTTAACACCACATTATTATCGTACGTGGGAATGAAATCGTCCAGTTGGATGTCCAAAAAGTATTCTTTTGGATTAGAGTTTGACCACTGGCTTTGCGAGTACAAGCGTATTTTATGCGCATTTGCTAACGTGTCACGCAGGGCCATGACAAACGCATTGCTAAAATCTTCGGCCCACACATGCTGCGGTGCAAAGTGAAGTTCACTGGCACTGGTTTGCAGGCTGAGATTGCGCTGTTTGAGATAGTCAGGCGTTGATAATGAACGCAGATAGATTGCGGGTAGCGCTGAGATATCCATGCTCTCCCGCATTGTAGCAGAGGCCGGTTGATGCAATAGGTAATAGTTCACATTGGTTGGTTGGCTGCTACAGGCTGCCAAGGTCAGAACGACTATGCTGAACATCCATTTATTCATTGTTTTGCTCCCGCGCCCTGGGTTGAATGTTGATATCGGTATTATCGGAAAAGATCAGGCCGTTGGGTGTTTTGTTTAACTGAATTAACAGCGGCTGGATGGCACGCAGCGTTTCCTGCAGGGCGTTAACGGTATCTGCGATTTCAGATTTGCTCAGGCCACCCTCTGAGTAGTGCTTGAGCAACTTCTCAAAGGCTTTAAGGCTTTGTTGAATTTGCTGATTCAGCACTTTGGTGTCGAGTTCGGCGATACTGGCGTCAAAATTGTCGCTGGCGGTGTTAACCGACTCGGCCGCATCATTGAGAGTTGCCACCACCTCGGTAATGTCTTTAACCAGGGTTTCCAGAGGCAGTGCATTGATTTTATCCAGTATGGCATCGGCTTTTTGGGTTAACTGGGTAAACTCGCTGGAGACAGTGGGGATGATGTCATAGCCTTTGATGGTGAGTTGGTCTGTGGGCAGCGGATCGGAAACATGCTGTAAGTCAACATACAACCCTCCAGTTAAAATGTTGCCCATACGCAGGGTGGCGCGTAAATTTTTGTTAATCCAGCGTGCAAATCGTAACCGTAAAAACTCAAGGCCTTCTTCACTATCCGCCAGGCGGGCTTTACCCGGATATATGTTAATGAGTACCGGTATAGGGTATTCATCATCCAGCAAACTGCCTACTTCAATGTCATCGTAATTAATGGCGGCGACTTTGCCTATCTGCAGCCCCCGGTATTCAACCGGCGCACCCTTTGTTAAGCCCCTGACACTTTCTTTAATTAACAAAATGTACTGAGCAGAATACCGAAACCGCTCGTCGGCTGCCGCGTTGTAATCGGCATAGATGGTAAATCTGGAGTCGTTAGCGATAGGCTCGCCGTTTAAATCACCTTGTGGATTGCCAAAGGTAATGCCGTTGGCTAACAGGGTTTCGAGGCTACCAGCCTGGATTGTCACACCATTGGATGCAAGTTGCAGTTTTACGCCGCTGACATTCCAAAAGCGGGTGTTTTCATCTATGAGATTATGGTACGGCGCGTGGATAAAGGCACGATAGTCAATAAGGCCGTGTTCCACATCGAAGTTGACCTCTTCAAATTCACCCACTTTAAACCCTTTGTAAATGATGGCGTCGCCGGGCTTGTAGGTTAAGTCGTCGGTGTCACTGCTTAAGATAACGTGTAAACCGGGCGTCCCCGGTGGCGTAACAGGTGGGCGCTCCAGCGCATTAAAATGTTCTTTTTCCTGTGTGCCACTTTCGGCAGTCATGGCAATAAAACTGCCGGATAACAGCGTGTTGAGTCCTGATACCTCAGAAAATGACACCCGGGGCGCAACCACCCAAAAACGCGTGTTTTCATTGAGTAGATGCGCTGCGCTGTTTTCCAGCCGTGCGGTAACCGTCACGCCATTGAGATCGGGTTTAAGCTCAATTTTTTTGACCAGCCCAACTTCTAAGTCTCGCACTTTAATCGGGGTTTTGTTAACTTCGATACCATTGGCCGAACTCATGTCAATGGTGATGAGCGGTCCCTGATTATGCCACTGGTAATACACCATCCAGCCAGCCACCAACAGCGCAATGATGGGAATAATCCACACCTTTGAAATACGTGTAGTGGGTTTTATCGTTGCACTATCAGTCATAAATTTGGTTTGTCCCTTTGCTGCCAAATAAGTCGCGAATCAAAAGTCATAGCTGCCAGCATAGTAATGAATACCAACGCGCAAAAAGCCAGTGCAGCCGGCCCCGGATGAATGGATAACGTACTGCCCAATTGGATCAGGGCCACGAGTATGGCTACCACAAATACATCAATCATGGACCAACGGCCAATCAGTTCTATAAACCGGTAATACTGGGTTTGCCGTTTAGGTTTGGTAAGTTCATAGTGTTGTACGGCGTAATTTAAACGCGCTAAAACCACAAGTTTCACTGCGGGTATCACTATACTAGCAAAAAAAATGACCATTGCTATGGGGTATGAGCCTGATTGCCACAGCGATATGACGCCACCCATAATGGTATTTTTCTCTGCACTGCCAAATAATTCAGTACTCATTATTGGCAAGGTGTTAGCTGGAATATACAGTAACAGTGCCGTGAACAGCAACGCCCAGGTACGCTGTATACTGAGGCTGGCGGTTTGTTTGGATAGGGGCTTTAGCACCGGTAAGTCGCCGGCATACAACCATAACTTGAGTCGTACTTCGTCAAAATAAAATAACGCCGCGCTCATGCTCAGACTAAAGCCGACGAAGGCATAAAACGACATGCCTACAGCGATATCCGCCATGGACGTTATTTTTATCAGGCTCACCAATGTGCCCAATAAAAAGATTTCTGCCATGCTCCATGGCAATAAAACCATGACCCAGCTAAGTACGGTTTTCATCCATGGCCTGGGGGGCGTGGTAAGCCGGGCGGTGAGCAATACCACTAAACCCAGTAATACCAAGCCAGGTAAAACAAGCGTTGCCAGGCCGGTTATCAGCGCTAATGATACATAGTCCTGCTCTATCAGCATATTCAGGCCGCCGGGTAAATCGATGCTGTTGAATTGGCCATTGGCGCGAAAGGTTAAAAAGTTAAAGGGCAATGACAGCAGCAAAAAGATCAATGCGCTAATTGCCAGTGACAAGGCCAAGGAGACATCGTTTCGGTGATAGATACTTAACGTATGATTACATCGGGGACACAGTGCACGTTGCTTACTCTGCAAGTTCGGTATACTCACAGTAGCTTCGCATTGTGGGCAGGTTATTTGTCGAACAAGCGGTGCGGACATCGGTAAAGCCGAAACGTTATTTTTTATTAGCTTAACCGAATAAAGCGATATTGAATAGGGGATAAAGCGGACGCCGCGTGATAACGCAGCGTCCCGGGAAGGTTAGTAACTGGCGTTACCAGGTGTGCGTGGAAACGGAATAACGTCGCGCACATTTTGCATACCTGTGACGTAGGCAACTAAACGTTCAAAACCCAGGCCAAAACCAGAGTGAGGCACGGTGCCGTAACGTCGCAGGTCGCGGTACCAGCTGTAATCTTCCTTGCTGAGTCCCATTTCTGCTAAGCGGGTATCAAACACATCAAGGCGCTCCTCACGCTGGGAACCACCAATGATCTCACCAATACCCGGCGCCAGCACATCCATGGCGGCAACTGTTTTACCGTCATCATTTAAGCGCATGTAAAATGCTTTGATGTCTTTGGGGTAATTTTGCATGATAATTGGTGCGCCAACGTGTTCTTCTGCCAGATAGCGTTCATGCTCGCTGGATAAATCTATTCCCCAACTCACCGGGAACTCAAACTCTTTACCACAGTTTTCGAGGATCTTAATCGCATCGGTGTAATCCATACGCACAAAGTCGCTGCTGATTAACTTTTCCAGACGGCTGATCGCGTTTTTATTGATGCGCTCGGCAAAAAACGCCATATCATCGGCACGCTCTTCAAGCACCGCTTTACACACATATTTCAGCAGATCTTCTGATAACTGAGCGATATCGCCTAAATCGGCAAACGCCACTTCAGGCTCAATCATCCAGAATTCAGCAAGGTGCCGTGAAGTATTGCTGTTTTCAGCACGAAACGTTGGTCCGAAGGTATAAATTTTAGACATGGCGCACGCATAGGTTTCACCATTTAACTGACCAGACACCGTCAGGTAGGCTTCGCGGCCAAAGAAATCTTCATTAAAATCAACATCGCCTTTGTCGGTCTTGGGCACGTTCATCAAATCCAGTGTTGATACCCGGAATAATTCGCCGGCGCCTTCCGTATCACTGGCGGTGATGATAGGTGTACTGATCCAGAAATAGCCTTGTTCATGGAAAAATCGATGAATCGCTTGTGATAAACAGTTACGGATACGGGTTACCGCACCGATGACATTGGTGCGAGCACGCAGGTGGGCATGTTCACGCAAATACTCAATTGAATGGCGTTTTGCGGCCATTGGGTAGGTATCAGGATTTTCTACCCAACCGACGATTTCGACCTCAGTGGCGTCCAGCTCCAGGGCCTGCCCCTTACCTTCGGACTGTTTCACGTTAGCTTTTACAACCAGAGAACACCCGGTAGTTAAACGTTGAATGTCGGCATAATTAGGTAAAGTGCTGAGCGCTATAACCTGCACGGGATCAAAACAGCTTCCATCGTGTACCGCTATAAAAGAAAGGCCTGCTTTTGAGTCGCGACGGGTACGAACCCAGCCTTTTACAGTTACCGATTCGCCAACCGCGTACTTCCCAGCAAGTACGTCAACTACGGGGGCGTGTGTCATGGTTATTTTCTCCAATCGCTATGGTCTTTAAAAACGCAAATCATCGCACAGCCAAGACCTGATTGCATCCAGATTCATTAAACAAAATGCAAGCTTGGCCGATATCACTTACATACACGGTCGAAAAGCCGTAAAAACCTGTCGGGTTGCTTGAAATTCAAGCAGTTATTCCGACAGATTAATAAAACTGAAACTAAGTATACTCATCCAGCTTTTGGATGCTAGCAATGAGATTCATTATGGCAGTGAAACAGACACAAACATTAGCGCACAAGCGCGAACGTTCGCCCGGCAGGCAGAAAGGCTTTTATCGGGTTGAGCTGATGCTCAACACGCTGGCGTGGCTGGTGTTGCTTGTCTGTTTAATTCTGTTTCATTTTGCCCGGCCTGAGATGGTCACTGGTGTTCAGCAATTCTGGGGTGTAGAAGCCAGAACCTATTGGTCTGGTGAGCACGTCGCGGCGCTGGCAACCCTGTTACAAGTCAGTCTTATGACCACACTGATTACCATGTTGCTGCGTTACAAGCGCAAACGCAGCAAGTCTGACCGCTATGGCGTACACCTGTTTATTCTGGCTGGAATAAGTGCTGCGTGTTTACTGACCTTACATACAACCGTTATCGCCTAGCGGCCAGCATCAAAGCGTGCTTATCAGGCCACAAAGGTGCTACTGATAAGGTAATAGGTATAACCGATATAGGCTGCCAAAAAGAGTCCCCCTTCGAGCCGGTTTATCCGCCCCGCGCCTTTCAGACCTATACAAAAAACGAATAACGCAATCGATAAGCCCAGCATGAACAGCACGTCGCGGTAGAAAAAGTCAGAGCCAACCTGCATTGGTTGAATAACGCCGGCAATACCCACCACAGCCAGTGTATTAAACATATTGGAGCCGATCACATTGCCCAACGCCAGGTCATGTTCGCCTTTTCTGACCGCGGCCAGAGATGAAGCCAGCTCAGGCAGTGATGTTCCTATAGCAATAATGGTTAAACCTATGACCACATCGCTAACGCCAAAGAAGGTGGCGATTTCTACGGCGCCATATACCAATAATCGTGAGCTGGCGACCAGTATCAGGAGCCCTGCAATTAACCACAATGTCTCGCTTTTCAGGTTGACGCCTGTGTTCGCCAGCTCCTCATTGTATTCGCCTGCCAGGGCGTCTTTATCGCCGGTCATACCGGTCCAGATACTCCAGGATATCAATAAAATAAACAGTCCCAGTAGCGAGAACGCATCGTCTTTTGAGATGGTAAGATCAAGAAGCTGCCAGACCGCAAAAAATGTCAGCCCCAACATGATTGGGAGTTCTTTGCGAATAATTTCGGAGCGCACTGCAATAGGACTGATGAGCGCTGTAATGCCTAAAATCAATGCAATGTTGGCAATGTTCGAGCCATAGGCATTACCCAACGCAATGCCTGCGCTGTTTTCCATGGCGGCAATAACCGATACGATAATTTCGGGCGCAGAAGTCCCAAAACCAATAATTAACATACCTATCAGAATAGGTGACAGGCCAAAATGTTTAGCAACGGCCGCGGCGCCCCCGACAAACTTATCGGCACTCCACAGTAACAAGGGTAAACCAACAATTATCGCGATGCTTGCCAACAACATAAACACTCCTGAAAAACGTTGCGAGACCACAGGGGCTCAAAGTAGAGCAGGATAGTGCATAACCCTTCGGCAATGCAAATTGTTCAATTCTGGCAGGTTCAATATAAGCAGCAATAAAACCACTCGTAACGACAAAAATAATCCGTTATCACTAACGCTTTGAATCCAGTATTCTTGCCGCAGTTAATTATCCGCATTTCCCTTACTACCAATCCTAAGGATCTGAGTGTTTTCATGCACCATACTTTAATTGTCGCCAACCAGCCTATTGACCTGGCGCTACCGGCGCTAACTGTTGTGACCTTCGAACAATATCTGGCTGACTATCCAAAATGGAATGAGCCAAAAACCCGTGTCATCAATTTATGTGATACTGAGCAGTATCTAAGTAACGGCTATTATTGCTCGCTATTGGCCGAAGCCAGACAACACCGGGTAATCCCCAGTGTTAACACCATCAACGACTTGCGTCTGGCGCAAAAAAGTCATGAAGCGCCGTTGCTGATAGTCAAGCCACAGGAAAAAGTGGTGTTGGAAGCCCTCAGCGGTGACTGCTATGTCTTTTTTGGCAAAACCGATGACAGCCGTCTGAAACGTCTGGCCAGTCTGGCGTTTGCCCGTTTTCCGAGTCCGGTATTAAAGTTAGTCGCCCGCCCGGAGCAAAATGCGGTGTATTGCCAGTCGGTGGGTTTTGATGCCATTGAACCAGCTTTACAACCTACATTTGCTGCGCGCCTCGACGACTACCGTCAGCAGCAGTGGCGCAGTGCTGGTAAAAACAAACAATATCGCTGGGACATGGCCATTTTGACCAACCCTGACGAACCTATGCCGCCCAGCGACAAAAAGGCGCTGAACCGATTTGTTAAAGCGGCCGGTAAAGCTGGCTTTCATGCGCAAGTGGTGACCGCCGCGACTATTGGTGACATTACCCAGTACGATGCTTTGTTTATTCGTGAAACGACTGCTATTGACCACAATACTTACCGGTTGGCCAGAGCGGCCGAACGGGAAGGACTGGTGGTGCTTGATGATAGTCAGTCCATTTTACGTTGCTGTAATAAAATCTATCTGCAGGATGCGTTTAGTTACAATAAAGTACCGGCTCCTAAGGCGCGTTTCGTTACTGACGCCAAACCTGCTACGTGCAGTGAGCTGATTCAGGAATTGCAACTGCCGATTATTCTGAAACTGCCGGAAAGCTCATTTTCAAAAGGTGTGTTTAAGGTGGAATCAGCCACGGAATTAAAATCGCGGTTGCAGGAAATGTTAGAAGCGTCGGCATTAGTGCTAGCGCAGGAATATGTGTTTACTGAGTTCGACTGGCGTATCGGTATGTTAGGTGGCCGACCCATTTACGCATGTAAATATTTTATGGCGCGTAATCACTGGCAGATTTATCACCATGACGGCGATAAAACCGACTCAGGTGACTTTATTACCATGCCAACGTTTGAAGTGCCTAAGCCAGTATTAAAAGCAGCTATTGCTGCCGCTGGTGTTGTAGGCACCGGTTTGTACGGCGTGGATATTAAACAACGTGGCAATAAAGTCTTTGTGATCGAAGTCAATGATAACCCCAACATCGATGCTGGTATTGAAGACAAATACCTGGGCGATGAGTTGTATTACCTGATTATGCAGGAATTTGTGAGTCGTGTAGAACGTCGGGGGCGGCAGTAATGAACACTGATGACACGGGCTTGACGCTGCGTTCGGCTACGGTAGCCGATCTCGATGCCCTGGTGACATTAGAAAACAGCTGCTTTGCCAATGATAAGTTAAGCCGCCGCAGTTTGCGGCACTATGTACAGGCCAGCAGTGCTGAGCTGGTGGTGATTGAGCAGCAGGGCAACCTGCTGGCTTATGGTTTGCTATTGTTCCGCCGTGGCACCTTACTCACCCGTCTTTACTCGCTGGCCGTTGCTGAGATTGCCCGTGGTCAGGGACTTGCCGAAAAAGTCATTGGCGAGCTTGAACTTCGCGCCAGTCAACGTGGCAAACGGTACATGCGACTGGAAGTCGCCGAACATAATCATGGCGCTATCCGGCTTTATCGCCGGCTCGGTTTTTTACCCTTTGCGGTGACAGCGCATTATTACGAAGATGACGCTACGGCTATTCGTATGCAAAAAGCATTACCACTTAATACCGCAGGTAAAAGTCTGCGTGAATGCCCCTGGTATCAGCAATCCACAGCCTTTACCTGCGGTCCTGCCAGTCTGATGATGGCGATGGCCATGGTTGAGCCGGATCTGCCCATGAACCAATCCGAAGAACTGGCCATTTGGCGCACGGCCAATACCGTGTATATGACCAGCGGACCGGCCGGAACGCATCCTCTGGGTTTGGCGATGGCAGCCATAGAGCGTGGTTTCGAGGCGAAAGTGTATTTAAGTCATGAAGGTCCGCTGTTTATCGATGGCGTGCGTAATGAACACAAGCGACAAACGTTGATCGCGGTTGAAAATGATTTTTTTCAGCAGGCGGAAGCGCAGCAACTGCCGGTATTTTACACTGACTGGTTCGCTGCCTTGGATCAGGAGGCAAACGCCAGTGACCGCGCCTTATTGTGTTTAATTAGTACCTATCGTCTGGATCGCAGTAAGGCACCACACTGGGTTGTGGTTACCGGTACTGATGAGCACTGTGTGTACATTCACGACCCTGATCCTGATACTGATGCGGCGGGATCCGGCATGCTGGATTATCAGCACATCCCCGTTGCCAGAGATGATTTCCAGCGTATGGCATCTTACGGAAAGCGGCGGGTTCAGGCGGCGGTAGTTATACGCCGCCCGCAACCAGACTTAATGTACAGCGATTTTGATTTGGCGGTCTAAGTTACGCATAGCGTCTACCAGCTTCATAAGGTCATCGATATTGCCCTGAAAGGCAGACTTTTTGACCATTGAGGCGCTGTCCTGGTGATTAAACCGGCCCTGGCTGGCTGCATCGAACATGGCCGTTTGGGCTTCGATTTGTTGCCATTGCGCCTGGTAGGTCGCGGGGATCAAATGGCGTTTCGCCATCAGCTTGTCACGGATCTGCAGCAATTGACCGGTGATCAGTGTCTGGTTTTTAGGTGTGTCAGTCATGGTATTTCCTCACTTTAATCGCCTGGCCCGATAAAAGTGGGCATTTCGCGAGACTGAGCAAATAATAAACGACTTTGGCTGTTAATAAGGTGTAAACCCTGATGTATAGGTAGCAATTTTGATACCTATACACTGGGTGAAACCTGCCACATTAGCCAAGCGGACGATAAAGGTGGCGTTGTTTGCGCCGCCGCAGTGTGATTGGCAATGCAAGCATCAGGTAGATAATAACGGTCGTAATAAGGGCTGATCCCACCGCATCCAGATGCAATGGTAGCGATGGCTGGTACAGCGTAAGAACTTTGCCGAGACGATCGTACTGGCCGGGTTGAGCAAAAAACCACGCTTGTTCAAAATAATTACTTTGGCGCAGCACCGCCAGTGCCTGCATAGCAGTTTCGTGTGCTTCTATAACCTGTTGCTTGTGAGCGGCGTCGTCCCTTATCAGTGGGTCGGTATTGCGCAGTAACGTCTCAATCATTTTGTCGGTGCTGGCGTAGCCATAATCGTCAGCCAATGTCTGATAATGACGGACCTCACTATTGGTTGCATCCACAAAGCCATTCAGATGCTGTAAGTAGTGCTCAGTGACCACGGGAACCTGCAGCAGCAAAATAAATAATCCTGCAAATAAGACTTTGTCGACGAGCCGTATAATGATCATCGTATTGTAAAGGCCACTGGTTCGTAGGTCATAGTTTATCCATATAATGTCTTTAAACTACTATAGATAGCATCACTAAGACAACTGAGTTCTCTACTGCTGATAATATACGGCGGCATGATATACACCAGCTTGCCAAAGGGGCGAATCCACACGCCGTGCTGAATAAATAACGGTTGCAAGCGTTTTATGTCAACCGGGTGCTTTGTTTCAACCACGCCGATAGCACCTAATACTCTGACATCAGCAACGCAGGCAAGTTCATTGCAGCGTTGCAGCTCTGCACCAAGTTGCTCTTCAATTGCTGCTACCTGTTTTTGCCAGTGTTGTTGCTGAATGAGCGCCAGACTGGCACCGGCCACAGCACAGGCCAGCGGATTGCCCATAAACGTAGGACCATGCATAAATACACCTGGTGAGCCTTCACACACGCCGCGAGCCACTTCTTCGCTGCATAAGGTGGCCGCCAGGGTCATGTAGCCACCGGTCAGCGCTTTACCTAAACACATAATGTCGGGACTAATGTCAGCATGGTTACAGCCAAAGAGCTTGCCAGTGCGGCCAAATCCTGTGGCAATTTCGTCACAAATTAGCAGTACATCGTAGGTATCGCACAACTGACGACAGCGACGTAAATATTCAGGGTGATAAAAACGCATACCACCAGCGCCCTGCACAATGGGCTCTAATATCAGTGCGGCCAGTTCGTTGTGATGGCGGGCGAAAAGTTCCTCCAGGGGCAGGATATCGTCTTCACTAAAGGTGTGATCAAAACGCGTCTGCGGGGCTGGTGCAAATATTTGTTGGGCAATAGTGTTACTAAACAGACTGTGCATGCCATTAACAGGGTCGCATACCGACATGGCGGCAAACGTATCGCCATGATAACCATTACGCGGCGCAATCAGACGGGCTTTTTCCGGGCGCCCCTGACAAGACCAGTATTGGACCGCCATTTTAATTGCCACCTCTACCGATACCGAACCGGAGTCGGCCAGAAAGACTCGCTCCAGACCGGGCGGCGACATATCCAGTAATTGTCGGCACAGATTAATGGCCGGTTCGTGGGTCAGGCCGCCAAACATCACATGACTGAATTTATCCACCTGCTGGTGGGCTGCAGCGTTGAGAGCAGGGTGATTGTAGCCGTGGATGGCTGCCCACCAGCTGGACATGCCGTCAATCAGGGTTTCGCCGCTGGTAAGACGGATTTGGGCGCCCTCAGCACCGCTGACTTCATAGCAGGGTAAAGGGTCGATGGCAGAGGTATAAGGATGCCATATGTGTTGCTTATCAAAATCTTTATTGTTTAATTTGTGCACAGTAGTAAAGCTTTTAAAGTTAATTTCGTTGACAACTTTTTGTTGCTGCATAGACTAAGCGACCAGACACTCAGAGTAAAGGATAGGCGATGTTGGCAACACAGCATAATTCAACGGCAAACGCAGTAAGACATGACTGGACCCGGGACGAAGTAGAGGCGTTATATGCGCTGCCATTTAATGATTTGCTGTTTCAGGCGCAGTTGGTGCATCGTGAAAACTTTGATCCGAATGCGGTTCAGGTGAGCACGTTGCTGTCGATTAAAACCGGCGCCTGCCCCGAAGATTGCAAGTATTGCCCGCAGAGTGCCCGCTACGATACCGGTTTAGAAAAGGAGCGTCTGCTCGAAATTGACAAGGTTCTTGAGCGCGCCAAAGAGGCCCGGCAAGCTGGCTCAACCCGTTTTTGCATGGGCGCAGCCTGGCGTAACCCTAAAGACCGTGATATGCCATACCTGACAAAGATGGTGGCTGAAGTTAAAGCCATGGGTATGGAAACCTGCATGACGCTGGGTATGTTAAACAGCGAGCAGGCACTGGCCCTAAAACAAGCCGGGCTTGATTACTATAATCATAATCTTGATACCTCGCCGGAGTTTTACGGCGATATCATCACCACACGGACTTACCAGGACCGTTTGGACACCCTGCAACATGTCAGAGATGCGGGCATGAATGTCTGCTCCGGCGGGATTGTAGGTATGGGGGAGAGCGTGGCCGACAGAGCGGGTTTATTAATGCAACTGGCAAATTTACCCGAGCAGCCCCAAAGCGTGCCAATTAATATGTTAGTGAAAGTCGATGGTACGCCTCTGGATAATGTGGAAGACATGGAGCCTTTTGACTTTATCCGCACTATCGCCATCGCCCGTATTATGATGCCAAAATCCTATGTGCGATTGTCGGCAGGCCGCGAAGAAATGAATGAACAAATGCAGGCGTTATGTTTTATGGCGGGCGCTAATTCAATTTTTTACGGCTGCAAATTGCTCACTACCTCTAACCCCGATACCCACGAAGATGTGCAGTTATTCAAAAAGCTGGGTATCAACTCTGAACGTAAGCGTGAATATTCTGATGAAGCTCATGAAATGGTCATTGGCGATGCCCTGGCGCAAAGCAAGAGCGCCAGAGATGACTTGTTTTATGACGCGACATCCAAAGGTCAAACCGAGACCGCTTAATGTCATTTGAGTTTATTAGTACACAATTGAGTGAGCGCCAGCGTGACGGCTATTACCGCCAACGCACCTGTGTTGACTATGAGCGCGATGGCATGATTGCCGTCAACGGCCAGCATTACCTTAACTTTGGCAGTAACGATTATCTGGGCTTACGCCACGATCAGGGCGTATTGCAGGCTTGGGTAGAAGGGCTTGCTCAATTTGGTGCGGGCAGCGGCGCATCGCCGCTGGTGACCGGTTACAGCGTTGCCCATCGGGAGCTGGAAGCTAATCTGGCTGAGGGGCTGGGCCGCGATGCCGTGTTACTGTTTAGTTCCGGATTTGCGGTGAATCAGGCTATCTGCCAGGCGTTATTTTCTGATCCGGGCGCTGGCTCAGGAGTCAGTAAAGGTGAAATTTTTGCTGATAAGTTTATCCACGCTTCCTTTATTGAAGGGGCAATGGCCAGTCACGCTAAGCTAAAACGCTTCGCCCATAATAACACCGACCACCTCGGCACCTTGTTAGCGGCCTCATCCGCTGAACATCGTTTAGTGGCCTCAGAAGGTGTGTTCAGTATGGATGGTGACAGTCCGGATATCGCCGCACTGGTAAACACCGCTAAACAGTCCGGCAGCTGGTTAATGCTCGATGATGCTCATGCTTTGGGTGTCACTGGTGAGCACGGTATGGGCTCTGCTGAACACTACGGCTTGTCGCAAAGCGATTGTCAGATAGTGATGGGCACCTTTGGGAAGGCGCTGGGCACAGCCGGTGCGTTTGTTGCGGGCAGCCATGAGCTGATTGATTACCTGGTGAATTATGCCCGTCATTACATTTATTCAACCGCGTTTCCGCCAGCCCAGGCCGTCGCGACCATTTACGCGCTTAACTGTGTGACAACCGGTGGGCAACGGGAATTATTGCATAATAATATCAGCCACTTTAAGGCACGGGCGAGGGCAGAAGGGTTGAACTTACTGCCGTCAGACAGTGCCATACAGCCTGTTTGTATTGGCGCGCCAAAACTGGCGTTGGCGTATTCTGAGCAGTTGTCACGCCGCGGTCTGTGGGTACCTGCGATGCGCCATCCTACGGTGCCTAAGAACACTGACAGGCTGCGAGTGACGTTAAGTGCGGTGCACACCAGCAAAGATATTGATGCATTGGTTGATGCGCTGGTACTGGTACGGGAGGCGCTCGGGCATGGCGCTGATTGAACCAGAACCGTATCAGTTGACCCGTAAAGTCGATGTCGCCCGGCGTTTCAGTAAGGCCGCAACCGACTACGAACAGTTTGCTAATATTCAGTTGCAGATTGCCAGTAAAACCTTATCCCGCCTGACCGGATTACGCGTAGAGCGGGCGCTGGATATTGGTTGTGGTACCGGGCGCCATACTGCTGAACTGGCGGGTATTGCGCGCTGCACCGAAGGACTGGATTTAGCGCCGGGCATGGTTGAAGTGGCCCGCCAGCAA
The DNA here is from genome assembly GCF_028595265.1 of Alteromonas gilva. NCBI lineage: Bacteria > Pseudomonadati > Pseudomonadota > Gammaproteobacteria > Alteromonadales > Alteromonadaceae > Alteromonas > Alteromonas gilva. The sequence goes on along the minus strand of NZ_JAQQXP010000001.1, from coordinate 3,051,186 downwards.
TTTCCGCATATCCTGTTTGTGCAGGGCGATGCAGAACAGTTACCCTGGACCACGCCCCGGTTTGATATCGTGTATTCCTCTATGGCGCTGCAGTGGTGTCAGAGCCCGATGGTGGCGCTGGCCGAAATACATCGCGTACTGATGTCCAGAGGCCGGGCAGAGCTGGCGATTATGGTCGATGGCTCCTTTGCCGAGCTAGTCACTGCAAACCGAAAGGCCAACGCCGGCTTGCAGCTTAATCGTCTGAGCGCAGCCCAGGACTGGCTGAATGCCGCGCAGCAGGCCGGATTTACCGTGACACGCAGCGACGTCATGACCTATACCGACACATTTACCTCACTGGTTACGCTATTACGCTCCATTAAGTGTGTGGGGGCGGGCAGCCCAACCAATAAAAAAACGGGCTTACCGGTTACCCGCAGCCGCCTGAAAGCCGTTGAACAAGCAATGGCATGCACAGCCACCGGCCAGTTATCAAATTCGTATCAGGTGCTGCACCTGTCCCTGGAGAAGCCTGAATGACCCGGACCTATTTTATTACCGGTACCGACACTGAAGTGGGTAAAACCTATGTCAGTTGCCAGTTGCTTACTGCCGCGGCTAAGGCCGGCAAAACCGCCGTGGGTTACAAGCCTGTGGCCGCCGGCTGCGAATGGCGCGACGGCGCCTGGCAAAATGAAGACGCGCTGGCTTTTTTACAGGCGTCAAATGTTGCAGTAACCCTTAACGAAGTGAACCCTGTTGCCTTGCAACCTGCTATTGCGCCGCACATCGCAGCGCAACAGGCTGGGGTAGAGATCAGCGAACAGCTTATTAAGGACGGGCTTGCCCGTTTGCAGGCCAGGCAACCTGATGTTGTGATCATGGAAGGCGCTGGTGGCTGGCGGCTGCCGCTTGGCAACGACCGCTTTTTAAGCCATGTGGTGCAGGATCTGGCACTCGAGGTGATTGTGGTCGTGGGGATGCGTCTGGGATGCCTTAATCATGCCCTGTTAACTGCCGAAGCTATTCAGGCTGACGGACTGAAGGTTAAAGGCTGGATTGCTAACCAACTCTGTGATGCCATGCCCTGTTTTGACGAAAATCTGGCCACCCTTGAAAGGCTGATGCCAGCGCCGCACCTGGCTACTGTGCCCTATGGCACAGCGCCAGACTATGCGCAGCTAGCTGCTAAGATACTGAGTTAGCTCCTGACCGGGCGCAATAGGGGTCTTGTTGGCCCCTTTGAAACAAAATCCCTCCAGCTCACCGAGCAAGGTCAGGCTGCCCTGACTGTATTGCAGTGCCGTCCCTTCGCGAATGGCTAATACCGGCGTGTCAGGATTAAGCTGAGTAAACTCAAATAAGCGATCATCGCGCGTTTCGCCGTTGTGATTAGGCGGCTGGTAATCGGTATAATGAGGGTTAATCTGACACGGCACAAAGTTGAGCGCGGCAAACGATGGTGGTTCAATGATGGGCATGTCATTGGTGGTACGAATACTGTTGCCACAGATATTACTGCCGGCGCTCCAGCCAATGTAGGGCATTCCCTGGGCTACCCGCTCCTGCAAAGGCACTAACAATTCCTGCTGGTACAGTTCAGATAGCAGGTTAAAGGTGTTCCCGCCGCCCACCAGTACAGCCTTTGCCTCTTGCAAAGCAACCAGCGGATCGTTGTGACGATGAATACCGGTGATGCTAAGTTCCGGTAGTGCCTCGCTGACTTTTTTAACGTAATCATCCCAGTCCAGGGTTACGCCGGCAAAAGGAATAAAAAGAACCTCTCGCTGTCCGTCCAGATGTGACATGATGAGTGTTTTGGCATGTTCCAGATAGTCTTCTTTGCCCATTCGGGAACTCGATAACATTAGTATGTGATAATTCGATTGTGTCGACATAAATCCGTTCTCTTGGTATCAAACATGGTTTTCAGTGGCAATGATAAGTACAATATCACACTGATTGACAGGTAATTTGCCAGGTTGACATAAAAAGGACAAACCATGACAACTCAACAAACTGCAGTACTGTTTGTGTGCTTAGGCAATATTTGCCGTTCACCCACTGCTGAAGCGGTATTCCGGCATAAAGCCGACGAAGCCGGGCTTAACCTCTTAATTGATTCCGCGGGGACTCACGGCTATCACATTGGTAGTCCGCCAGACAAACGCTCGCAGGCCGCCGGACAAGCCCTGGGCTACAGTTTTGAGGGCCTTACCTGCCGGCGCGTGAGCGACGAAGATTTCACAAAGTTTGATTTGATTTTAGCCATGGATCACAGCAATTTAGAGAATTTGCGGAACATGAGCGACCCGTCCCATCATCATAAAATTAAGTTAATGCTGGATTATGCCGGGTTAACCGATGAGGAAGTACCGGATCCTTATTATGGTGGCAAGAAAGGCTTTGAATTAGTACTGACGTTAATAGAGCAGGCCTGTGACGGCCTGATTACCGCACTACGCCAATGAGCAGCGCGCAAAGAGCCCGCTATATGGTGATGCTAAGTGCCGCAGTGGTACTTTGCGCCGGGCTTATTTTAGTCAACAGCTGGCAACGGGAACTCACTTCGGCGGTAAACTGGCATATTCTTTTGCGTATACAACTGCCATTAATCACTACCGCTATTTTAGTGGGAGTGGCATTGTGTACCAGCAGTGCCGCCTTGCAGGTGGTGTTGCGCAATCCGCTTGCGGATCCCGGGGTCATAGGCATTGCCAGCGGGGCCAGTCTGGTGGCGGCCGGTTTGTTGATCCTGCTGCCCACGTCTTTTATGCAGTACCTGCATTATATGCTGCCCGCGGCCTGTTTTGCCGGCGCGCTGTTGTCAACGTGGTTAATCTTTATGATTGCCCGGCGTCTCAGAGGCTTTAACAGTGCCGTTATTCTCGCCGGGATTGCGCTGACCACCATCGCAGGCGCCTTAATGGGCTGGCTCTACTTAATTGCAGATGCACAATCGATGCGTAACTTAACCTTTTGGATTATGGGCAGTTTACATCAGGCTGATGGTTGGATCCTGATGGTCGCTGCGCCGCTTATTGTATCGAGTTTTGTGTATTTAGTTCGCCAGGCTCCGAAATTAAACCGCCTCTATGCCGGTGACACCACGGCCAAAAGTGTTGGGGTTGATCCTCAAAAACTGGGCCGGGGCGTGTTAATTGCCGCCGCATTGTCGGTGGGTTGCGCCGTAGCGATCGCCGGTTCAATAGCCTTCCTGGGCTTGTTGATACCTCACTATTTACGCTTACGCTGGGGCTACGACAACCGTTTTATACTGCCCGCCAGCGGGCTTTGTGGGGCGATTACGCTATTGCTGGTGGCTCTGAGTAGCGAAGTAGTGCCCTACGCAACGCTGCCCGTTTCGATGGTGACAGCCACGATTGGCGGGCCATTATTACTGTTGGCGTTAACCCGGGGCCAGTTTAAATGAGTGTTGTGGTGGAGGTCGTCAGTGTCAGCGTCGCGCAGCGGCTGCAGGAGGTATCCCTGGCGTTGCCCGGCGCCGGGGTTAGCTGTGTGCTGGGGCAAAACGGGGCCGGCAAAACAACCTTACTGGAGTGTGTCGCGGGCTTGTTAGCGCCGGATAAAGGAACGATTTACTGGCAATCTGTTGACCTTGAGAGCGTGCCATTAACCGAACAAGCCGCCGTGCGCTGCTATCAAACCCAGGGCGACAGCATGCAGTTTGAGCTCACCGCCCGTGAGTTTCTGAGTTTTTACACTCAGGGGGCAGGCAGCGATTTAATCCCCGACGAACTCGAAACAGTACTGGAAGTTGCTGTGCTGCTCGATAAGCCGTTTGTGCGCCTCTCTGGTGGTGAACAGCAGCGAGTGACACTAGCCCGAACGCTCCTGCAAAACTGGGCCGGGGTATTAGCGGGCAAATGTTTAATCGTGCTCGATGAACCGCTCAAGGGGCTGGACATTCGCCATCAACGTATTTTTTTGCAGTTTTTACGCACATTGGCCGGTTACGGCAATCAGGTAATGTTTAGCTGCCATGATATTAACGCAGCGCTGAGTTGTGCTGATTTTGCCTGTTTACTGAAACAGGGAAAGTTACTGGCAGCGGGTCCGTGCATGGAAGTCGTTACGACCGAAAGCTTACAACAGGTTTTTGATTGCGAGTTTGAATTTGTGCCTGCGTTAAATTGCGGAATATATCTACAAAAGCCATAAATCCGTCGTGTTGTTTGTGCTATACTCCCGTCCCGATTTTTAGCAACCTTGTACAGGACGAGATTTAAGTGAATCCTTGGCAACCCGATAGTTGGCGCTCAAAGCCAATTTTGCAACAACCCGCATACGACAATCAGGCTGAATTAAAACGTGTTGAAGCAACGCTGAGCACGTATCCGCCATTAGTCTTCGCTGCTGAAGCCCGTGAGTTGCGTCGCCAACTGGGGCAGGTGTGTGAAGGCAAAGGCTTTTTACTGCAGGGTGGGGATTGCGCCGAATCGTTCAGTGAGTTTAACGCACCGAAAATTCGCGATACCTTTAAAGTTCTGTTGCAAATGGCCATTGTGATGACCTTCGCAGGACGTTGTCCGGTAACCAAAGTGGCACGTATGGCGGGGCAATATGCCAAGCCTCGTTCGTCTGATAGTGAGACCATTAATGGTGTCACATTGCCAAGCTATCGCGGTGATATTATCAACAGCTTCGAATTTACCGAAGCGGCACGTCGCCCCGATCCGCAGCGCCTGGTTGAAGCTTATCATCGCAGCTCAGCCACGCTCAATCTGTTACGCGCTTTCGCCCAGGGTGGACTGGCTGATTTGCATGAAGTGAATCGCTGGAACATGACGTTTTTAGAGAATAATCCGCAGAAAGAAAAGTATCAGGATATCTCGCGTCGTATTCAGGACTCGCTGGAATTCATGGACGTGATAGGGATTAATTCAACCAATACGCCTGTGCTGCATGAAACCTCGCTATTTACCTCACACGAAGCGCTGCTGCTTAACTATGAAGAGGCGCTGACCCGGGTCGATACGTTAACCGGCAAGCCGTACGACTGCTCTGCGCACATGGTGTGGATTGGTGAGCGTACTCGTCAGTTAGATCATGCCCATATTGAGTTTTTCCGTGGTATTCACAACCCGATTGGGGTCAAAGTGGGGCCGACGATGGACGAAGATGAGTTAATTAAACTGATCGACGTCTTAAACCCCAACAATGATGCCGGGCGTTTAACCTTCATTACCCGTATGGGCGCTGACAAACTGGAAGCGAATTTGCCACGCTTACTGCGTCGCGTAAAAGCGGAAGGACGCAACGTGGTGTGGAGTTCAGATCCCATGCATGGCAACACAATCAAAGCGTCAAGTGGTTATAAAACCCGTAACTTTGATGCCATCTTGAGTGAAATCCAACAGTTTTTCCAGGCGCACGAAGCCGAAGGCACTTATGCTGGTGGTATCCATCTGGAAATGACCGGCCAGCACGTTACCGAGTGTACTGGCGGCGCGTATCAGATCAGCGATGACGATTTAGCTAAAGCCTATAAAACCCAATGTGATCCGCGTTTAAATGCCGATCAGGTTCTGGAAATGGCATTTTTGATTTCAGATCACCTGCGCCGCATTTGATCCTATCCCAATCATTGCTTAATCGAGGAGCGCAGCGAGGCAATCGCGGCGCTCTTTTTCGTTTAGAATACCGGTGAAAATAGTTTTACGACGCAGAGCCGTGGTGGTTTTATCCTCAGCGGTGAGGGCGTTATAAAATTGTTGGTGATCGGCGCTGAGACTAAGAATGGCCTGCCAGTGCAAATAGCTGCCATAGCTCATCAGTCTCTCTGCATACCGGCTTTCCAATGTATCGAAGACCTGCGTTAGTAATGCCGGGTTTGACTTGATTTTATGTGCAATGCAGCGGTGCAGACACAAACTGCGCTGGTCGGCCCCTTGTTGCTGATATTTTTTCTGATGATATGCCACGGCCGGTTAGTCGTTGATCAGTGGCTGTAGCATGGTTTCCATGCCATTGAGTTTCACTTCGTACATCAGCGCCAGTTGCTGGCCCAGCTTACCCTCAGGAAAGCCTTGTTTGTTAAACCACACCAGATAGGGCTCCGGTAAATGAATGAGCTTACGTCCGGCATATTTGCCAAATGGCATGGTTTGATTAACCGCGTCTTTCAGCGCTTTAGGATCCATCATTATTCGTTTGCCTGTCGTTGTTGTGCCTGCCACAAGCCCGCATACATGCCTTGTTGTGCCAGCAGTGTGTCGTGATCACCCTGCTCGATAATACGGCCATCACGCATAACCAGAATGTTATCTGCATCGACAATGGTAGACAACCGATGCGCGATAACCAGGCTGGTATGGCCTTTGGCCACTTCCCTTAGCGCTCGCAAAATCGCCTGCTCCGACTGACTGTCCAGAGACGATGTGGCTTCATCGAAAACCATAATGGCCGGACGTTTCAATATAGCGCGGGCAATGGCAACCCGTTGTTTTTCGCCCCCTGAGAGCTTTAAACCCCGTTCTCCGACTTTGGTTTCTGCCCCTTCTGGTAAATTGCCGATAAACGTCTTTAAATGAGCAAGTTTTATGGCTTCTGTTACTTCGTCTTTGCTGGCATCTGGGCGACCATAGCGAATATTTTCAAATATGGTGTCGTTAAATAGCACGGTATCCTGCGGCACAATACCAATATGCTGGCGCAAACTGTGCTGAGAAACTTGCGCGATGGACTGCCCGTCAATGCGAATCGACCCCGAAGTAGGGTCGTAAAAGCGAAACAGCAGCTTTACCAGCGTTGATTTGCCTGCGCCGCTCTCGCCGACTACTGCCACCTTACTGCCGGGTTCAATTGTAAAAGATACGCCATTGAGTATTTGCCGGTCGACGTGGTAGTTAAATTTCACATTGTCAAACTCCACCTTACCAAGGCTGACTTTGAGCGTGGTGGCAGAGGCGGCATCGGCCACTTTAGGCGTGGTGTCGAGCAATGCGAAAAGGTTTTCGATGTTAGCCAGTGAACCGCGTATTTCACGGTACACAAAGCCCAGAAAGTTAAGCGGCATAAATATTTGCATGGTGAAGGCATTGATCAGCACAAAATCACCGATAGTCATATCGCCGTTGCTGACATCAATGGCTGCCAGTAACAGCATTGAGGTCATCGCGGTGGCAATAATCAACGCCTGTCCGCCGTTCAGTGCAAACAGTGATAAGCGATTTTTACGCCGCGCCTGCTCCCATTCTGCCAGATTGGCGTCGTAGAGGTTAGCTTCGTAGGTTTCGTTGTTGAAATACTTAACGGTTTCGTAATTGAGTAAGCTGTCGATGGCGCGGGTATTGGTGCTGGAGTCGGCGTTATTCACTTGCCTGACATACTCAGTGCGCCAGTCGGTTGCTTTCATTGAGAACCACACATAAGCAATCACCGAGCATAAAATAATCATCGCAAATGACGCGCCATACTGGGTGAGTAATATGCCCACTACCAAAGCAATTTCAAGCAGGGTAGGGCCAATATTAAACACCATAAAACGCATCAGGAAGCTGATACCACTGGTGCCGCGCTCAATATCCCGTGACAACCCACCGGTTTGACGTGATAAATGAAATCCTAAATCAAGTCGGTGCAAATGCTCAAATACCTGCAAGCCCATGCGCCTCATCGCGCGCTCAGTCACACGGCCAAACAGGGTATCGCGCACCTCACCGAGAATCACATTAAGCAGCCTTAATACCCCATAGGCAAGCACCAGTGCTAAAGGCACGGCCAGTGTCCTGGCAGTGTCACTGTTGAGGTTATCGACTGTGTGCTTGAGGATAAATGGTAAGCCAATGCTGGCAAGTTTGGCGGCGACCAGACACAGTAAGGCCATAAACACCCGTTGTTTAAACTCCAGTAAATAGGGCCATAGCTGGCGAAAAACCTGCCATTTAATGGGCGTGTCCGGGTCGATCGGTTGTCGGTGTGGGCGCATGAGTGCTCTTTTTATACCCTTATAAATGCAATGGTTATGTTAGTGCCAGGGATCAGGTAGAATGGGGGCAACTGAACAAAAAGCAGACTTATTTGCTTGTTGATAACCGAGGCATCCAAGTGCTACAGGATTCATTTGGTCGCAGATTTTATTATTTGCGGCTCTCCATTACCGATGTATGCAACTTTCGTTGTCAATATTGCCTGCCTGATGGTTATCAGGGCGAGGCACAACAGTTTTTGAGCCTAAATGAAATTTCCACGTTGGTAAATGCCTTTGCGCAAATGGGTACAGCTAAAATCAGAATTACCGGTGGCGAGCCCACTTTGCGCCGCGATATTACCGATGTCATCGGGGTGTGTGCTAATGCTCAGGGCATCTCTAAAGTGGCAATGACGACGCATGCCGGCAGACTGGCAAAACTTGCCAGGCCGCTGGCGAAAGCCGGGCTGGGGCAGGTTAACATTAGCCTGGATAGTCTTGACCCCGGCCAGTTTGCGTTGCTCAGTGGTCACGACAAGCTTGCTGCCGTGCTCGATGGCATTGAAGCGGCATTGCTTGAAGGCGTTAATGTAAAAGTAAATACGGTGCTGCTCAGACCCTTCGCTAAGGAACAACTGCGTGACTTTACTGCCTGGCTCAAAGAGATGCCGGTTACCGTGCGTTTTATTGAGCTCATGGAAACAGGTCAGCACAAAACGTTTTTTAAATCTCACCATATCAGCGCACAGCCTTACTTAGCGCAGTTAAAAGCGCAGGGGTGGACACCTATTGAGCGCAGTAAAGACGCCGGTCCCGCGATTGAACTGGCGCACCCGGACTATGCCGGGCGGCTGGGCTTCATTATGCCCTACAGCAGCGACTTTTGTGATAGCTGTAACCGCTTGCGGATTACCGCATTGGGTAAACTGCACCTTTGCTTGTTTGCCGATCAGGGCCTCGATTTGCGCGATGCGCTGCAGTCGGGCGACGTTGCTGCGGTGAAAGCCTTTGTTACTGACAGTCTGGCCGATAAAAAAGTGTCTCATTACCTGCAGGAAGGTATCACCGGTATCACCAGGAATCTCTCGATGTTAGGAGGCTAAGCGACGATGTTGCACATTGCCGACTCACAACGTTTATCGTTTCGGCTGGTCACCGCCGATGATCATGATTTTTTGTTTCAATTGGATCAGGACGAGGCCGTCATGCGTTACATCAATGGCGGAAAAAAAACCAGCCGCCAGGAGATTGACGAGGTTTTTATGCCACGGGTCATGGCGTTCAGTAATCCGCAAAAAGGGTGGGGGCTATGGCAGGTCAGGGTGAATACGCGGTCGCCGGTAGGCTGGATATTAGTCAGGCCGATGGGGTTTTTCTCTGGAAATCGTGATGACAGTAATCTTGAATTAGGCTGGCGTTTTAGCCGCGCCGTGTGGGGGCAGGGCATTGCCACCGAAGCGGCGAAAGCGGTGATGCAGGCATTACTGGCAAATGGCATAACGCAGTTTTCGGCCATCGCGCTTAAGAGCAACACGGCCTCGATAAACGTGATGGGCAAACTGGGTATGTCGTTTAGTCACAGTGAGCGCTATCAGGATGCCGTATTTGACGAACAGGTAGAGGTGTATACTGTTCGGCATAATTAATGATGACTGACACCCATAAGATGTTAACGCAGCCGAGTAGGCGGCGTTAACGGTGCCTGGGTTAGCCTAAATTTTTAAGTACCGATCGAACGCGTTGGTAGCGGCGTTCCTGCTCTTCATCGAGGGTGCCGGACTCAATGGTTTTTAAACAATTATAAATTAAATCTCCACTGAGTGTCTGGGTTGCCTCTTCACCACTCATCTCCTGCAGGTTAATGGCCGCTGCCTGCAACAAATTTAACGCAATGGAAGGGTTTTTCGGCATGATGGTAAAAGCCTGCCGAAAGGTTTGCAGTGCACTTTTTAGATCTCCCCGCTGATACTGGTTTACAGCCTGGTTGTTGAGATCTTTCGGACTCAGTTTGATTTCGGTTTTTTCTGATTTCTCTTGTCTTACGTATTGCAAAAACAAATGACTTTGCGTGGAGTCCTGATTACAACGACGTTCAATCACATCGAGGATCTTAAGTGCATGCTCCTGAATTCCGACTTCATGGAACGCTTTTGCCTTGTCCAGCAGCGCTTCAATGCTTTCGGTTTCCCAATTATTGTCACTGAGCTGATCAAGTAATGCTTTTGCATTATCCGTTTCGTCATCTAAATACAGCAAGCGCGCATTGATAACTTTAAGCTGATCGTCAATGTCGGCTTTAGGAAAATGACTCTTAAGCTGTTTAAGGTATTCGGTTGATTGTTTGATGAGTCGCTTGGTATGTTGCTCGTCAGAGGTCATTGCGAAATCGATACCTGCACGCGCGACATTTAAGTAAATGTCGGGGTTGTCATGAATCGAGTTTTTGGCAATTTTAACGATCTTTTTGGCGGCTTCGAACTGTGACTCGTAATTGTGCGTCAGCCTTGATAAGTCGAGTGCCTTGGTGTGCCGGTGCAGGTTGCGCGGCGAAATCTGTCCGGCTATTTCCACGTTCTCCAGTGCATCCTCAAACTCCTGATGTTTTATTTGCAAGGCGGCCAGTAAATCATAGGCAGCCAGCAGGGAGTCGCGCTTCAGGGCCAGTTCAATGACCAGTTTTTCGGCTTCCTCGTCTTTATCTAACGCAATGTAACTTTTTACCAGGCCCAGCTGCGCCCAGGTAAAATTCTGTACATTGATGATCGCCTCATAAAACTCTTGTGCATCGCTATACTGTCCGCAAGCGAGTAATAATTCGCCTTTGAGTTTTAACGCCAGCGGGAAAAATTCCGAATTTTTAGGTTCGGTCAGGAACCCTTCAAGCTTCAGCAACGCTTTATCCAACGTACTGTCTTCAATTAAATGATACACGTCTTGTAAAGCACGCTTGCGGGTTAATAAGCGCTCCAAGCGTTGACCCAATTCGCTCACCGTAAAGGGTTTTGCTAAAAAGTCATCTGGCTGCAGTTCGACAATGCTATGGACGATATCAGCGGTTGTTTCCGCACTGATAAAGACAAAAGCGGTACTGGCCGGGAGTTGGTTTTGCTCTTTAAGCTGGTCGTATAAAAAGTAGCCATCCTGCTCATTTTGCAGGTCATATGAGCACACAATCAGATCGTAGTGATTACGTCTTATGTATGTCAAAGCGGTATTAACCTTATCTGCGTATTCTATGTTCTGAAAGCCCAGTTCTTCCAACGAGTATTTCAGATACCCTTTAGCGAGTACCTGGTCGTCAATCACTAACACGCGAGTTTGTCTGGCTAACTTGAAATTCATTACCACTGTGTCCGTTTGAACTATGAAAACTGTATCGGCAAAAACAGTAAAAAACTTATTAAAACGTGATTTTATTCAGGAGTCACGAAAAACAGTGGGCAACACGTATTAATGTTGCAAAGTTCATCGGGTAGTTTTTGATTGGTAAAAAGAGTGGACGTCTGCTGTGACTCGCAACGAAGTTGTTGAGCCAGTGAACGGTTTAGTACTGATAATAATATTTAAAGGATTTGAATTTAATCGAAGAAGTGGTGGACGCTACTGGACTTGAACCAGTGACCCTCGCCTTGTAAGGGCGATGCTCTCCCAACTGAGCTAAGCGTCCTAATTTTTTGCGCAAAGATAAGAAGTGGTGGACGCTACTGGACTTGAACCAGTGACCCTCGCCTTGTAAGGGCGATGCTCTCCCAACTGAGCTAAGCGTCCTCTTTCTTTGCCTTGCCGTGCTTGGCAAGTGGAGGCGTATTATAGAGAGGGAAGCGCTACTGTCAACACCAAAAATTAAAAAAATAACTGTTTGGCTGAAAAGTAGCCTAATTTTTGTTTGAGTGGTTATTCCGCGAGCAAATTTGTCCTCTGACAGGGCAATTTGGCAATCTGGTTAGTGACATTTGCGGTTGCGGGACATGCCGGATCGGGTGATTATCAACGCTGCTAATTATGGTTGCTAATAATGTTATGTGTTAATGACGTCATTATATTGGCCTGGCTTATCGTCATTAACCGCATGCTGTTAATCTATTAATAACGACTGGCACCGATTTGGCTGTTTAACGTTTAACCGGTGGTCAGTTGCACAACGCGGCGTATACAACCCGTGTTATTGCCGAAGCGAATGTTAAGATGAAAAAGATTTACGCCCAAGCGTTTGGTTAACTGTCTGTATAGTGAGGCCACAAGGGCTGCTACAGGGAGACACCGTTGTAACTTATGAGCGAAATGAGCGAAAATTGTAGAGAGAATAAACAGGCCGCTTAATTTTATAGCAAACAGAGAAAATTCATAAAAAAAGCGTTGACATAAATGGGTGTGATATCTAGAATGCGCCCCGCTGTCACGGAACAGTCATGTTACTGATTCTGACATCCCTAACGGGGCCATAGCTCAGCTGGGAGAGCGCTTGCATGGCATGCAAGAGGTCGGCGGTTCGATCCCGCCTGGCTCCACCAAATTACTTTTCATGATGTTAAGTCGTGAAATAGGCCGAAGTTTACATAAGCTTCAGGACTGAAATACTTGTAAGGTACTAACGAGCAGATTGTTTATACAGCGGTCATTCTTCCGTCCTTACAGTTAGCGAGGTTTACTTCGTTAGCAAAATTTCCGTCCCCTTCGTCTAGAGGCCTAGGACACCGCCCTTTCACGGCGGTAACAGGGGTTCGAATCCCCTAGGGGACGCCATATTAACGGTGTCACAGTCCGTAACTGTGAAATAGGCCGGAAGTTGCAAGACTTTCAGGACTGAAATGGCGGTAAAGTAAAATGAATGTTGCTTGTGCAACGCCTTGTTTACCTTGCCGACACGTAACGAAGTTCACTTCGTTAGCAAAATTTCTGTCCCCTTCGTCTAGAGGCCTAGGACACCGCCCTTTCACGGCGGTAACAGGGGTTCGAATCCCCTAGGGGACGCCATATTAACGGTGTCACAGTCCGTAACTGTGAAATAGGCCGGAAGTTGCAAGACTTTCAGGACTGAAATAGCGGTAAAGTAAAATGAATGTTGCTTGTGCAACGCCTTGTTTACCTTGCCGACACGTAACGAAGTTCACTTCGTTAGCAAAATTTCTGTCCCCTTCGTCTAGAGGCCTAGGACACCGCCCTTTCACGGCGGTAACAGGGGTTCGAATCCCCTAGGGGACGCCATATAAATAAACCAGCCTTTTGGCTGGTTTTTTTATGCCTGCTCGTCGGCTGAAAAACAATGCCTATTGACTCACTGCCTTAACACTCACGGATACACGCGCTGCAGGGTAGACGATGCCGGATGGCAAAGCCGACTGTGTATTGACAACGCCCCCATTGATTATTTTATTACACGACACTTTTTTAACTGCCCTTTTATTAAGTGAAGTGGCCAACGTGGCCGGTGGATAGCCGGGTTCAATTAATTTTCTGGCAGTCTTGAGCGCGTTTTCAGATTTACGGTTGAAACGCCCAATTCGGGTAATTACCAGGGCGTGGCTCAGTGCTGCTTGCTCTGCACAGCGTGTCAGCACTGATGGTATTTTTGAGCGCAGGGCTGCGTGTTATACTCCTGTATTACTTAAAAAGAGGTGAAGTATGTATTCTATTGGCACACCAGGTCGTCCTTGGGGAGAAGAGGAAAAAAAGCAGTGGCTCGCCGCGCAAACGGTTAAGCGTAGTTATGCAGATGAGGTGTTGAATCAACTTGAGGCAGTGCCGGATTATTTTTCGGTTATTCAGTACGGTGCCTTACCTTATGATGAATCCCGTTATCCACTGTATGCATTGTTACCTAAAGCACCATTGGCCGATGCGCCCTGGGTGCTGGTCACTGGCGGTGTGCACGGTTATGAAACCAGTGGCGTGCAGGGTGCGCTGCTGTTTGCCAGAGAATATGCAAAGACTTACTTTGACAACGTAAACCTTATTGTTGTGCCCTGTATCAGTCCCTGGGGTTATGAAACCATCAACCGGTGGAATCCCTTAGCCATCGATCCAAACCGGTCGTTTTATCCTGACTCTCCAGCGCCTGAAGCGAAGCTACTGATGGACTTTATTGGAGCCATGCCCCAGTCGTTTTTATTACATATCGACCTGCATGAGACCACCGATACCGATAACAGTGAATTTCGCCCGGCCCTGGCTGCTCGCGATGCCATAGAGCAAAAGGCGTGGGATATTCCGGACGGTTTTTATCTGGTGGCGGATGAGGCGGCGCCCAATTTACCTTTGCAACAAGCCATCATTAATGAAGTCAGTAAGGTTACCCACATTGCGCCTGCCGATGAGAATGGGCTGATTATCGGTGCCGCAGTCCCGTCTGAAGGGGTAATATGCTACGACAAAAGAAAACTATTTTTATGCGGTGGTTTTAGTCATGCCACCTATTGTTCAACCACGGAAGTTTACCCTGACAGCCCATCGGCCACTCCGGAAATTTGTAACCGGGCACAGGTGGCCGCCGTGGAGGGCGCTTTACAGTATTTGCTGAAATAATGGAATAAATAATCGGGTTTAGATGTGTGGATGTTTGGGTTTCTAGACGTCTAAATGTATAATCCTCGCTATAGTCACCAAATAGCGGGGATATCATGGTTTACGTCGCACTCTTGTATGAAGGCATAGGACAAAAGCTGATAAGACAACAAGCCAATAGCGAGACCGAGTTTTTTGCTCAGCTCAACGCGCAGTTCAGCTGTTATGTGTGCTTGTGGTTTACTGTGGAACAGCAAACAGAAAATGATTAAGCCAACGCCGGAAGTACCCATCGAACAGGCGATAGTGTCGTCGCCCTGTATTGGCAACTGTTGTCTGGATCCAGATGATATTTGCCTGGGGTGTCAGCGTCACATTGATGAGATCACCGGCTGGCATCATGCTGATGTCACTGAGCGCCGGGCAATTTTGTTACGTTGTCAGGAACGCTGCAAATTACGTGCACGCTGAGTACCAATACAGATGCCAGCGTCGTCATGATCTGCTAAAATCCGCCTCCCTTAATTTTTGAATACCCTAAATTATGCGAATTCTGCTAGCGCCGATGGAAGGCGTTGTTGATCACTTAATGCGAGATATGCTTACCCGTGTGGGTGGCTTTGATCTGTGCGTGACAGAATTTGTCAGAGTGGTAGACCAAAAACTGCCGGCGAAGACGTTTTATCGCATGTGTCCGGAACTGCAGAACGGTGGCAAAACGCCGAGCGGCGTGCCGGTGCGGGTGCAATTATTAGGGCAACACCCCGAATGGTTAGCGGAAAACGCCTTAACGGCGGTAGAGTTAGGCTCACCAGGCATTGATTTAAATTTTGGTTGTCCGGCTAAAACCGTGAATAAAAGCCGCGGTGGGGCAGTGTTGTTGCAATACACCCAGCAACTGCATGATATTGTTAAAGCCGTTCGCGAAGCGGTACCGGCAGATTTACCCGTGACCGCTAAAATCCGCTTAGGTTACGAAGATAAATCTCTGGCCATAGACAATGCGGTGGCCATTGATGAAGCCGGCGCGTCTGAGCTGGTCGTTCACGCCCGCACAAAAACTGAAGGTTACCGCCCGCCCGCTTACTGGGAGTGGATTAAAAAAATTCGCGCTAAAACCCAGCTGCCTGTCATTGCTAATGGTGAAATCTGGTCACATGACGATGCGCTGAGGTGCCAGCAGATGTCCGGTTGTGACGACATCATGATTGGCAGAGGCGCATTGGCCATGCCGAATCTGGCGTTGCATATTCGCAATAACGTCGCGCCCATGAGCTGGCCCGAGTTAGCGCGGTTGCTGATTGACTATTCTGGCTACGAAATTTACGGTGACAAAGGCCGCTATTACCCTAATCGTCTTAAGCAATGGTGCGGATATCTTAAGCGCCAATACCCCGAAGCCGCTGAATTATTCGACAATATTCGCCGTTTGCAACACGCCGACGAGATTGTCGCCGTACTTAATCGGTCAGCCAACGCATCGGCGTAACACCTACTTGTACCCCAATCCACATTCGGCTAACGTTATAGCTGCTTTTGAAGAGCGCGCGTGCGCGCTGCTATAGTAAACCGGCTTGCTAACGACAGGTCTGAAAAAACTAAAATTAAAATACAGGTAGCTCATGGAAAATACACTACGAAAAATGAGTGTTTCCTTGGTGTGTTGTTGTGCGGTGTTACTCTCTGCTTGTGGAGACGATAACGCGGCGCAAAAAGAACAGGCAGCCAAGGTTACAATTGATAAAAATCCATTCCCCAGTCAGTACCAGCCTTTAGAAAGTCGTCCGGTAGCCATTACCGGTGTGACTATTTTAGATGGTGTAGGTAATAAAATCGAAAACGGCACGGTGTATTTCGCCGACGGTAAAATTGTTGCTGTAGGCAGCGATGTAGACGTGCCTGCAGATGTTGAGACGATTGATGGTACCGGTAAATGGGTCACGCCGGGTATTATTGACGTGCACAGTCATTTAGGCGTTTATCCTAACCCTTCTACGAAGTCTCACTCCGACGGCAACGAAATGGTTAAGCCTGTAACGGCGAATGTCTGGGCTGAGCATTCAGTCTGGCCGCAGGATCCCGGGTTTGGCCGCGCGTTGGCCGGTGGTGTGACAGCGCTGCAAATTTTACCTGGCTCGGCTAATTTATTTGGTGGCCGTTCGGTGGTACTGAAAAATGTACCAGGGCGGACCATGCAGGAAATGAAATTTCCCGATGCCCCGTATGGCTTAAAAATGGCGTGTGGTGAAAATCCCAAGCGGGTTTATGGCCAGCGTGGCGGCCCGTCGACCCGTATGGGTAACGTTGCCGGATATCGTCAGGCCTGGTCTGATGCACAGGATTATATGCGCAAATGGGAGCGGTACGAAGCCGACTATGAAGCGGGTAAAAATCCTAGTCCTCCTAAGCGTGATCTCAACCTTGAAACACTTATGGGTGTTTTGAAAGACGAGATCAGAGTGCATATGCATTGTTACCGGGCCGATGAAATGGCGGTAATGATGGATGTGATGAAAGAGTTTGGTTACCAGATTTACTCCTTTCAACACGGCGTAGAAGCATACAAAATTAGTGATCTGCTGGCCGAAAATAACGTTTGTTCAGCACTGTGGGCCGACTGGTGGGGCTTTAAAATGGAAGCCTACGACGGTATTCGCGAAAACGTGCCTATGGTTCACGAAGCCGGGGCGTGTGCGATTGTCCACTCCGACAGTGATTTAGGTATTCAGCGTTTAAATCAGGAAGCGGCCAAGGCATGGTCTGATGGACGTCGCGCCGGTATCGACATTAGTCAGGAAGACGCCTGGACCTGGTTATCTGCCAATCCGGCCAAATCACTGGGTATTTTTGATGAAACCGGTTCATTGGAAAGCGGCAAAAATGCCGATTTAGTGCTGTGGAGCGCCGATCCGTTTTCGACGTACGCGCGCGCCACGAAAGTCTATATCGATGGCGGTCTGGCCTTTGATCTCAACGATCCTGATTCCTGGCCAGTGGCTGATTTTGAGTTAGGACAAGTCGGTGAGGGAGACATCAAATGAAGAAATTATTATTAACCTGCTTGCTGACAGCAATGAGTTCAGCCGCACTGGCAGACAAACTGGCGATTGTTGGCGGTAAAGTCTATACCGGTACGGCCCAGGGAACGCTTGAGGCAGCGACGGTTTTAATTGAAGACAATAAAATTGTTGCTGTCAGAGAGGGCAGTAATGTGCCAGACGGTTACGATACAATCGATGCCACGGGCAAGTATGTTACGCCTGGTCTCTTTGGAGCTTACACACAACTTGGTTTGGTAGAGGTAAGCAGTTCAGCTGGTACCGTTGATTCATCGGTAAGCGATAGCCTGATATCTGCAACCGGCGCCGCATTTGATGTTAGTTATGCAGTAAATCCCGATTCATCCTTGATGGCGATTAGCCGGGTAGAGGGGATCACGTCAGCAGCTACAACAGTTTCCCGCGCTGACACATTGCTTAATGGACTGGGGGCTGTGATTACGTTATCGGGCGCTGCTGATTCGGTGTTAAAGCCTCAGGCGTTTATGTCGGTAGATGTCAGCAATCATGGTGCCGACGACAACGGTGGCTCAAGAGCTGCTTTGTGGGTAACGCTGAACCAGGTGATTGACGAAGCAAAGCAATTTACCGGTAGCGCTCAACTCAATCCAACTAACCCATGGCATGGCATCAACAGTCGCGCTGATGTAAAAGCTCTGCAACCTGTGATAGAGGGAGCAGCCCCGTTACTGATGTTTGCCGATCGTGCAGCGGATATTCGCCAGGTTATCGCCTTTAAAAAGCGCTACCCTCAAATAAAAGTTGTGCTGGTGAATGCCATGGAAGCATGGCGCGTCGCCGATGAGTTAGCGGCGGCTGATATTCCGGTTATTTTAGATCCTGAATTTAACTTACCCGGTGGCTTTGATCAGTTAGGTGCCACGCTTGCTAACGCGGCAAGGCTGCATGACGCTGGCGTTACCATTGCCATTGGCATGGAAACGCATAATATCCGTTTAGCCACGCAGCATGCCGGCAACGCGGTGGCTTTCGGACTTCCCTGGGACGCAGCCATGGCGGCGTTAACTGTCAACCCTGCCAGTATCTATAATGTCTCGCAGCAGGTAGGAACGTTAGCACAAGGTGCCCGGGCCGATGTTGTGGTATGGAGTGGCGATCCGCTTGAAGTGACCGAAGCGGCTGAGATGGTTATTATTGATGGCGAGTCGATAGAGATGACCTCACGTCAGATTAAACTACAGCAGCGTTACCAAACGCGTTCACAAACCAAGCAAACGTCACAGTATATTCGCTGATTGGCGCGCTAATGTGATACCAACAATGCCGGCTTTTTAGCCGGCATTTTTTATTGATGAGTGCCCTGCAAAGTGTGCAATGATTTATTCAGTTGGCGATCATGATGCGCACCTGAGCTAATGAGTCAGCATAGCCCTGAGTCCAAAATTACAACGCTGACTCCCACCATTATTAGTTTCTTTCGAGAGTGATTAGTCGTAATAAACGACGGGTAACTATAAGCTTTTCGTTTAAAAAGGTAGGAAATATATTGGCTCTGTATTTTCCTGCTTACACAATAAACAGCTGAAAGTACCCGCGTATTGTTATCTATCTGTTGCACGCTCATCGGCAGACTCACTTTTTAACCCCCGAACTGAGCGGGAAAGCTAATTCGCTCGGTGTAGGTAAAAATAATCTTCCTTTTCAACGGTATTGACCTATTATTGTCATAAACAGGCAGAGATACTGACGCTGCATCACTAACCGGACAGGCATCAAAGTATAACTTTGGGCTAAACAGAATGAGTCTTTCTTGCAAAGTCAACATGTAACCAATCCCACACAGCGACCCGTTGTGCTCTTTTCGTTGATCATTATGGTTGTTGTCCTGCTGACATTAACCGCGGATTACGCGGCCAGCCGCTGGCAGCGTGAAGAACAAAAAACTGCTGTTAACCAGCAGTTGTCCGCTTTGCGCGCGGCGCTGGAGTTTGAGCTTTATACTAACATTGAGTTGATCCGTGGTGCGGCCGCGTATGTGTCACTAAACCCGGATTTAAATCAGCAAGGGTTTAGCCTGTACATGAGTCGCTTACTTGAGCAGCGCAATAATATTATCAACATTGCTGGGGCTCGTGACCTTGTCGTGAGCTTAATTTATCCGGTGGAGGGTAACGAAAAAGTACTCGGGTTGAATTATCGCGTTAACGAGGCACAGCGGGACTCTGTGTTTAAGGCGCTGGATATCGGCACAACCATATTAACCGGACCTGTTGATCTGGTTCAGGGAGGCGTTGGGTTTATTGCCCGTATACCCGTGGTGAATGAAAACGGCATCTGGGGTATTTTGTCGGTGGTGCTGGATTATCAGGAAGTGCTTAGGGAAGCCGGTTTTATTGATCAGCAAACACTGGACTTGGTCATTAGCGGACACAATGCTCAGGGGCAGTTAATTGATGTTTTTCGAGACACCGGCAGTCGCGAGCTGCAACAACCGGTCCGTTTATCGATTCAATTACCCTACGGTCAATGGCAATTAGCGGCACAACCTAAAGACGGCTGGATTAACTTTACACTGCATCCTCTGTCATGGGTCATGGCGCTTATTATCGGTACTATAGCCTGCTATATCGCACAACTGAGGCTCAATAACCGTCTGTTACAACAAGACACATTATCGGCGCTTAAATTATCCGAACGAAAATTCCGGCAGTTCTTTTCGGCACACGCCGTGGTGATGCTGATTATTGATGAGCATGGCCAAATCGTTGAAGCTAACCGTGCCGCCGTTAACTATTACGGTTATTCGGCAGAGCAGATGTCTGCTATGAGTGTTGTCGATATTCAAACCATGGATCGTGATTCTGTGATGCGGCATATCAAAAGGTCAATGGTCGAGCGTTCTTCCAAATATGCGGTTCAACATCGCCTCGCCTCAGGTGAAATCCGCGATGTCGAACTACTTAATACGACCATAGAGAGCAATGGCCGTCAGCTTATTTACACCATCGTCATCGATACGACCGAGCGTTTAGAGTATCAAAAGCGTTGGGAGTTAAGTCAGCAGGTCTTTAACCACAGTTTGGAGGGCATCATTGTGACAGATGCCACACTCAATATTATATCGGTTAACCCTGCATTCAGTGACATTACGGGTTACCAGGAGGAAGAGGTACTCGGCAAGAAACCCGATTTTCTTGGTAGTGATTTGTATGAGCGCAGCTTTATAGAGCAAATGCAGTTTATCATTACAGAAACGGGATTTTGGCGCGGAGAGGTTTGGAGCAGGCGTAAAAATGGCAGTGTATTTCCCCAACTGTTAAGTATCTCGGTGGTGAAAGACGATGTTGGCGCAGCGGTAAATTATCTGGCTGTATTTTCAGACATTACCAGCCTTAAACAATCCGAAGAAAAACTTGAACGCTTAGCCCACTACGACGCGCTGACAGGTTTGCCCAATCGTGTTCAGTTTCAGTTGCACCTGCAACATACCGTGTCGCTCTGTCAGGAAGTCAGGCAGCATTGTGCTTTACTGTATCTCGATCTTGATCGCTTTAAAGTGGTTAATGATAGTCTTGGTCATGCCGCTGGCGATGAATTGTTACGCATGGTCACTGAGCGATTAAGTTTACGGTTAAGATCGTCGGATCTGCTGGCACGAATGGGGGGCGACGAATTTGTTTTGCTGGTTGAAGATTATAAACATGACTCAGAACTTGAAGTACTGGCCAGAAAACTCATCGATGAAATGAATCAACCGTTTTACCTGGTTGGAGAACATGAAGTTAATGTTGGTGGTTCGGTAGGCATTGCGCGGTATCCGGCCGATGCTGCGAACAGTGAAGATTTGTTAGTGCGGGCCGACGCAGCCATGTATAAAGCCAAACAGGCCGGGGGATCTAAGCTTGCGTTCTTTACCAGCGATATTCTGGTTGAGGCCAGTTCAAGGCTTACCATTGCGTCTGAATTAAAACGAGCGGTAGCAGAAAACGAACTGGAACTGTATTTACAACCCCAGATTGATGGGGCTAACGGTGCCGTGGTGGGCGCCGAAGCATTACTGAGATGGAATCACCCGGTTAAAGGCTTCCTTACCCCGGATTCGTTCATCGACGTGGCAGAGCAAACCCGCGCTATTCGCTTAGTCACTGGCTGGCTGGTAAAAGAGGTATTTGGCATCATTGAGCGCTGGCAAACCCAGTATCCTCAATTGTTTATTTCCTTCAATGTCTCAGCGCTTGATTTGGCTGATAACGAGCTATTGCGACGCATGACCGAAGTACTGGCCGACCATCCCATCGATACCAGCAGAATTGAGCTGGAGATTGTTGAAAGTGCCATCATTGAAAACTTCGAGTCGGCCAGCAGCATTCTGGTTAAGCTCAGAAAACTCGGTTTTTGCGTTGCGATTGATGATTTTGGCACCGGTTATTCGTCTCTGGCTTATCTGGATAAACTGCCCGTCGATAAATTGAAAATAGATCGTGAGTTTATCTCCAAGCTGGGAGAGGGCGAACAATCCGGCGTCGTGAAATCGATCATTGACCTGGCCGGTAACTTTGGCTTGAGAGTGGTTGCTGAGGGCGTTGAAACAGCTGAGCAGGAACACTTGTTAAAGGCAATGGGGTGTAACAGAGTGCAGGGTTACTACTACAGCAAACCCCTGCCCATGTCTGAATTTGAAGCGAAGTATCTGACGTTGTAAGCACCAACTACCCGGTAATTATCTACGCCTAAGCATAAGTGTCGATATTACGTCCTACCGCGCCGGTCGTCGCCGGAGATTCAGACTGCCGGACAGATTGATTTTGCGTTTCCTGGCTGTTTTCGGGCGCGTTTTGTTGTGGGCTGGGGCGCTGCTCAATCGAATTAAGCGGGCGCTGCGCATAGCCCTGATCGATAGGGTTCTGACCAATTTCCATACTGACCTCTCTACTAAATTAATTGACTAAAGTATAGGCAAAGGCGCGGAAAACGCGAATTACCACGCTATCCCGGCCGCCATTACCGGGTAAAAAGCAAAGGCGTTAATTGGGCATGCATAAACTCAGCAATCAACGGATGACCTTCGGCGTTGGGGTGTATGCCATCGCGTTGCATGAACTCCTCCTGAAGCGCAATATCCTGCATAAAAAATGGGATCAGGGTAACGTCTTGTGCCGTGGCAACTTCTTCGTAGCTATCGCTAAACAACTGGTTGTAGCGTCGCCCATAATTGGTGGGGATTTGCATATCCTGCAGATACACCTCGGCGCCAAATTGCCTGGCGATCGAAACCATTTGGCTGAGATTGTCCTGAAGCTTTTGTACGCTGTGGCCCTGAAGACCATCGTTACCACCGAGCTCAATGAGAACATGGGTAGGGTTGTGCTGCTTGAGTAAGCGTGGCAAACGCGCCAGCCCACCGTCGGTGGTTTCACCGCTTATCGCAGCATTTATTACCTCGACCCCACGCTGCTCGTCGTGCCAGATATTTTGTAACAAACTAACCCAACTTTGTGCTTGCATAAGACCATAACCGGCACTTAGGCTATCACCAAGGATGAGCAAACGTTTATCGGCGTTAACACTTTGGCTTTGTTCAGCAGACTGTTCAGAGCTGCTTTCAGGCGTGGCCAGAATGTGATCTGAAAAAAATAATAAAGGTATTAATAATATTAGGTTTTTTGCCCAATACAGTGTGTACCGCAAACGGATAAAAAAATGACAAATCACAACAACAATAGCTCCTTTATGATCCAAACCAAAGACATTACTAAGACCGTCAATACGAGCGAAGGTTCGTTACAGATCCTTCAGCCTATTTCGTTTCAAGTCAAGGCTGGCGAATCAATTGCTATTGTTGGGGCATCCGGTTCCGGTAAATCTACCTTACTGAGTTTGCTTGCTGGCCTTGATGAGGTGAGCGCGGGCGAAATATTTCTCGATGGTTCGCCATTACATACATTTGATGAGGAGCAGCGAGCCCGGTTACGTGGCGACAAGGTGGGCTTTATTTTTCAGAGCTTTATGCTGGTTCAAAGTCTTACTGCCATCGAGAATGTCATGCTGCCGGCTGAAATAGCGGGTTTGCCGGATGCCAAAAAGCGGGCCACAACAATCCTTGAGCAAGTTGGTTTAGGGCACCGTTCACATCATTATCCTAATCAGCTATCGGGCGGTGAACAACAACGCGTAGCCATTGCCCGGGCGTTCATCGGGCAGCCGAAAATTTTGTTTGCCGATGAACCCACCGGTAATCTCGATGCGGCTAATAGTGTAAAAATCGAGGATCTGCTGTTTGACTTAAACCGTGAAATAGGTACAACGCTGGTACTGGTCACTCACGACAGCGAGCTGGCCAAAAAGTGTGATCGCCAGTTACAAATGCTGGCCGGAGAGTTGACGGAAGTCACCGAGAACGCCAGGGCGACTAATGATGCGGCATCGCAAGGAGTTGCCCATGGTAGTTAATCTCGCCTGGCGACTGTTTAAGCACGAAGCCCGCCGTGGCGAGCTGACCATTATTTTATTTGCCATCATCTTGTCGGTCGCCTCAGTATTATCCCTGTCGTTATTCAGCGAGCGTCTGCAGAGTGCGTTGGTTGAACGTTCTTCCCAGTTTATCGCTGCCGACAGCCAACTACGCTCACGCAAGCCAATCAGCGAGGAGTGGTTATCCCAGGCACAAGCGCAGGGGCTGGCCACCGCCCGGCAGGTCAGCACCCGGTCAATGGCGTTTGGTGAAACCCAGATGTCACTGGTTGATTTGCGTGCTGTCAGCGACACTTACCCGTTAAAAGGCGAAATAAAAGTCACCGATGAGCCCTTTGGTACGCCAGCGCCGACGTCCTCAACGCCTGCACCGGGCGAGATTTGGATTGACTCACGATTGTTTCAGCTACTGGACGTTCAGTTAGAGAGCACAGTGTATATTGGCGACGGTGAGTTTACCGTCAAGCGGGTGTTAACGGAAATACCCGATCAGGGATTTAGCATATTTAACACCGATCCTATGGTGCTCATGTCACTGAGCGATTTGCCAGCCACCAATATTACCGGTCCGGGCAGCCGGGTGTCTTACAAGGCCTATTATACCGGCGACAATGACATCATCGAAGAC
The DNA here is from genome assembly GCF_028595265.1 of Alteromonas gilva. Lineage (NCBI taxonomy): Bacteria > Pseudomonadati > Pseudomonadota > Gammaproteobacteria > Alteromonadales > Alteromonadaceae > Alteromonas > Alteromonas gilva. Next base: position 3,026,651 of record NZ_JAQQXP010000001.1, on the reverse strand, counting down.
TATTACGAATGGCTGCGCCCGCAACTTGACGAAGAGTTGCACCGCTGGGAAGACGTGGGCGATGATGAGTCGGCCATTGGCCGCTCGGTGGCACGTGCTGAGCGTTACTTTTTGCTGGCCAGTCTGTTAGCGATTGTGTTGGCGGCGGTAGCCATTGCGGTGGCTGCCCAACGCTACAGCCAGCGTCACTTCGACCCGGTTGCTATATTCAAAACCCTGGGGGCTACTAAGCAGATGATTCGCCAGGTTTATGTATTGCAAATCATGTTTATAACGCTGTTAGGTATTGCCATTGGTATTATTGCCGGGGTGATCATACAACAGATTGTTGTGACGGCACTGGCTGGACAGGTAGACGTATCGCTGGATGTGTGGCACTGGCGGCCGGTATTCATTGCCGTGCTAACCGGCTCTATTTGTGCGGTATTGTTTTCTTTATATCCGTTGTTGCGGTTGTTTTCGGTACCGCCACTGCGGGTGTTGCGCCGCGATATGGGCGCGGGCCTGAGCTCGAAAGGCTTACAATTTGGTGCGTCAGGTGGTGCGATATTCCTGCTGATGTGGATATACAGTCGCGATTTCGAAATCAGCGCCATTTTATTTGGTTCAGGTGCACTGCTGGTGGTTGCACTATTATTTGTGACCTTTGGCCTGATTGCGCTTGGACGCAGGCTGGGGCAGGGGGCCATGGGATCCTGGCAATTGGCCTGGGCGCGCATACGCCGACGCGCAATGGACAACAGCGTCCAGCTTATTAGCTTTTCGATTACCATCATGCTGCTGTTGGTAGTATTGGTGATGCGTAACGACATGGTGGCGCAGTGGCGTGCGCAGTTGCCCGAAAATACCCCCAACTACTTTATGTCAAATATTACCGAGGCGCAGAAAGGGGGACTGGAGCAGCACTTTGCTGATAATCAGGTGCTTATCGATGAGTTTTACCCAGTGGTTCGTGGCCGCTTTGTAGCGGTTAACGACGAACGGGTAAGCACCGAAGTGACCAAAGAAGACGACCCGGAGCAAAGCGAAGGGCGTCGCGGACTCGGGCGCGAAGCAAACTTAACCTGGAGTAACACGCTGCAAACCGAGAATCGGATTGTGGCGGGGCAGTGGCATGGCGATTGGCAGTCTCCTGGTACCGACAACGCAGACGGTAACGAAGACGGGAATGTGCTGTATCCGGTGTCAGTAGAAAGTGGCGTAGCGGAGCGGTTAAATATCGAGATGGATGATACGCTGACCTTTAATGTTGGCAGCGAGATTGTGCAGACCCGCGTCAGCAGTATTCGTGAGGTTAACTGGCAAACCATGCAGCCCAATTTCTTTTTTGTGTTGCACCCTGCTGCCATGCAAGATTTTAATGCCACCTATATCACCAGCTTTCATTTGGATGCACAGCGCAAATCAGAGATAACCGCGCTGATGCTGCCTTTTGCATCGGTGACGCTATTTGATGTTGATGCGCGGATCAACCAACTGCGTGAGATTATCGAACAGGTGTCGCTCGCCGTTGAATTTATTCTGGTATTGGTGCTCATTGCCGGCTCCCTGGTGTTATTTGCACAGGTGCAGGCGAGTATGGATGAACGTCAGCAAGAGCTGGCGATTTTGCGCACGCTGGGCGCCAGGGGCCGTTTAATTCGGTTTAGTGTCATTAATGAATTTTTAATTATTGGCACGGTGGCCGGCTTAATGGCCGCGATGGCAAATGAGTTTAGTTTGTTCCTGCTGCAATGGCGGGTGTTTGATATGGAAGCGTCAATGCATTGGGAATACTGGCTGATTGCGCCGACGGCGGGTGCGCTGGTGGTTGGTGTGCTCGGGGCTGTGGGCTGTTACCGTTTATTACGGTTAAACACCGGGCAGTTGTTACGCAAGATGGTCTGACCTGGTGATAATCTGACAATGTGGCGAGCTACGCGCGAGGGAACGAATGTTAGCATTTAATGGTGTTGGTCATCGGTTTGCTGCCAGGACCATTTTCAACGATGTGTCGTTAGCAATCGCTGAGCCCAGAGTCGTTTTAAGCGGCGCCAACGGTATTGGTAAAACAACGCTGTTACTAATTGCCGGGGGACTCTTAAGGCCTGCTAATGGTGAGGTAACCCTCAACGGTAATAACGTGCTCGATAGTGCCGCCCGGCCGCTCATTGGTATGAGTGCCAGCAAAGTGGCATTACCGGGATTTATGTCGGCCAGTGATCTCCTGCAGTTTCATCAGCGCCTGTACGGCTGCGCAGCGCCTGAGTACTGGATAACTGCCTTTGGATTAAGTGATTATTTGCCGACTCTGGTACAGGACCTGTCGCTTGGCAATTATAAAAAGCTGAGCCTGATCCTGGCTTTGATGCATCAGCCGGAGCTGCTGTTACTGGACGAGCCCGCCAACGGTCTGGATGCCAAAACCCGCGAGGCTCTGTATCAATGCTTGGCAGAGTATCCGGGGCAAATTGTTATCGCCAGCCATGAACCTTTGAATTTCGCCGGCCACACCGTCAGACAGTTGCATCTGGACCACAATGGTGTGCATGAACGGTGAGGTACTGGCAGTTTCGGCTTAAGGTATATCAACAAACGTTAAAAGACTGGCTTAATAGTTTGCGCCAGGCCAGTGCTGCGCTGGTGGCGCTGTTTCCGATGGCCCTACCAGCACTGTTGTTACTGCCGCTGCTGGCGTTAGGCGTGTTGGCTGATAATTCGAGTAGCAGCGAGCTCTATTATTATACGCTTTGGGGCTATTTACTGCTCAGCTTTGGTTGGGTCAGTATGCAAAAAGAGGCTATTAACGCCACCCGCTATGCGCTCTACGATCGCGCGTTACCTGCGGGCAGTGCGACGCGGCGATTCACCCACGCCGGCTTACTGTTATACGCCGCAAATGTCTTTATTTTAGGGCCCTTGGTGGTATTACTCAGTATGTTTTACAGTCACTTCCATGAACTGTTGAGTGTGCCGTTGGCGGAGTCTTTTGCGCAGTTAATGCCCATCACCGGTGTATTGGTACTCACCGGTTATTATATTGTCATCGCCACAGGCTCAAGGCGGCCCTGGCTTAGTTTAGGACTGCTGCCATTGGCACTTGCACCCCTGGCAGGGCAGCTGTCGGAGGGCTTATGTTTACTGGGCTACGCTGTGGCGATTTGTGCAGAGCGATTAATACCGTTGCCACCGGTTAAAGTCAGCGGCTTACCGGTTGGCTTATGGCGGTTTTTTTTACAACGCGATCTGCACTACTTAAAACCGACATTGTTACGCGTGGTTGTGGTGCTGCTGTTGCTGATCCTGGGCAATATTTTTATCAGCAATATTAACCAGGATTCGCAAGGGCCGGCCGGCGCGGTAATGGCCGTTTTACTGGCAGTGGTGATTGCCAGTAAGCTATTGGAGCTTAGATCTTTGCAAGCCCGGTACCATTATTATTTCCACAGTTTGCCGCTTAACCGGCGACAACAAATACTGACCATGCTGTTCTATGCAGGTGGTTTTGCTGCCCCTGCGTTTGGCATCATTGCCTATATTGGTGTGCTTTGGCCGGTGCACTGGGCACTGCTACTACTCACCTATACCGTTACGCAGGTGGGCATACTGACCAAACCGGATTATTACCTGGTGTTTCCGCTCATTACCGCCATCCTGACAGTTATTGCCTATGCGCTGTTTTTTTAGCCATCCGACTAACACTCGCTATTGATGGCGTTGGCACAATAATGCTGGTTAATGCCCGGGCACTTAACTCTCTGTATCAGCAAACGCTGCGTCAATGTCCTCGTACTTAAACTGAAAACCGGCCTCCTGCAACTTTTGCGGCAGCACTCGCTGACCGGTGAGTAACAGATCGGCCGCTTCGCCCATGGCGAGTTTGAGGACGGGGGCGGGCATAGGGAAAAACGCCGGACGGTTTAATGCGCTGGCAAATGCCTTTATAAAGGTTTGATTGGTAACCGGGTTTGGCGCAGTAAAATTAAACGGCCCGCTGAGCTCTGGCTGGGAGAGCAAAAATAAAATGCCCGCCACCATGTCATCGATGTGGATCCATGACATGTATTGCTTACCACTACCGATGCGCCCGCCAAGCCCCAGTTTAAATGGCAGCCGCATTTTACTTAACGCGCCACCGTCCGGTGCCAGCACAACACCGGTGCGCAGTATGCAAACCCGGCAGGTATTACTCACCGATTGGGCAATGCTCTCCCACTGCTGACACACTTCATGGGTAAATTCCTGGTGGGCTTGATGGTTATTCTCGGTTATCGGCGTATCACCCTGGCGGCCATAATAGCCGATGGCTGATCCTGAAATGAAAACCGCCGGCGGCTTATCAGAGGCGTCAAGTTTGTTGGCAATCGATGAGGTGAGCTGCCAGCGACTCTGGCATATCCGGTACTTTTGCTGCTCGCTCCAGCGTTTATCGGCAATGGGTTCACCCGCCAGGTTAATGACCGCATCGAAGTCGTTGAAATCACTCAGGGTATCAATATCAGCAATGACCTTAACGTCGCCAGGGAGTGCTTTACGTGCAGCATTTGCATTGCGGCTGAGCACGGTAATGGAATGTTGTCGGTGTAGTTGCTCAATTAACTGCCGACCTATTAACCCGGTTCCACCGGTAATAAAGATATGCATGACGTGCTCCGTTACATTATTTTCATCAGGCTTGTTCACTGCAGGACTACCGATTCAATGTTAAATCTGATAGCGTGCTACTTTATTTGTTAAACCAATATTTTATGTCGACCCAATCGCCCACAGTAAAAGCCATGTTCATTTTTGCCAGCCTGATCATTATCCTGGCAGGTATTAAAGCTGCAAGTACCATAATGGTGCCGTTTTTCTTGTCCGGGTTTATTGCTATTGCCTGTGGGCCGCTGATCCTCTGGATGACGAAATACCGTATACCGCGCGCGATATCTATTACTCTAGTAATACTCCTGATAGTGGTTTTTGGTTTCATGCTGGCCGGATTAGTAGGACAGTCGCTAAGCGAGTTTCAGGATAATATGCCGCAATACCGGCAAAAGCTGTCTGGTGAATTTACCTGGGTTGTCACCCAGCTTGAAACCTTTAACATTCATGTCGATAAGGATCTCATTGTATCTTATCTGGATCCGGGCATGGCAATGTCGATGGTGACCAATTTTTTAAGCGGTATGGGTGGGGTACTATCAAACTTATTTTTAATTTTGCTCACTGTGATTTTTATGTTGTTTGAGGCCGAGGGCGTGCCACGCAGATTGCATGTGGCACTGGCAGATCCTGACATGAAAATGCACCACATCGATAGATTCATTCATTCGGTCAATAGTTACCTGGCAATTAAGACAGTCGTGAGTTTATTTACCGGCTTGTTAGCAGGGACCTGGCTGTACTTTCTTGGCGTGGATCACTATTTGCTCTGGGGCGTGCTGGCCTTTTTATTCAACTATATTCCTAATATAGGTTCGATTATTGCCGCCATACCTGCCGTACTTATGGCGTTAGTGCAATATGGTGGTGGCGAAGCCGGCCTGGTCGCCCTGGGCTTTTTGGTTATTAATACAGTGATGGGCAATCTTATTGAACCGCGCTTTATGGGGCGGGGCCTTGGGCTATCAACGCTGGTGGTTTTTTTATCGTTAATTTTTTGGGGCTGGCTGCTTGGCAGCGTAGGCATGTTATTGTCTGTACCGCTGACCATGATTGTAAAAATCGCCCTGGAGTCTCGCGAAGAAAGCCGCTGGCTGGCGATTTTACTGTCCAGTGATGGCGAAGCGGTACTGGCAGAAAATAAACAGGATGCCGCGCAATAACCCCCCTGTTGCAAGGCAAGGGGAAGCCGCAAGTTACCTGCTATGCCAGGTAACTGAATACCGCATGAGCTATACCTGCTTCAGCGGCGCTGGAAACGTCAGTTTGATGCTAGCACCACCGAGTGAGGCGCGGCTAATAGTGAGTTTACCCTCATACGCGGTGAGCAGATCGGTGACGACTGCCATGCCGATACCCTGGCCTTCGGTATAGGCGTCAAGGCGTTGTCCGCGATTGAGGATGCGTTCAACCTGTCGGGCCGGTATGCCGGGGCCATCATCGTTAATATGAAGTTCAGTATGGCGGGGGAGTTGCTTAACCGTTATGTCAACGCGTTTATGAGCCGCCTTGCAGGCGTTGTCCAGCAAATTTCCAAGGATTTCCATCAGGTCGGTTTTATCACCATAAAACAGACCGTCGTCGCCGCTGACTTGCAGGTGTAATGACTTATCCCGATAGACTTTATTTAGTGCACTGATTAATTGTTTTATAACCGGTGTTACCGGCACACCCTGCTGCCAGGTGCCGGCCCCTGATGCTGCGCGCTTTAATTGCCGCTGAATCAGCGTATCAATTTGTTGCAGAGGCTCCTGTGCAGAAGCGGGCAGAGCCTTGGTGCCCATCACCACTGCCAATGGAGTTTTCAAGCTGTGGGCCAGATCGCCAAGGCTATTTTTATAGCGTTCACGTTGCTCAGCTTCGCCGCTCAACAGCTGATTAATGCTCAGCTTTAGCGGGGTGAACTCGGGGGGATAATGCTCGGTTAAACGTTCCTGCGTGCCGGTGCTGGTACGCCGTATCTCGTCAATCAACAGGCGTACCGGTCGTAACAGGGTATTCATGCCAATCATTAAAAAGACTAGCAGGCTGATAGCCAGCACGCCCAGGTATTGCCATACCGACCACAAAAACGTGTCACGTTCTTCTAAAAAGGCCGTTCGATCGTTAAAAACATAAAACGTGACCGGAACATACTGGCTGCCGTTATCAAATTCAGCAGTAAACGAATACGCAAAAAAACGTGTTTCACGCTCTGTCAGCTGCAGCGCTCTGACGAACGCTTCATCACCCACCGCGGGGGCGGGTGGCAGGATCTGTTTGGTTATTTCGGTAACCGCAGAGGCCGATTGCCAGACCACCTCGTTATCCAGGGCAATCACACCCAGATAGCCCGAATCAGGCAGGTTAAGCTGTTCGTCGTAGAGCATATCGGGCATTTGCACGATGTCAGCGTCAATTTCGAAGACAGAAATCATCGCCAGGTTCATGAGTTTTAATTCACTGTATTTAGCCTGTTCGAGACTACTGGTATAAGCCTGAGACAGCGTAAAGACCGTGACCGGCACAAACACAATCAGCGCCAGCGTCGCAATCAGTAAACTGCGAAGTCGTAGCGATAAGTTTACCATTGGTCAGACGTTACTCGGTTGAGCTAGCTCTCGGTTAATTCGATAGCCACGGCCACGCATGGTTTCGATGGGTTTTAAGCGGTTTTCCGGATCGATTTTTTTGCGCAGGCGACCAATAAATACCTCAATCACATTACTGTCGAGATCAAAGTCCTGATCGTAGATATGTTCGGTCAACTCGGTTTTAGAAATGACTTTGTGGGGGTGTAACATCAGGTATTCCATTACCTTGTATTCGTAAGCAGTAAGCTCCAGTGCGCGAGAATTAACCCGTACCTCTTTGCCCTGGATATCCAGCACTATGGGGCCTAACTCTATCACTGAGCTTGCCTGACCGGAGGCCCGGCGGATCAGCGCGTTAACCCGCGCCAATAGCTCTTCATTGTGAAACGGCTTGGTCAGATAATCATCGGCGCCCGCATCCAGTCCTTCTACTTTTTCCTGCCAGCGGTCACGAGCGGTTAAGATAAGCACCGGGGTAATGATGTCATTGCTGCGTGCCTGACGAATTACATCAAAGCCATCCAGTTTGGGTAAGCCAATATCAATAATAGCCAGATCGTAATTAACTTCCCGGAGTTGAAACAGCGCCTTGTCACCATCGTCGGCCAAATCAACACTGAACCCCTGTTGTTGAAAAAGTGAGTCCAATTGCATCAGCAAACGGCTGTCGTCTTCTGCGATTAAAATTCTCATTACCCTAATTATCGTCCTTGGTTTTACTGGGTTTAACTTTGCCTGAGCGTTTGTCTACGTCAAGCGTAACCACCCGACCAGATTTTTTAAGCATTTTTACCCGGTAGGAGCTTTTTTGCTTGTCGACCTTCAGCACCCGCCCTTCAATATGCCGTTTGGCTTGCTGGGCAGCTTGTGTTGAATTGGTTACCGGGACTTTTTGGTTTTGCTGCGCCACCGCCGGATTGGAACTGGCTGCCAACAGTACTAAAAAAGAACCCATTACGACGGCTCTGAACATGTCACTCCATTTGTTGGGACAACCCAACCGGTTATTCTTACTCTTAGGGTATCGCGGCCAGACTGAATGTTGTCTGAATTAATCAGCATAATGCCTTGGTTAAGCCAATCATACCACTGGCAGGCGGGGGCGCAAATTATACTGTCACCCCCTGTATGCTCACTTAAGTCTACTCAGTCAGGGCAGCACCTTTTTATAGGGTTTTACCACCACATCCCCATATACCCCGGCTTCGATGTACGGGTCGGCCCCGGCCCAGGCGTTGGCCTCATCAAGGCTGGCAAATTCCGCAACCACTAATGAGCCGGTGAAACCGGCAGCGCCGGGATCTTCACTGTCGATAGCCGGAAAGGGGCCGGCAATTAACAGTTTACCTTCTTCTTTTAGGGCATTCAGGCGGGCCAGATGCGCCGGACGCGCGGCGAGGCGCTGTGCCAGCGTGTCGGGCTTGTCTGTGGCGCAAATCATATAATACATGGGCTTACTTCCTTGTGGCGGCTTTCATTGCACGGACAAAGCTATCCAGCGCTTTAAGCATAGCCGGTGTGTCGTCGAGGTGTTCAGCAATGATGTTGACGGTTGCCGAGCCTGAAATTGCGCCAGCAGCGCCGCTTTCGATGGCATGCTTCACCTGCTCTGGGTTGGAAATACCAAAACCCAGTAACGCCGGCGCCGCGTTAACACTATTGAGTTTTTCGATTAATGAGGCGGCAGGCATGGTTGCAGCGGTTTCTGCGCCGGTAACGCCCGCTCTGCCCAGCAAGTAGGTATAGCCATCAGACAAGTCGCCAATTGACTGCATGGTGGCGTCGGAGGCATTCGGCGGTGCAATAATGATTTGCTTAATGTTATGCGCATTGGCGGTGTCCACAAAGCGTTTAGCCTCGCGAATAGGCACATCTGCAATCAAAATAGAGTCGACACCGGCGTCAGCCGCCTGTTGATAAAAGGCATCAAGCCCTTTTGCCAGCACCAGGTTGCTGTATAGCAACAAGCCAATCGGGATGTCAGGAAAACGCTGGCGAACGCGGCTGAGTAACTCAAAGCATACCGAGGGGGTTACTTTGCTGTCGAGGGCGCGAATCGCGGCTTTTTGAATAGTCGGGCCATCGGCAATTGGATCAGAATAAGGAATACCGAGTTCCAGGGCATCGGCGCCGCTTTCTATCAGCTGGGTAATGATTTTCTCGGATGTGTCGATATCCGGATCCCCAACCATTACAAAAGGCACAAAAGCGCCGGCATTTTGCTCTGACAACTGAGCAAACATGGTTGCATATCTATCCATTAACCTGATCTCCAAGAATATTGATTACGTGTCCAAGATCTTTATCGCCACGGCCGGAAAGATTCACCACAATAATAGTGTCCTCTTCTGCTTCGTCGGCCATATTCAGTGCGTAGGCGAGTGCGTGAGAGGACTCCAGCGCCGGAATAATACCTTCTTTGCGCGCCAACAACTGAAACGCGTTGAGGGCTTCGTCATCGGTCACCGAGACATATTCAGCGCGGCCGATATCCGATAAATACGCATGTTGCGGGCCCACAGCCGGGTAGTCGAGGCCGGCTGAAACTGAATAGCTTTCTTCAATCTGACCGTCGGGGTTCTGCATAATATAGGTAAACGCACCATGCAGAATACCTTTCGACCCCGTACAAATTGTAGCGCCGTGCTCTTTAGTGTGCAGGCCTTTGCCGGCGGGTTCCACGCCAACCAGACGCACCGATGGTTCGTCGATAAAGTCGGCAAACATGCCAATCGCATTGGAGCCGCCGCCCACACAGGCTACTACCGCGTCGGGTAAACGGCCTTCTTTTTCGAGTATTTGCGCGCGGGTCTCTTCGCCTATCATGCGGTGATATTCACGAACAATGGTTGGGAACGGGTGCGGGCCTGCCGCGGTGCCAAGTAAATAATGGGCTTTGTCGTAGTTGGCTGACCAGTCGCGCATGGCTTCATTAACGGCATCCTTTAAGGTACCGGAACCGGAGTTAACCGGAATGACCTCGGCGCCCATTAAGCGCATTCTGAAGACATTGGGCGACTGTCTTTCAACATCTTTTGCGCCCATGTAAATACGCGCCTTAAGGCCGAGTAAGGCACATGCCAGTGCAGTTGCTACGCCGTGTTGTCCTGCGCCGGTTTCGGCAATGACTTCGGATTTACCCATGCGTTTGGTGAGTAGTGCCTGCCCCAACACCTGATTGGTCTTGTGGGCGCCGCCATGGAGCAAATCCTCGCGCTTCAGATAAAGCTTAACCTTGGGATTTGATACCAGGTTGCGGGTCAGTGTCATGGCGGTGGGGCGGCCAGCATAATCCTTTAAGAGTAACATAAACTCGGCGTTAAATTCAGGATCGTCTTTCGCATCTAAAAATGCGGCTTCGAGCTGATCCAGTGCGGGAATAAGTAACTCTGGCACATACATGCCACCGAATTCCCCAAATTTTGTGTCTAGCTGATTCATTTGATGTCCTGTGTTATGACGCTTGCTGACTAGTAGGTCCGGCAAGCTGTAAAGAGTTCGCTAACGCGTTGATTAGATTTATTGCCCGGGCTGTCTTCAACACCAGAGTTGACATCGACAGCGGCGACGCCTGTTGCCTGTGCAGCCGCCACATTTTGTGGATTAACGCCGCCAGCGATAACTAGTTTTTCGAGATCGAGCTCTGCATGGATCACCGACCAGTCAAATTGTTGGCCGGTGCCACCGGTTTGTTTGCCAACCTGACAATCCAGCAGTACCTTGTCGAGCGTGTCATCGTCGAGTAATGCGTGGGTCAAATAGGGCAGTTCTCCGGCGACGCCAATGGCCTGCCATATTTCGCAATCGGCAGGCAGGTTAGCCTTGAGGTGTTGTCGGTACATGGTGTCTTCGTCACCGTGGAGCTGAACGGCTTTCAGCGACAACTCGTTGGCAATACTGAGTACCATTTCCAGAGGTTGATTAACAAACACACCCACGTAGTTGCCGGGCACGGTAGTGACCAGGTCACGAGCCTGCTCGGCCGTTACTGCTCGTTTTGAGTGGGTGGCAAAAATTAACCCGCAATAACTGGCCCCACTGGCGAAGGCATGAGCGATCTGCTCGGCATTTGTCATACCGCAGATTTTAACGGTGCCGTACACCAACTGTTTTACCGCTAACGGTAAATCCTGTTGTGCCATCAGCGCGCTGCCTACCAAAAAGCCCTGGCACAATGGCGCCAGACGCAGTACATCCTGGTGAGTGTAAATACCAGATTCGCTAATTACCACGTACTCGTGGGTGGCTTTCTTCAATAAGGGCACCAGTTTTTCAGTGGTCGCTAAATCGGTAGAGAGATCGCGCAAATCGCGGTTGTTTATGCCAATAATTTTGGCTTCAAGGGCGATGGCGCGATGCATTTCCTCTTCGTTACTCACCTCGGTGAGTATATCCAGGCTCAGACTGTCCGCCACGGCTGCCAGTTGGCGATAACTCTCGTCGTCGAGGACCGACAGCATCAGCAACACTGCATCAGCATTGTAGTAGCGGGCCAGATAAATCTGATAGTCGTTGATAAAAAAGTCTTTGTTAAGCACCGGCTGGCTGACGCGTTCGGTAACATAGGCCAGGTAGTCGTAGCTGCCCTGAAAATATTTTTCGTCGGTCAGCACTGAAATTCCCGCCGCGTGCGGCGTGTAGGCCGCCAGTATCTCGTCGAGATCAAAATGTTCACGGATTAGCCCTTTGGAAGGCGATGCCTTTTTACACTCAAAAATATACCCGGCATTGGCGCCGTTAAGCGCCTCAAACAAACTTTTTGTTGACGGTTTGAGGCCTGGCTTGATGGTGTTGAGTGGAGCAGCAGCCATGCGCGCTTCAAGTTCAATGCGTTTATCTTCAACAATTTTTGCAAGTACATCGGTCATGCGTTTTCTTCCACCTGGCTGTGTTCAGCGACTTGTTTGATTAAGGTTATGGGCGCGGCATTTGCCATGGCCTCAAGGGCCTGTTGAGCACCTTCTTTAAAGGTTGCGACCTGGCCGGCTATTTTCAATAGCGCGCCCGCGTTCATGGCAATGGCTTCCTGATGAGCTTTGGCGCCTTGTCCGCTCAGCGCCGCCTCTATCAGCTGGCGGTTTTCATGGGGTTCGCCGCCGGCAATAGCGCTGATGGGAGCTTCGGTTAAGCCAAAATCAGCGGCCGTAACGGTATAATGATCAATTGCGCCATGATCAACTTCAACAATCTGGGTTGGTCCGTGCAGGGCCAGTTCGTCAAGGCCATCGCCGTGGACAATTAAGGCGCGTTGCTGACCCATCAGGGTAAGGGTTTGCGCATAAACGTCCAGCAATGTCGGGGTATATACGCCAAAAACACCAAACGTGGGGCGCGCCGGATTCGCCAGCGGACCGAGGATATTAAACAAAGTCCGGGTCTTCATTTCTGCCCGAACCGGCGCAGCAAAGCGCATACCGGCATGATACACCGGGGCAAATAAGAAGCAGAAGTTGGTGGTATCCAGGCACTGCCTGGCTGTTTGCGGCGAAATCTCAAGCTTAATACCACACTCCCGGAAAAAATCAGCAGATCCTGATTTACTCGAGACACTGCGATTACCATGTTTGGCCACTTTTATACCGCAACTGGCAGCGACTAAGGCCGCAGCACTCGATATATTGATGGTGTGGTGGCCATCACCACCTGTACCAACGATGTCACCAAATTCGTATTCAGGGGCCGGAAAAGGTCGGGCATTTGACACCATAGCACTGGCTGCACCGGCGATTTCGTTAGGTGACTCGCCCTGAATTTTAAGCGCCGTTAATAAGGTTGCCAGCTTTACTTCTGACAGCTCTCCATGCATCACCTGGTTAAACACAGAAAAAGACTCGGCCTGGCTCATGTGTTGACCGTTAAATAATTTGTTAATTACCTCACTGTATTCAGCCATGAATGCATTCCTCTTCGGTAAGATAACGTATACTTTGCAGCAATAACCGGCTGCCGTCGGCGGTCAGTATTGACTCCGGGTGAAACTGAAAGCCCAGCATCCTGTCATCACGCTGGTATACCGCCATAACGGTTGAGCCAACCCGGGCCAGTGGTTGCAGACCCTCGGGAAGCTCCAGTGCCATCAGCGAGTGATACCGCGCCACGTGCAACGGCTGTGGCAGATCGGTAAACATGGCATCACCGCTGTGGGTGATTGCCGACGACTTACCATGCATGACATCTTCAGCACGGCCGACGGTGCCGCCATAGTGGGCGACAATCGCCTGATGGCCAAGACAAATACCCAGCACCGGGAAATGCCCTTGCACCATCTTTAACAACTCGGGCATACAGCCTGCCTCATGAGGCGCGCCCGGACCGGGGGATAATAACAATAAAACCGGTCCGCTTTTAGCCTGCTGCTGCATTTTTTCGAACAACATTGCGGCTTTCACGTTATTGCGATACACCACAATGTTGAGGTTCATGGTACGTAATTCATCGACCAGGTTATAGGTGAACGAGTCAACATTATCGAGCAGAAATACGGTAATTGGCTGGCTCATGAGGCATCTCCCGGAAACACAATTGATGATTTTACCGCATTGATCACGGCCTGCGCCTTACCACGGGTCTCGTCGGCTTCGGCTTGCGGGTTGGAATCGTACACTACCCCGGCTCCGGCTTGAATGTACGCCCGGCCGTTTTTTACGAAGGCTGAACGAATGACAATGCAGGTATCCATATCGCCATCGTTATTAAGGTAGCCAACGGCACCGCCATAGCTACCCCGGCGTTGCTGCTCTACCTGGCGGATAAGGCTGGCAGCACTGACCTTGGGAGCGCCTACCAGGGTACCCATATTCATACAGGCCTGATAGGCATGCAGGGCATCGAGATCGTGACGCAATTGACCAACCACCCGCGACACCAGGTGCATAACATGGGAGTAACGGTCAACTTTGAGTAAGTCTTTAACATAGCGGGTGCCCGGCTCTGATACCTTCGCCACATCGTTGCGGGCTAAATCAACCAGCATCAGGTGTTCGGCTTTTTCTTTTTGATCTTCACGCAGGTTAAGCTCGATGCGGCTATCCATATCAGGGTCAATATCGCCATTGGACCGTTTGCCACGCGGTCGGGTGCCGGCAATGGGATAGATTTCTACCACGTTACTGGCGGCGGAATACTTAAGGGCTGACTCCGGTGACGCGCCAAAAATGGTGAAGTCGGCGTCTTGCATGTAAAACATGTAAGGGCTTGGATTTTGTTGTTTAAGCGCAGCATAAGCGGTGAGCGGCGCCGGGCACGGCAAGGAGAAGGTTCTGGATGGCACGACCTGAAAAATATCACCTGCCAGAATGTTTTCTTTGAGGGTAAGTACATCCTGACAATACTCAGCATCGGATTTATTTACCTGCAATTCAACCGGCTCCTGAACTTCCACCGGCGATACATCAAGCGGTGCAATGGTACTAAGCTCTGCCCCGAGGGCTTCGAGGCGCTGGGCAATGGCAAAATAACTGGTAGCAACCTGATCGCCACTGAATACGCTTCCCAGCAGGGTGGCCTGGCGGGTTTGGTGGTCGAAGGTGATTAAGGTTTCTGCCAGGTAAAACACGTAATCGGCACAGTCGTTATCGCCATCGGGCACTTCCGGCAGGTTTTCAAATGTTGCCAGCAGATCGTAGGCAAACACGCCGCCTAAGAATACCGCGTGCTGATGCTGACGAAGGGGAGTAATGTGATTGATGACCATGCGCAATATATCAAATACACTGGTGGATTTGAGCCGCGCATCTTCATCGAGATCTTCGCTGTGGTTAACACATTGCAGGCACACTTCGTTATCGCCCGTTACCTCACACTGAATGTCGGCAGGAGAATGTGCTGCAAACAGCGGCAAAATACCTTTGCCGTTGGCGCTGAGGGCTGTTATGACGACCTGTTGACCACGACATTCAAAGCGTACCGCAGCATCAACCATAAGCAGACTTTGTAAGTTATCTTTGCTGTCGATTTCGGCAGATTCCAATAACAGTGCATGACGCTGGCCGCTGCACAACTGGGCAAATGCTGCAAGGGGATCATTTACATAGGTGGCTGTTCTTTCAATGGTTTCCACTTTGCCTGGGACCATGCCTAATTCGGCCAAACTCATTGTATTACTCCATTTAAAAATTAAAAAAAAGGCCCGTTAACAACGGGCCTTTTTTGTTTGTTCTGCGCACCAACGCTCACACCGCCCGTTACCGAAGGGAGTGCCACCACCAGATAGTTGCCTTAACAAGACGTTGTTGTGGTTGATTTAGCATTGGTTTTTCTGTCTCTTATTTATTTATCAACTTCGATAGGCATCGAAGCATTCAATCCGTATACTGTGCTATAGAAGAAAACAAAAACGATATTGTGTCAACCATAAATTTGAAAATAACATGAAAATTGACCTGCACAGTCATACTACTTTTTCCGATGGTCACTTAACGCCGACCGAGCTAATTCAACGCGCGCAAACCATGCAGGTTGATGTGCTGGCCATTACCGATCACGATACAACCGATGGTTTGGCGGTGGCGCGTGAAGTGGCCAGTGAGCAGTTTCCGGCCCTGCACCTGATTGATGGCGTTGAGATATCCACACGTTGGCAGAGTTTTGAGATCCACATTGTCGGACTGGCAATTGATAAGCAACATCCGCAGCTACAGGCCTTTTTAAAGCAACAGCAGCAAAAAAGAGAGGAACGTGCGGTTAAAATTGCCGAAAAGCTGGCTAAGTGTGGTTTTGAAGGCGTGCTGGAACGCGCCCGGCGATACGCCGGTGACGGGCAAATTACCCGTGCGCATTTTGCCCGGGTGCTGGTCAATAATTATCAGGTCAGTAGTTTTGAAAAAGCCTTTAAACTGTACCTTGGCAAAGGCAAGCGCGCCGCGGTGAAAGCCGAATGGCCGGCTATGGCCGAAGCCATCGGGGTGATTCAGCAAGCCGGTGGGCGGGCGGTTCTGGCCCACCCAATACACTATGATATGACCGCCAAATGGTTACGCCGTCTGGTGGCCGAGTTCAGTGCTGAGGGCGGTGATGGTATCGAAGTGGTGTTTCCGGGTATAAATGCCGACAAGCAAACTTTTGTGCAATCGTTAGCCAAAGAGCATAACCTGCTGGCCTCAGCCGGCTCCGATTTTCATTTTCCCGGCCGTTGGACCGAATTAGGCCGCTGCGGTCTGGCTTCGGACGTGTTAACGCCGGTCTGGCACGACTGGGATTTAAACGTAGCAAATTCATCGATTAAGGAACCTGTATGAGTCAGTTTTTTTATATTCATCCAGACAACCCACAGCCGCGCCTGATAAAACAGGCCGCCGAATTAGTGCGCCAGGGCGAAGTGGTGGTTTATCCTACTGACTCTGGCTACGCCATCGGTTGTCAAATGGAAGACAAACGCGCGCTTGAGCAACTGTGTCGGATCCGGGATATTGGTAAAGATCATAACTTTACATTAATGTGCCGTGATATGTCTGAACTGTCGGTGTATGCCAAGGTGGATAACGTGGCGTTTCGGCAAATTAAGAACAACACCCCAGGTTCATACACCTTTGTTTTAAAAGCGACCCGCGAAGTCCCCAAGCGATTGCAAAATCCCAAGCGTAAAACCATTGGTATCCGAGTGCCTGATAATATTATTGCACTGGCACTGTTGGAAGAGCTCAACGAGCCGCTGATGTCGACGTCGCTGATATTACCCGGGCAACAGGTTGCTGAATCAGATCCTGATGACATTCGCGATAAGCTAGAAAAGCAAGTCGGGCTAATTATTCATGGCGGCTATCTGGGCGAGCAGCCGACCACGGTGATCGACTTAAGTGACGGTGAGCCGGTGGTCGTTCGCGAGGGCCGTGGCGATACCGCGCCATTTTTATAAAGAGTGAAAACTGTCTGCTATGAGTGATCAGGACGAGACCATTTCGACCCTAGCCACGCCGGTTCAACAGCCGCTGCCACTGGCGTTTGTAAACGGTGAGGCCGTGGTCGAAAAACCCGAGGATTTGTATATACCTCCCGAAGCGCTGGAGGTTATTCTCGACTCGTTTGAAGGGCCGCTCGATCTGCTGCTATACCTCATTCGAAAACAAAAGTTTGATATTACCAGTATGCCGGTGGCGCAAATTACGCATCAGTACATGGAGTACGTTGACGTGATGCAAACACTGAAGCTTGAGCTGGCCGCTGAATATCTGCTGATGGCAGCGATTTTAGCCGAAATTAAATCGCGCTTATTGTTGCCTAAACGGGCCGACGAAGAAGATGAAGAGGACGACCCCCGGGCGGCCCTTATTCGTCGTTTGAAAGAGTATGAGCTGGTTAAACAGGCCGCTGAAGATCTTGATCTGCAGCCACGTATGGAGCGGGATTTATTTACCGTAACGGTGACCCCGTCAGCCGACATTCAGCCGGTAATTGTACAGCCTGACGTGAGTTTACAAGAGCTGGTGCTGGCGTTTTCGGCAGCGATGCAAAGAGCTGCTGCATTTGAACACCATCATATTGCCCCTGAGGCCCTAAGTACCCGGGAGCGTATGAGTTTAATATTGCAAACCTTGAACAAAGAGACTTACCTGCCGATGGAGTCATTGTTTACAGCCGAAGAAGGCAAAGCAGGAGTAGTGGTAACCTTTTTGGCCATTCTTGAGTTGGTGAAAGGACAAACTATACTGCTGGTACAGGCAGGGCCTTTTTCGCAAATTCATGTCAAATTAGGCCGTCATGAAGAAAATTAAAACAGAGCAGTTAACGCAGCTTATCGAAGCGGCTATTTTCGTTTCTGAGCAGCCCTTATCTGTAGACAAACTCAAAAATACCGTGCTGGCTGATTTCACCGTGAGCGATAAAGCGATACAATCGGCGCTCAAAGCTTTAGCGCTTGATTACCGGCCGCGTGGGATCCAACTGGTTGAAGTGGCCAGCGGTTACCGGTTTCAGTCGTTAGACAGCCTCAGTCCCTGGCTGAGCAAGCTATGGCAGGAAAGCAGCCCCAAATATTCGCGGGCGATGCTCGAGACGCTGGCCCTTATTGCCTACCGTCAGCCTATTACACGTGGGGAAATTGAGCAGGTACGCGGTGTTGCGGTAAGCAGTAATATTGTTAAAACACTGACAGAACGTGAGTGGATTAAAGTAGTGGGGCATAAAGAAGTGCCAGGAAGGCCTGCATTGTATGCCACCACAAAACAGTTTTTAGACTATTTTTCGCTGAAGTCACTGAGTGACTTACCCAATAGCGATGCCTTTTTGGCATCGTTGGATGAGATTAATGACGACATCAAAGTAATTCATGATGTGCCTGACGTTGAGTCTGTGGGTGATAGCGACAACCAAGAAGAGCCATTACACTAATGACAGATAAACTACAGAAAGTCCTCGCCAACCACGGAGTAGGTTCACGCCGCGAGATGGAACGTTGGATAGAGCAGGGCCGGATCTCCGTTGATGGGAACATCGCCACCCTCGGCGACAGAGTTGATGCCACCGCACAGATCCGCGTTGACGGGCATTTACTGTCGAGAACCACTGAAGAGCCCGTTTGCCGGGTGTTGATGTACAACAAACCGGAAGGGGAGTTGTGTACCCGTGATGATCCCGAAGGGCGGCCTACAGTGTTCGATCGCCTGCCTGCGATCAGCCAGGGGCGCTGGATAGCCGTGGGTCGGTTAGATATTAATACCAGCGGTTTATTGTTATTTACCAATGACGGTGAACTGGCTAACCGCCTTATGCACCCGCGTTGTCGCATTGAGCGCGAATACGCCGTACGTATTTTTGGTGAAGTGACCGGTAAGTCACTGAAGAAATTAAAAGAAGGCGTGCAACTGGAAGATGGTATGGCCAAATTTACCACCATCAAACCGCGCCCCTCTGATGAAGACACCATGAACAACTGGTACAACGTAACTCTGGAAGAGGGGCGTAATCGTGAAGTGCGCCGGTTGTGGGAAAGTCAGGATTGTCAGGTTAGCCGACTTATCCGTGTTCGTTATGGGCCTGTAGAATTGCAGAAGCGCTTGCCACAAGGTGCATGGATTGAGTTAGCACTTACTGACGTAAATGCATTGCGACACATCGTGCAGTTGCCGGCAGAGAACGAAAGCATGGTTGATGACCGCCAGACTAAACTGGATCATGCCCGCTTAAGTCGTATGCGCCGCTCGGTTAAAAAGCACAAAGTGCGCAAGGAAAGAGCCCATCAGCGCCGCCAGTTCTAGGCCGGCGCCGGGGTTACTGAGACTACGCTAAGCCAGAAGTTGTTCTATATCTTTTTGTAACGACTCTGGCTTGTCTTTAGGGCCATAACGTTTGATGGTGTTTCGGTCTTTACTGATTAAAAACTTGGTAAAATTCCATTTAATCGACTGGGTACCAAATAAGCCTGGCGCAGACTGTTTTAAATAGTCGAACAGCTCGCTGGCATTGCTGCCGTTGACATCCACTTTACTCATGACCGGAAACGACACGTCATAGGTTAATGAGCAAAAAGACTGGATGCTTTGTATATCACCGGGTTCTTGTTTACCAAACTGGTTACACGGAAACGCGAGTATTTCCAGACCCTTGTCTTTGTATTGTTCATACAGTGCCTGCAGACCCTCATATTGCGGCGTAAAACCACATTTACTGGCCGTATTTACAATCAGTAATACCTTGTCATTGTACTGACCCATTTCGACCGCCTGGCCGTTAGCATCTTTAACCGTAATACTATCAAATTTCATGTTTACATTGCCGAATGTTGGTAACGAACCTGAGACATTAACCGTTGTGGAATGTGTAATTCCACTTCTCGTTTTAACACAATTTCGCCGTTGATGGTAACGCCTTCATCAAGGTACAGTGAGGGAACATCACTACTGTGGCTGTCGTCCGGTTCATTAAACACAATATCGCCGCCGATCTGGCTGTTACCTTTGATAGTAATGTCACCGGTGACGGTTTCAATACTGCCTTTGAGCTGCAGGTCCGTGGCTTCAATATTGCCGTTCACATTGTTGATATCACCATCTACCCGGGCAGATTGTCCTAGCTCAACACCACCATTGACGGTGTCGATGTTGTCGCACATCAGATTAGCGCCCGCCGTGACATCGCCATTCACTAAAGAGATAGATTCGACGGTAGCGTTGTCGCCGATGGTTATACTACCGTTAACCGTACTCAGATCGTCGGCTGTGACATTATCCTGCAACGTGATACTGCCATTAACAGTGGTTAACGATGAAACGTGGCGATTATCGCTGATGTTAATACTGCCAAATACTTTGGTCAGACTACCGCCGCTATCGGTATCACTGTGGCCGCCGATGTTTATTACACATCCTGATAGCGCCGTAGCTGTTGCCAATAGTAAAGAAAGAATCTGTGCTTTTTTGTTCATGTTGGTGTTTCGCTAATGTCAGTTTTGTAAAGTGGGCAAACGTTAGCACGGCAGCGCGGCGCAAACGTACTCTAAAATATTTTCAAAATATGTCGGCGGACAGTGGTTTAGTGTTTATGAATAACCGTAAGACGCTTGCCGTGGCTATAAAGGGTGTAGCGTAGTAACACGTTTTATAAGCAGGAAAGCGCAAATCGGTGTCAAAGCTTATAAGCGTAATGGGTGGGAGCAGAGCAGTAATACTTTGTTACTGCTCAATAAAGGATTAGCAACCTATTGCAGCAATTACTGCTCTAACGGCGTATTGAAGTCTTCCGATAGCTCAAAGTCGGTCTCGACGTTGTCGACTTTGTCGTTTACAAAATACACGGTTAAACTTTTTTCGAAATCTTCGCCACGCTTCGACATGCCACGCTTCATTTCATAATAGTAGTACCAGGTGTCATGGTCGAAGGCGTCTTTAAGGATAGGACGGCCTAAAACGAATTCTACCTGTTCTTTGGTCATGCCAATACGCAGCTTTTCAACGTCTTGTTCGTCCAAAAAGTTGCCCTGGGGAATATCAATTCGGTAAATCCAGTTCGAGCAGGCGCTTGAAAACAGAGTCAGAGTGAGCACAACAATCAGGTGAGACAGCTTCATTAACAGAGAAATCCAATAAAAACAGTGAGTATTCGTTATTTTTATATCTGCTCGTTTAATAAAATGGTTATTTATTTTAAACGACAGACTAAACCGGTGCCGAGCATGCTAATCGCTCTGCACCAGTACGTCAACTTCGACCAGCAAATTGGTGATTAGTTCGCAACAGCATTATCAAGTAATTCACGCGCATTAGCCAGGGCATTGGGGGTGATTTTATCACCGGCAAGCAAGCGGGCCAGCTCGTCGATGCGCGCTTGTTCTGTTAAGGCGAGAATATGAGTTTGGGTTTCACCTTTATCGGTGGTTTTGGTCACAAACAACTGGTTATGAGCCTGGGCTGCCACCTGAGGAAGGTGGGTAACACACATTACCTGACTTTGTTTACCAAGGCGGCGTAACAGTTGCCCCACAATAGAGGCCGTGGGGCCACTGATCCCGGTATCTACTTCATCAAAAATCATCGTTGGTGTAAGGCTGTTATCACGGCTAATCACCTGCAATGCAAGACCTATGCGTGACAATTCACCGCCTGATACGACCTTATCCAGGCGGTCTTGCGGCTGCCCCGGATTGGTTGACACTTTCATTTGTACGCTATCCATACCTTGCGCCGACGGTTTGCTGTCGGGCGAGTATGTTACCTCAATGATAAATTCGGCATGTGGCATATTGAGCGTACGGATCTGCGACTCAACCTGTTTTGCCAGGGCTTTCGCCGCTTTACTCCGGCTTTTAGAGAGTGCTTCGCTGGCGTTTAAAAAGTGCTGGTGGGCTTCGTTTAACTCGCTGGCCAACCGTTCCAGTCGTTCGGTATCGGCGCTTAACCCTGATAGTTCAGCGGTTAATTGCTGGTGATGCTGGTAAAGTGTTTCAGGGGTCACCTGATGCTTTCTGGCCAGTTCCATCGCCTGACTAAAACGGTTTTCTACCTGTTGCAAGCGCAGTGGGTCAATTTCTAACTGATCGCAATAGCCGCGCAATTCGTGGGCTGCTTCTTCTACCTGTATTGCCGCATCATTCAGCATCGACACAATTGGACTTAATGCCGGATCGTGATCCTGCAGATTACTCAACTTATCAATGCTGGTTTGTATGGCCGAGAGCGCATTAAACTCATCGGCTTCATAAAGGTGATAAAAACTATTTTGGGCTTCTTCAAGCAGAGTCTGGCCATTACTCAGGCGCTTGTGCTCAGCTTCCAGTTCACCAAATTCATCTTCACCCAGTGCGTATTCATCCAGCTCTGCTACCTGGTAGCTCAGCAATTGCTCGCGGTCGGTGCGTTGTTGGGCGGCTTGCTCTAGTGCTTTCAGCTCTTTGGCGAGCTCCTGCCAGGTACTGTAGCTCTCGGCGGTTGCCTGTAAAAGCTTATGGTGATTTGCAAAGTCATCTACCAGTTTACGCTGCACTTCATCTTTGAGCAGTTGCAGATGGGTGTTTTGACCATGAATAGCTAACAAATACTGGCCCAGGTGTTTTAACTGCTGTAAAGCCACAGGCACGCCGTTTATAAACGCTTTGGAGCGGCCTTCTTTAGAAATAAGCCGGCGTATAAAACAGGTATTTGCATCATCCTCGAGCACCAGTTCGTTTTCGTCCAGCCAGGCTCTGGCCAGCGGCGCATCCAACAGCGAAAAATAGGCAATAATTTCGGCTTTATCCGAGCCTTTACGTACTGCAGATGCCTCAGCGCGTTCACCTAAGCATAAACTTAACGCATCAATAGCAATCGATTTACCGGCGCCGGTTTCGCCGGTCACCGCTGTCATGCCTGACTCAAATGAGATATTGATTTCTTTTACAACAGCAAAATTCTTGACAGATAAGTGCGATAACATAAGCGTACTCGATAAATATACAGGTAGTGTAAATATATACAGTAATTTGTGAAATTTAAAGAGCTATGTTTGCTTTTTTTGTACGATGTTTGAGGAATTGAATAAGAAACAAAGATATCAATGAGTTGCCATGACGGTGCCACAGTAGTTTCGCATATTCAACTATGCCGCTGCTATATCGTTTAACTTAACCCTAAACCACAATAATCGCCACGGTGACTTGAAAGCTCATACTGTCAAAGTTAAAAATCTTCTTAACCAGCCTTTTGCATGAAAAAAAGCAAAATATAAGCTAATAGTTATTAGGTTGAGTCGGCTGTCCACATTTACCCTGTCGGATGTCAGAGGGAAAGACACCTATTCAACCCTGCAATTCCGCATTGTTGACAAAGTGCTTCTTGCTTACACAGGATAGGTATTTTTATTAATAACAATATGGCTTTTTGAAGTTGTATGGATGTTAATGAAAACAATGAGTTATGTTGTCTTTTGTGTTTGGTGCATTTTTAAAAAGTGTTGGAATGATTCAGTGTTTACGATAGTTTTGGGTGGCACGTGTTTGTTCCGAGCCCTTTAATCGTTTGGCCTAAAGTTTAATGGTGCTTGCTGGTTGATGCACGGTATTATATGGGTCTGTCGGGGTATGAGATGTCATCCCTAATGTAGGCTTAGAAATAGCGGGTGGTATTAAATGTCAGGCAGCGCATCAGAGATACTCATTGTTGACGATTCCTCAATTGATCTTCTTATTACTAAAGAAATACTCGGTGAAAACTACTCCTTTGTCGAAGCAAGTAACGGTCGTCAAGCCGTAGAATTGTGTTCGAGTGGGAAGCATCAACCAAGCGTAGTGTTGCTTGACGTTTCGATGCCCGATCTTAACGGTTACGAAACCTGCCTCCAAATTAAAGAGTGTGCAGGTTTTGAGCAAGTAGAAGTCATCTTTATAAGTGCTAACGACGCTATTGATGAAAAACGCCGAGGCTACGAAGTGGGCGGGTCTGACTATCTCATCAAGCCGGTTAATCCTGATGAGTTAAGACGAAAAGTAGCGCTTGCGGTAGAGCGTGCATCGACCCAGAAAAGTATTGAGGCACAGTCAAAAAGTGCGCTGGATACTGCAATGACTGCAATCGTCGACGCTGGTGAGCAAGGCAGTGTGGTGCATTTTTTGCGCGATAGTTTTAAGTGCGCAACTACGAAGAGCCTTGCCCAGGCTGTGATTGATGCCGCCACAAACCTGGGGCTTTCGAGTACGGTTCAAATCCGTACGCCCTGGGAGGTAATCACGGTGTCCTCGCAAGGCACGTGCTCACCGTTAGAAATAGAAATGCTTACCAAGTTAAAAGACTCCGGGCGTATTCGCCAGCATGCGAATCGGCTCATTCTAAACTTTAACGAGATCTCACACCTAATTAAGAACCTGCCGCTAGAAGATGAGGCAAAGTGCGGGCGGTATCGGGATCATCTGGCGGTCATTTTAGAGGGAGCGCAAACCAGATTGAACGCTCTTTTCGTTATAGAAGAAATGAACAACTTGCTTAAAGAAACCGAAAGTTCGGTAAATTCAATCCGCTCGCTACAAAGTATGTCGAAAGGAAAAAACATCAAGATCATGGATGAAATGCTTGAGGAGATTCAGGTTGGTCTGTTCGAGTACGGGTTAACAGAGGAGCAGGAAAATCTGCTGTTAAAAATGGTTGAACGCTATTCAGAAAAAATATTTAGCGCTTACGAAGACGGCTTATTGTTAGATGAACGAATGAATAATATTGCAGAAACAATCAACCGTTCGGTAAACCGGTTTTTGGCAAGCCATTAACTATTGCATCACGGTATAAATGTAACAAGTAAAAGAGAAGCACGTTGGTGATGTCAAAAACAGTATTGATTGCAGAAGAGTCAACATCTGTCCGTCAGTTTCTGACGATGCTACTCAGAGTAAAACGGGTATTAGGTACGTTAGGCTGACAACGTTGAGATGGCACTTAGAGCGCTGAATGGCCAAACAATCGTTCTGATTACAATTAATTACATCGTTTAACGAATTGCAAAAGTTTGTGCCACTGGAGTCTCGTAGTATCGATTACTTATTAATCTAAGTGATGATATGTTTAAGGAGAGACTGCAGGTGGTACGGGAAATATTTGTTCGTATAGTTGACAGACAAAGGCTTGCCGGTAGTGCCTTAATACTGCTGTCAATGACAGCTTGGCTGGCCGTTACCGGAGTAAATGCTGCGCCGGACAATAATCCGTCAGCGACAATCCAGCCACAGCGTTATATCGTGCAACTGCATGATAAAACACTAAGCCGCTATATGGCAGAGGCGCAATCGGTAGCAACCACGCAAAGTAAGCCGGGCAAAGCGTCCAGGCCTAACCTCTTATCGGTTAAAGCGCTGGATTACCGCAAAACATTGCGCGCTAAGCAAAACGCATTAATCAGTTCACTTCGCCAAACCGCCCCCGCCATCAAGGTTCACCACCAGTTTCAATCATTGTTTAACGGCTTTGCCGTTGTTGCCCCGGCAGAGCAAATACAATCTTTAAGGCAACATCCGGAGGTAAAAAAAATCTATAAGGATCACCTCAGATATGTGCACCTCGATGCCAGTCATGATCTGATCAACACTCCCGAGGTCTGGGAAGTTGTAGGTGGGCAAAGTGAAGCCGGCAAGGGCATTAAGATCGCCATTATTGATTCCGGGATCAGAAACGATAACCCGATGTTTTTTGATGATGGTTTTGACGCCCCGGATTTGTCATCCAACACGTATTTAGCCGAAAACCCTGATTACTGCCGCGCGCCAGATGGCGACCCGGGTTTTTGTAACAATAAAATCATTGTGGCGCGCTGGGTCGACCCTTTGGAGCATGATGTATTCGGCTTAGATAGCAATGAATATATGAGCCCGCTTGGGCTTAACCGTCATGGCAGTCATGTGGCGGGCATTGCTGCAGGCAATCCGGTAAATATCGAATACAACGGCGTTTCGACCACCCTGTCAGGCGTAGCGCCGGGCAGTTATCTGATGATTTATAAAGGCCTCTACGCCAGCCAGGGCAGTACATTTGGCTCAGACAGCATGCTGCTAGAAGCACTGGAGCATGCCGTGAATGACGGCGCGGATATTATCAATAACTCGTGGGGCGCTTTCGCCGGGGAAAGCCCGGAATCATCGGTGTATGCCGATGTTTTTGCAAACGCGGAGGCGCTCGGGATTACCATTGTTAACTCTGCCGGTAATAACGGCGGTATTGATCAGGGTAGTATCAATTGTCCGGGCTGTATTGAGTCGGGCATTACCGTAGCCAATACCATGCACGGCCGGTTTTTTGGTCACAAACTCACCGTTGATGGTGACAGCTATGTGGCGGTGCAGGGCAAAAACACCAGTCTTGAGCAGGATCAGTCTCTGCCTCTGCGCTCATTCAGTGAGTTCGGTGCCCAAATGAGTGACGGTTGTAGTTACCCGTTTGCCAGCGCGACGTTTAATAACGCCGCGGTGCTGGTGGATTACCGCGCAAACTGCGACATGCAAACGGTGGCGCAGAATGTGAAATTGGCTGGCGGTCAGGTGGCTATTTTGTATCAAAGCACAGTACCTGACTCGCAGAGCAACGGGCCTTTTACACCTTACGATCTGGATTATGCTGTACCTGTTTTAGGCGTCAGCCGGGCAACCGGACTCACCTTATTTGAGAAGGCTCATGCCAGTAACTCCGTCGTTGAGATAGCGTCGCAGGTGAGCCGGATTATTGACCCTGAATTTGCCGACACGTTAAATGATTCCAGCTCAAGAGGGCCGAATGCCAATCCAAATGTCTTAAAGCCCGACCTTGCTGCGCCCGGCACCAGCATACTTTCTGCATCAGCGCCTGAAGTAAACGCAGGCCCCGGTCCCTTCGATCCTTTTAATCCCTTTGATCCGGAAATACCCACAGAGCCAGCACAAGAGGGGCCTGTGTTTACCTTAATTTCCGGTACCAGCATGTCATCTCCGCATATTGCCGGGGCAGCGGCGCTGCTTAAGCAGGCTCACCCAGACTGGACAACAACCGATATTAAGAGCGCACTGACGTCAACGGCATCGCAGCAGGTTACTTTTCGCGGCGTAACAGCCAAGCCATTTGAGGTCGGTGCAGGACGGGTTCAGCTTGACGCTGCGCTGAATGCCAAACTAACCTTTAGCAAACCTTCCTACGCCAATGCGGCGTGCATTGGCCGGTGTTACTTTAACAATGTGCTGCACAATCAGTCTGACAACGAGGAAAGCTGGTTTGTTGAGGTTCAATTGGATAACAATGCCGCCCGCACTGTTATAAGCGAAGGCAGTATGATTACGCTGGGCGCCAAAGGCGAGGCCGATGACAGCAAACAACTTAACATAGAAATAGATACCACACTGGTCGACGCGGGCGTATGGGTGTTTGGTAAGGTTATATTCAGCCATCCCAATTATGCCTCGCAGCATCTGCCGATTGCGGTATTTGCTAACGACAACAGCGACAAGACAGCCTTATCAACCATGGCAGCTAATGTTGCTGTGGATGGCAATGTTCAAATCAGCACGGTTGTACGCAACTTCGACTTTACTCAGGCGCCGCAACTCAGCGTATCCTTGCCCGAAAATGTGGAGTTTATCGACG
This sequence comes from Alteromonas gilva, assembly GCF_028595265.1. Classification (NCBI taxonomy): domain Bacteria; kingdom Pseudomonadati; phylum Pseudomonadota; class Gammaproteobacteria; order Alteromonadales; family Alteromonadaceae; genus Alteromonas; species Alteromonas gilva. Next base: position 2,998,963 of record NZ_JAQQXP010000001.1, on the reverse strand, counting down.
ATAGCCAGCTCGCGACAGTTAACCGGGGCCAAACCGAGCAACTGCAATTTGACGCTGCAACAACTACCCTGAAATGGACCGGTAATTTACAGCCAGGCTTTATGCAACTTACGCCCGTTACACCATGGGGCTCGACCACGTTAGCCTCGTTGGATATTCCCGCTATTGCCTGTCTCACTAACTGCTTTGATTTTAGCCATGTCGTGGACTTTAACTTTGAATATTATGGTCAGTCATATTCGGCACTGACACTGTCGAGCAACGGGTTTGCCATGCCCGGCAATGTAGCGGTAAATCCCTTTGCAATGGACAATCGTCGTCAATTTCCTTCTCAGGACGAGTTAAATAATGTGATTGCGCCATTATGGGCTAACTATTCTGAATTCAACACGGGTGAAAACGGCGCGCGCTTAAGAGCCACCATTCGTAATGTTAACGGCAGTCGCTATCTGATAGCGGAATGGGACTCACTGTCTGTTTTTGGTATGGACGACGGGGCCGAGCAAAATGAGACATTCAGCTTTCAACTGATCATTGAAGAAAATACCGACAATATCTGGTTTAACTATTTGAATATTCCCTACATGCCACAGGGAGCCACAATCGGCGCTGAAAATCTTGAAGGGCTGGTTGGGGTTAACTATTACTTTAACGGTCAGGGTAGCCGATTACCGGTGCCCGTTTCTCAACAAAGTTACACCTTAAAACTAGACAGCGAACCCACCGGCGAAGCTGTTATTCAGTTTGACGTCAGGCTAGCCAACAACCAACAGTCAACCATGCCTGATCAGGTTACCATTGCTGAAGACGCCAGTATTGATATTGGCGTATTAAACAACGACACCGGGACCCTCGCTTTCACGTTCGATGCCGATTTGAACGCGGGTAGCACTTATCAAACGTCCCGGTTAGTGATGGTGTCAGCACAGAGTGATTTTGACGCCGGAAGCCTGGAAATCACCCAGGCACCAGAACATGGCAGTGCATCGATTGCTAACGGTAATGTTCAGTACATTCCTAACGACGATTACTATGGCGCGGATACACTGGCGTACAGAGTGGCTGATAACTATGGTCATTACTCGGTTCCTACGCCCGTCAGTATTAACGTAACGCCGGTAAATGATGCCCCCCAGGTTTCTGTTCAACCCCGTTACGAAGTGAAACCGGGTGAGCAAATCACCCTGGTTGCACAGGCGCAGGATGTTGACAGTACTGCACTGCAATTTAACTGGCAACAAACCACGGGAGTCATTGTTGATGTTGAGCAACAGGGCAATCAAATAACGTTTACCGCACCTGACAATGAAATGACAATGCAATTTGAGGTCACGGTATCTGATGGTGAGCTGGTCAGCCCCGCTGCGAAGGTTAGTGTGATAGTCACCAACCCTAAAAGCGGCGGTAGCGTTTACGTCCTGAATATCATGCTGGCGCTGATGCTGCTGTGGCGGCTGCGCAGCAAAACCCGTGGTGCTTAATTTGTATAGTGCAGAGCAGGCGATTGTCGCCTTGCTCCGCTAGGACAACCCATTCGTTGCCAAAAACTGTTGGTAAGCCTGTTGTACTTCGTTGAGGGTGACACCGCGTAGAAGCCGCTTAAGCAAAGCGGCTTCGTGTGGCGGCGCTGAGGCAATCAGTGCTATAACTTGCTGGTAGCGCTGCAACACGTGCATTTGCCCGTCTTTAATGGCCGCAGCTACTTTGCTCGCTGAGAGCGCGTGGGTCATGTAGTGGTGATAATCGGCATAGCTGTCGTTGTCAAAACGATACGTGATCTGTTCGGCCTGTTCTTCAAAGCCCTGACGATTATTTTTAAACAGTGAGACCTTGCCTGAGTTACCGGTAGGCCTGCCGCGTCCGAGCATGGCAACATATTCTTGTTCTGAGCGGTATTTACGGTGCACGATAAACGCATTTACCGGCGTGGTGTGTTCCGACAGTCGTGACTGATAGGCGTTGACCGATGCGAAGGGCTGTCCATTTTCCTGACGCCGGATCAGGTATTTATCTACTGCATTATGCGGGTTCATGTTGAAAGGGCGCAGATACGCTTTGTACAACGTTTTAACCTGCTGAGATTTTTCTGCCGTGAATGCTGGCGGCACTGCGTTTTCAAATAAGGTTTCGTTTACCTTGTTACGCCACTGAAATGACAGCAGGTCAAAATAGGGCATTTTGTTTATTACCGTATGTATCGAAGACCGACAGTCAGTGGGCAACCAGTATTCATCCAGATCTAAAAACAGTACGTAGCCAAAGCCTTGTTGCCGGGCCTCATGGAGGGCTTTTTTGTAAATCACCATCTGCGGCGAGTAACGGGATTCTTCAAAATACTCATCGGCACAAATAAATTTCACGTTGCGCTGTTTAAAAACCGTGTTCAATGCGGCGGTATTGTCGGTGCAGCCATTGTAGTAAATCTCAATGTCATCAAAACCAAAATATAAATGATGATAAATCCACTCGGGAATGTACGCCGCTTCATTTTTGGCTACCGCGACAAGCTTTACTCTCTGTGGCTGCCTGGTACACCGGTGTATCACTCGACGCAGAATATGACTGCGCTCAAGCAGTCGTTGTTTTAACCGGTAAAGTGTTTGTTTGATTTTCATACTCTATTATTTACATAACCAGAACAGTGATTAGGTGCTCGCTATCAGCCCGGTCAAATGTGCTCCTTGCTGGATGCTTTGTCTGCACGGGTAAGCCTATCGCTTCATCAGTAAGAGTTTGTATTAAGTGTGTGAAGCATCGATAAGCGCCAGTTTGCAGCAAGGTAACAGGGGTTATTGGGTGTGCTTAAAAAAGCTTGCTGCCCCAGCCGAGTTTTTTACGCAGTACGTTAAAGTAATTGTAGTCTGCGGGGTGCACCAGCGATAAGCGGTCGTTACTTTTGCTCACTCTGATCTCATCGCCGGGCAGCACAGGTAGCACTATATGACTGTCGCAACTGACCTGTACGCTATCTGAATTGACTTTTGACACGCGCATTGAAATGGTGCTGTTGGCGTCTACCACAATCGGCCGGCTACTGAGCGTGTGAGGGAACATAGGCACTAAAGTGAGTGCGTCTAAGTGCGGCATTAAAATGGGGCCGCCGCCAGACAGCGAATAGGCCGTCGAACCGGTTGGTGTGGCAACAATCAGACCGTCTGAGCGCTGGCTAAATACGAACTGGCCGTCAATGAAGACTTCAAACTCGGTCATGTGAGCGACTTTACCATGGTGCAATACCACTTCGTTTACCGCCGAGTTATTACTCTTTAGCTGCTCATGGCGATACACTTCCACTTCCAGTAAAAAGCGCTGCTCAACCATGGTCTCACCGTTATAGATAAGATCCATTTGTTGTACGACTTCGTCCGGATGAATGTCGGTTAAAAAACCAAGGTTACCGCGGTTTACGCCCACCACATGAATGTTAAAACGGGACAGTACTCTGGCGGCACCGAGCATGTTGCCATCACCGCCCACCACAACGGCCAAATCGGCTTGTTTACCAATGGTCACCAGATCGCACACAGTAAAGTCGTCGCAGTCCATTTCCTGGGCGACGTTTTCTTCAACCAAAATAGTACATTTCTTGGCGCGCAGATAATCTGCTAACGCATTGAGACTTGCATGGGCGCCCACGTGGGCAGCTTTACCGATTAAACCAACGGTGTTGTATGACATGTTTGAGTCTTCCCCACTTTCTGGAGCGACATTACCATACTCTAATTGACAAAATAAAGCCGGGTGAGTGAATAACCCCGGCTTTTAATGCAAATGGCTTGCAGTAAGTTTATCTGGCCGTCCAGCCACCATCTAAAATCATCGTCTGACCGGTAATATTACGGGCCCCATTGCTGATTAAGAAGGCGGTGGTCTCGCCCAGTTCCTCAAGGCTGATAAACGACTTTTTCGGCATGGGTTCGAGCATGATCTTATTGATAACTTCTTCTTCGGTGATGCCGTTTTCTTTGGCCTGGGCGGCAATTTGCTTTTCTACCAGCGGAGTTTTGACATAGGCCGGGCAAACGGTGTTGATGGTTACATTGGTATCACCGGTTTCAAGGGCGATGGTTTTTGCAAAGCCTAACAGACCATGTTTAGCCGCCACATACGCCGATTTAAATGGCGATGCCACTACTGAGTGAATAGAACCAATGTTAATGATGCGACCAAAGTTATTGGCGCGCATGCCGGGTAAAAATGCCTGCGTAAGCAGAGCGGGGCCAACCAGCATAATGTTGATCAGCATTTGCCACTTTTCAGGCGGAAAATCTTCGATTTTAGACACATGCTGAATACCGGCATTGTTTACCAGAATATCAACCGGCGTCTCTTTAAGTTGCTCCGGCAGCGCTGCGACTTGCGCTGCATTGGTAACATCCACTTCTACAGGTTTGGCTTTAAAGCCTTTGTCAGTAAGCGTTTTACACGCATCGGTTGCCGCCTCAAGGTTAATATCAGCCACTAAAATGGTGTGGCCTTTAGCGGCCAGAAACTCGGCGATACCAAAGCCAATACCACTGGCCCCACCGGTGATGAATACGTTATACGAAGACATGAAAATAATCCTTAGCGCGTAGCAAGAAAGTCAATAAAGGCATTGACTGCTTTAATTTGCGGCCCTTCACTGGTGACATATGCCGCGGAGGTGTATCCCCACCAGTCCCAACAGCCTTGCGGGTTCATGGGCATAATTAACGACTTTCGGGTTTGCGGATAAACCACAACCAGGTTGTTGTCATCGGCCCAGCGGTTTAGCCCGGTTTTTTCTACATAGGCCATATCCACAGCATCAGCATACTGATTACAGCCATGAAAACTAACGTGCACCCGGCACTGCGCGCCCTCGCTGCACGACTGAGGAATAAACGCATAGCCTTCTTCCGCCAGAGTGCTGGCATTGTCGCCGGCAATGGCGTGCTGATCAAAGCCAATGACTTCACCAGTTATGACGTCATCCGGTGCATTAAGTTCACCGAGTAATGCGGTGAGTAATGTGCCTGCTGCGTCGTACCCGCATTTGCCAATGTAAGGCGCGGCAGAATCCAGACAGCTTCCGCCTTCGGCTTCTGTGGGGAACACATGGGCGAAGGCCTTGTCATTAACATAAGTCAGCTGCGCAGCGGGTATCCATTGCTTATACTGTTGATATAAAGCATCAGATACGGCCTGGTTAACGCGCGTATCGGCGTTACCGTGAAGTAACCAGACTTTATCGCCGCGCAGGTTATCCAGCGCCGGGATCTTACCTGCGGTGGCTAATTCCTCGGCTTTGGCGCTCAGTGCCTTAACGTCAATGGGGGGATTTACTTTATCCACACACTGGCCGAGCGCGGTGGCAATATTATTCTGAGCACAGTAATAAGGACCCGACGCGAGCATCGCAGCACCCACCACTTTGTCACTGTTAGCAAGGTGAAACTGGGTTGCCATATAGCCACCGGAGGATAGCCCGGATACAGTTATCGCGCGGGTATCTAGTTGCAACGACGGCGCGTCATCGCTGGCCGATGCGCTACCGGCCAGCATGACCAGTGACGCAGCAATAGTGCACTTGGCTGTCTGTTTCATTACGGATGTCCTTATGGTTAATTCTGTAAAAATGCGTTGATGTCGGCGGCTTTTTGCTGAATATTCACAACGCCATTCAGGTGGCCGTACTGGCCTTTTAATTCATCATAAACGCTTTGCTTCTTATTGGTTAACAGCGCTTCGTGAGCCGCCTCGGCCATATAAGGCATCAGGAGTAAGTCGTTTTCGGCAGGCAAAAATAATGTTTTGGCTTTCACTGCCTGCATGCTGGCTGTTAACGAGTTGCCATGCCCGGCTAAAAACAACTGGCAGGCCCGCACTAAATATAGCAAATGATTTGCATCCATTAACGCAGCGCGGCTGTGGGCACGTTCACTGAGCCAGTTAACAATGCTGTGTGACTGGCGAATATCGTTGAGCGGGCCCGTTTCCAGCGGCTGATAACCGAGCGTTTCGCCCTGCAGATTAAAAAAGTCCGGGTGCAGCGCTTGTTGGGTAATGAGCATCAGCGAGGCCGCCAGTCCCTCCAGTGGTGGCTGGCTGTGATAGTAGTTGCCGTTTTGCCAGTTGGGATCCAGGCGGATGGGGATGGCCCACTGCTCCAGGGCGGCGGTGGTCCAGGCATCGCTTTTACCCGCGCCAATCACCGATATCATACGTGGTACCCAATCCGGGTAGCTGGCCGCCCACTCAAGCGCCTGCATAGACCCCATGGAGGCACCAACGACTGCGTGCAGTTTGGTAATCCCGAGGCTCTCCAGTACTGCTTTTTGTACGTTAACGAAGTCCTTTATGGTGACCACCGGAAAATCCAATCCATAGGGCTTGCCGGTATCCGGATTAATACTCGCCGGACCGGTGGTGATCACATTGGGATCATTGGCGCCTAAATTCGCCAGGCTATCCACGCTGATGACAAAGTACTTATTGGTATCAATGGCCTTGCCTGGACCTATAATGGCATCCCAGTACCCGGGCGCTGCATCATCGGGGTGATACTTTCCGGCGGCATGAGAATTGGCCGAGAAATAATGCGTGATTAAAATCACATTGTCTTTGGTCTGGCTCAGTTCACCGTAACTTTCCCAGCCAACCTGTAACGATTTAATGGTGCGCCCGCCAACCGTGGTGTAAACCGGCATACTAAAGCGTTGCTTGGTCGTCAGCAGTGGCGCCGGGCTATCGTTGTTCGCTGCGATGCCCGGTAACGTCCACAGCAACACCCAGCATAATGCTAAAATCCGTGTCATGGTCACTCCTTAAAAAACACTAAACAGGGCAATGGCCATTGCCAGGCCAATCAGCGGCACCACCACAGTGAGCGCGGCCACGGAGCCATAGGCCGCCTTATGGGTCTCGTGACAAATGGCTCTGATGGTGGTCACAACGTACCCATTATGGGGTAAAGAGTCCAGTGCGCCGGACGAAATTGCCACAATACGATGGAGTTCTTCCGGCTCAACGCCGCGGTCGATATAGTGTTGGCCAATGAGCGGCAGTACAATGACCTGCCCGCCGGAGGCCGAGCCGGTTAAGCCAGCAATCACACTAACCGCGACCGCCGCGCCAATTAATTCATTGCCGGGTAAATTGGCCATAACTTCGACCGTGGTTTGAAACGCTTCAGTATTTTTGGCAATGGAGCCAAACCCCACCACCGCGGCAGTATTACCAATCGCCACTAACGCGCCGGTGGTTCCACTGTTAATGGCTTTTGCCAAATCGTGAAAATACTGAAAGTTAATCACCAGCAAGGTTAATACACCGGCTGACAGCGCCACAATCAGGGCCAGTTGTGACAAAGAATCGTGCAGTAAAAAGCTTACTACCAGCACCACGACCAACGGAATTAAGCCGGTCAGCGGGTGAGGGAGATCGCGAACCGGCACTTGTGGGTCGGCGTCGCGCGCTTCAAAATGCTCACCATTGGCAATGGCTTTGCCGATCATACGTTTTAGCCACCAGTAGCCAAAGCTGGCCATAAATATCGCCACCACCAGACTGACTTCCCAGCCGGCAAAAGGGGAGGTGCCTAAATACTTAATGGGGATCCAGTTCTGGATTTCCGGCGAACCGGCGGAGGTCATGGTAAACGTCACTGAGCCAAAGGCCATGGTGGCCGGAATAAAGCGGCGCGGCAGATTGGCATCTTTAAACAGACTCAGTGCCATGGGGTAGACCGAAAACGCCACCACAAAGAGGCTCACGCCGCCATAGGTAAGAATGGCGCAGGCCAGCACTACGGCCACGACAGCATGTTTAAATCCGAGTTTGCCCACAATCCAGCGTGCCACGGCATCAGCCGCGCCAGAGTCTTCCATGAGTTTGCCAAAAATGGCGCCCAGCAGGAACATAAAAAACCAGGAGGCAATGAAGCCTGAAAAGCCATCCATATAGCTTGCGACAAAATTTATATCGCCGGTAAAGACCGGAATTTCATTGGTGAGTGCGACCAGCAAAGCACACAACGGCGCGGCAATGAACAGATTCATCCCCCGAATTGTGAGAACAATAAGCAGTCCCAGTCCACCAACCAGACCAAGTAAACTCAACATAACGTTACTTCCTTTGATTGAAATCTGTGACCGCAGATCTTCAGAAGTGTTGCAAAGTGTGAACTGCAAACTCAATTCTGCCCATAGTACGATGGTACTAGTTACGAAAATGTTAAAAAACTCTACAGTTACTTCGACCGCACCCTTCAGCAACACGAAACTGATTAAATAAAAAAGGGACACCCTATTATGAAACACACAATCGGCAATACAATTAAGTTTTCACGTAACCTGTGTGCAACCGCTGTAACCCTTGCTTGTATAGGCGCACAGCCGGTTCTGGCGCAAGACTCTGACGCAGAAACAGAGCGCGGTACGCTGGAAAAAATTGAAGTCACTGCCCGTAAAACCGTTGAAAGTTTGCAGGAAGTGCCCGTGGCAATCACGTCGCTGGGCGCCGTTGAACTAGGCAATAAAGGCATCAGTGTTTTAACAGAAGTGCAACAATTCTCGCCGAATACCACGTTGCAGACCAGTCGTGGTACCAACTCCACCTTAACGGCGTTTATCCGTGGTTTGGGCCAACAGGATCCACTCTGGGGATACGAGCCGGGTGTGGGGATTTACGTTGATGATGTGTACATTGCCCGCCCGCAAGGCGCAGTACTGGACCTGCTGGACGTGCAACGCATAGAAGTTCTGCGCGGACCTCAGGGCACGCTTTACGGTAAAAACACCATTGGTGGTGCGGTAAAATATGTCACCAAAGACATGACCGGCGACCCGACCTTTAATTTAGAGGGTACGGTGGGTAACTATGGCAGGAAAGACGTCAAGGCAACCGGTCAGTACCCGTTAATCGAGGATAAAGTTTACCTTGGATTTGGCTACGCCAACCTTAACCGTGACGGTTACGGTGAATTTTTACAAAGCGCGCTGGACGGACAGAATCGCGAAAACTACAACAAAGATCTGTGGGCCGCGCGGTTAACCCTGGAAGCGCACATTACCGATGATTTGTTCTTCCGTCTGGGCTGGGATAAAACCGAAGATACCTCTAATGCCAAAGGGGGCTATCGTTTGTTACCCAGTCTGGTAACCGACGCACCGGTGCCAGACTCGGTGTACGATTCTTACACCAGCTTACCAACCTGGAACAAAGTTGAGCTGGAAGGCTACAGCTGGTTATTGCGTTATGATGTTTCCGATGCGCTGGAGCTTAAATATATTGGTTCGCATCGTGAAGGGTATTCACCGACTAACATCGACTTTGATAACACGGCGCTGGATATTTTTGATGTGCCGGCCATTTACGAAGATGAAAATGACACCCACGAGCTACAAGCCAATTTACTGGGTGACAATTATACCTTTGTGAGCGGGTTGTACTATTACGATGGCACCTCTTGTGGTCAGTTCGAAGCCATTCTTGGTTTACTTGGGCGCAGTGCATTTGCCACGCCTGGCCTGACTCGTGAAGTCGCCGGCTGCAACAATAGTGAAAGCTGGGCGGTGTACGGTCAGTTAAACTACGATATTACCGATCAGCTCTCGGTCTCTGTGGGCGCCCGGTACACTGACGAAGAAAAGCAGGCGACGGTTTTTAACGGCCTGGTGTTTGACAATGTCTACCCTGAGACAGGCTGGGTCCCCGGCTACGTTCGTCCCGACGGTCAGTTAGTGCCACAGGTGTTAGGTAGCGACTCCGATGGTGATGGCGTGCTTGATGCGCCAGCGGTACAGGATTGGTCGCGCTTCACACCGCGGATCGGGATAGAGTATCAAATGACAGCGGATACCATGTTCTTTGCCAGCTATTCACAAGGCTTTAAATCGGGTACCTTCAACCCGCGCGCTACCACGAACGAGCCGGGGGTTAACCCAGAAGTGGTTGATTCTTACGAAATTGGTATGAAGAGCGATGTAACTCGTAACTTCCGCGCTAACGTCACCTTGTTTAGTTACGATCATAAAGATCGTCAGTATATTGGTATTGAAGGCGGTAGTGATGACCCCACGGCTTTGGAGCAGCGTTTACGTAATGCTGCGCAAACCGCGGCAACCGGTGCTGAAGTGGAGCTGACTTATGTGGCGACCGACAACCTGACGTTGTCAGCAGCTTATGGTTTTATCGACTTTGAAATTAAAGAGAACGACGCTGTACCACCCCTTATTGGGCTGGCCAGCACACCTGAAAATACCCTGAACCTGGCCGCAAGTTACGCGCTTGATACTGACATGGGCTATTTTAACTTTAACGCCAACTACTATTACCGCGATGACTACCTGCTGTTTGAAACCAGCGATCTGATTGAGCAGGATGCCTACGGCATGGTCAATGTCAGCGTTAACTGGGAAAGCATTGAAGGCGACTGGTATGCCGGCCTGCATGCCAAAAACCTCACCGATGAGGAGTACCTGGTGGGTGGTTACGACTTTGTCACCCGAAACGAAGACGGTAGCTACGGGCCGGGACTGGGCGGCGATACCACATTGATTGGTTATTACGGCGACCCGATGACTATTGCACTGACAGTCGGTTATCGGTTCTAAACACCGGCTTGTCTTGCTATATAAAACGGCCGGCCTTTGCTGGCCGTTTTGTGTTTAACTGCCTGATTTTAGGTTACACTTAAAGTAGCAAATGCATCACCACAAATGAGATGAGACCCCTGTGGAAAGCCGTATTTTAATTGCCGACGATCATCCATTATTTCGCGCTGCTATGCGTCAGGCTCTGGTGGATATTGTTGGCAATAACATTACCGAAGTTGCCTCTTTTTCAGAGGCTTACAGTGCAATTGAAGCTGATGAGTCGCTGGATCTGGTGTTTCTTGACTTGAATATGCCGGGCAATGAAGGGCTGACAGGGTTAACCACGCTTCGCACCCAGTTTCCCAGCGTGCTGGTGGTGATTGTTTCTGCTGAAGAGGATCCGCTCTTAATCCGCAAGGCGATTAATCTGGGCGCCAGTGGTTATATTCCTAAATCAACACCACTGGCCGGCATTGCTGCTGCCGTTAATCAGGTGTTGGATGGCGAGCAATGGCTGCCCGAAAATCTTAACGAAGCAGTCGAGGGGCTCGACAATCATCAGGATAAAGTGTTTGCTGACCGGCTCGCTCAGCTCACACCGCACCAGTTTAAGGTGCTTAAAATGATGGCTGATGGCATGCTTAACAAGCAAATTGCCTACGAACTGGATATTTCTGAATCCACCGTAAAACAGCATGTCTCTGCGGTATTACGAAAATTAGACGTGATCAACCGTACTAAGGCCGGTGTGTTGTTTAAGCAAATGATGAATACAGACGATTCATAGTACAGGCTGCGCGTAAATCAGGATGTGGCGGCCAGCTTATGTTGTTTAATCAGCCGCTTTAACGCAGCAGGCTTAAGAGGCTTTGGTAAATACAGCAGTCCTGCTTCGCGGGCTTCATCACGAACACCGTCATTACGATTAGCCGTGTTGAGTATGCCCGGTACGTTGGTGTGCCAGTGAGCGCGCAGCGTATTGACCACGTTTATACCGGTTTCACCGTGGTCCAGGTGGTAATCAACCAGCATAAAGTCAGGCACCGTAGTATGACGCAGTGCATCATCGAGGTTTTTGGCCAGCATAACCTGAGCGCCCCAGTCGCAAAGCAGGGTGAGGATTGCTGCACTGATTTGCTCGTCATTTTCAATCACCATAACATGCTTATTGGCCAGCAACCGGGAGGCTTCATTATTGTTGTCGCTGACATCCGGTGCCAGGCGTTGCATGGGTTGATTGGAACGCTCAACCTCGACGCTAAACAAGGTGCCTTTACCCGTTTGCGAGGTCACCTCAACCGGGTGCACTAACAATTGGCTTATCCGTTCTACGATGGTTAATCCCAGACCGAGCCCCTGATTTTGCCGGTCGTCGAGTTGGCGAAACTCGTTAAAAATTTCTCGTAACTGATGGGCTGGAATACCCGGCCCGGTATCGATGACTACTATTTTAACCGCGTGTTTGGCGCATCGGCGAACGCCAATTAAGACCCGGCCTGTATCGGTATAGCGTACCGCGTTGGAGATCAGGTTTTGAATTACCCGCCGCAGCAGTTTGGGATCTGAATACACAACAAGGCGGGTGGGAACGTAACGCAATACGACCGACTTTTGCTCACCAATTACACGAAACTCGTTAACAAGCCCGGCAAGCATATCATCCAATGGGAAATGAGCCTTCTGCACAGCCAGGCGGCCTGACTCCAGACGAGTCATATCAAGCAAGGAACTTAATAATGCTTCCGCACTGTTTAATGAATGCAACAACCCTTCGCTCAGTGACTGCAGCTCCGAGCCTGAAGTTTTTTGCACCAGCATCGAAGCAAACAAGGTGGCGGCGTTAAACGGCTGCATTAAATCGTGCCCGGCGGCGGCTAAAAACTTAGTCTTACTTTCGTTTGCTTTATCGGCATCTTGTTTGGCCATTTCCAGCTGTTTGGTGCGGTGCGCGACTCTGGCTTCAAGTTCGGTTTTAGCGTGTTCGAGCTCTTCCTGAATGCGTATGTATTCAGTAATATCACTGTAGGTTGTGACAAATCCACCGCCGGGCAGAGGGCTGCCGTTTAACTCTATTACCCGTCCGTCGGCTTGTTTTCGCACGTATTTATATTTACTGCCTGCCGCCATGTATTGCACGCGCTTATCGATTTCTTTTTGCATGTCACCGGCGTCTCCGAGCAGGCCGCGCTGCGCGTTGTACAGCAAAATGTCTTTAATCGGGATACCCACCTGAATAAACCCCTGCGGGTAATTAAACAGCTCCAGGTAGCGTTCGTTCCAGGCCAGCATCGCGAGGTTTTGATCCAGCACCACAATACCTTGCTGAATATGCTGTACCGAAGACATCAGCACTTCATGGTTAAACTGAAAGCTCTGTGATGCCTCTTCTACCCAGTGCACTAAATGAGACAGTTCGCTGCGGGTCGAGTCGGCGATGGCGGTTAACAACAGGCGGGCACTGGGATGACCTATTTGCGCGGCCATGAGCTTTTCGACCCGGCTTAACAGCCCCTGACTGGCATATCTGTGGGCGCCGCTGGCGACGCCCGCCGACGACAGCTGGCTGGCTAGGGCCTGATGGGATGATGGCTCCAGAACACGTTCGGTAAGAGTGAGCAAATCGCTGATCTCAATCACCAGTTCGGGTTCATCCGGGCGGGGAGAAAGGGAGTCTGGCTGCGCTTTTTTACTCATCACCGACGTTGGCAAGAGTAACGCCACGGCAACGTAGACAGCAAAGTTTATCATCAGGCTTAGCACATAGCTTTGCGCGAGCATTTCGTCAGTGGGAATAGGACTAAAGTAATAGCTCGACAACAGGCTCGGATAGAGCATCCAAACAACCCACCCGGTAAAACCGGCCAACATGCCACAAATTGCCGCGGTTTTGCTGCGTTTGCGCCAATACAGGCTGAGCATCATCGCCGGCAGCATTTGCGATAACAGCGCCATAGCAATAATGCCGCTTTTAACCAGCGGTGCTGACTGACTGATATTGACGTGGTACCAAAATGCCACCGAGAGGACGATTAACACCGTGATGCGACGGATATTCAACAGCTGACTGGCGTGCATGGCGTGTTGCGACTGTTGTTTCAGTTTTAACTTAAACCACAGTGGGGTAACAAGGTTGTTGGCAATCATTATACCCAGTGCCAGTGTTGCCACGATAATCATGCTGGTGGTGGCAGAGAGCCCGCCGATAAACGCGATAACGCTTATTGCGGTATTATTTTGTTGTAGCGGTATGGCCAGGACCAGCGAGTCAGATTGCGCGGTGGATGGCTCCAGCAATAAACTGCCGGCCAGGGCAATCGGCAGTACAAAGGCAGTCATCCCCAGCAAGTACAGCGGAAACAGCCAGCGGGCGGTGGCTAATTCACCGGCCCCGTTACTTTCCACAAAATTCATATGAAACTGACGCGGTAAAATAAACATCGCGCAAATGCCCAGCAGGATATGACTAAAAAATACACTCCAGCTTTTGTCGGCATAAAGAATATCGCGCCCTGCCTGATGTTGCGCCGCCTGGGCGACCAGATCAAAGACACCATCAAACAAAATATAACACACATAGATACCCACAATGCTCAGTCCCACCAGTTTGATTACCGATTCGAAGGCAATGGTGGCCAGTAAGCCCGGGTGTTTATCGGTCAGGCTTAAGGTTTGGGTACCAAATAGAATGGCAAACAAGGCCATGAGCGCGGCTACGTACAAACCTACGGTACCTGAGCCACTGCTGGCGTCGGCTGTCAGTAGATTAATACTTTCGGTAATGGCGTCGAGTTGTAGCGCAATGTAGGGCACCACGCCAACAAAACATAAGACAGTAATCATGGCGGCCAGCGTATTGGAGCGGCCGTAGCGCAGACTGATAAAGTCAGCCAGTGAACTCACGCTATTTTGCTGGCAAATGCGACTAATTTTAACCAGCACCGGAAAGGCGAACAGCATAACCAGGGTAATACCGATGTAGGTTGGAAACACCGGCCAGCCATAGTGGGTGGCCTGGGTGGTGGTACCGAAAAATGCCCAGGACGTGCAGTGCACGCCAAGACCCAAACTGTACAGTACCGGGTGCTGCTGATTTTTATCTATTTTTTTATCGCCCCAAAAGGCCAGTGCAAATAATCCGGCAAGATAAACCAGAACGATTGCACTAACACTCCAAATACTCAGCATTAGCCCACAATACCCACAAATTCGATGCGCTTAAAGTTAGCATAAAACCCCAGGCAACAATAATCGTTGATTGGCGACCATAAAAAAATTGTGGTTACCCTTGAAGGCGCTCAAACCACCCCCATTACTAGCCTCAATGTGAATAACGACCCAATTTAACTTGTGGAGGAAAGCATGGGCGAGCCACGCGACGTGCAAACAGAAAATAATGAAGCCCCTGAGGGCCAAACCGACAGCCAGGCAGTTGAAGCTGAACAGGTTGAAGTTGAAACTGTAGAGGGTGAGATCGTCGACGACAATGCCGTAGAAGGTGAGGTTGTGGATGAAAGCGCCGAGAGAATAGCCGAGCTCGAAAAAGCCCTGGCCGCTGCTGAGGCGACAGTAAACGAACAGCAGGACTCAGTATTACGGGCCCGCGCTGATGCCGATAATGCGCGCCGCCGCGCCGATGCTGAGGTTGAAAAGGCGCGTAAATTCGCCTTAGAGCGGTTTGCCGGTGAACTGCTTCCGGTAATTGACAACCTTGAGCGCGGTTTACAAATGGCCGATGCGGAAAACGACGCGATCAAGCCAATGATTGAAGGGGTAGAAATGACCCTGAAATCTTTTGTCAGCACAATTGAAAAATTCGGAATGGTCCCTATTGATCCGCAAGGCGAGGCATTTAATCCGGAATTGCATCAGGCAATGTCAATGCAGGAAAGTGCTGACCATGAGCCCAACACGGTAATGGCAGTTATGCAAAAAGGATACGAGCTTAACGGACGTTTGTTGCGTCCGGCCATGGTAATGGTATCAAGAGCGCCAAGCAGCGGTGTTGATACACAAGCATAAAAAGATATTTTTTACGACAGCTATTGAAAACGGTGGGAAATAACCCCACTAATTTTGCAAGATTAGAGAATTATACGGAGACACGTAATGGGTAGAATCATTGGTATCGACTTAGGTACAACGAATTCATGTGTCGCAGTTTTAGACGGCGACAAACCGCGGGTAATTGAGAACGCGGAAGGCGATCGCACAACGCCATCAATTATCGCTTACACAAACGACGGTGAAACACTGGTTGGTCAGTCGGCTAAACGCCAGGCGGTAACCAATCCGGAAAACACACTTTTCGCAATTAAGCGTTTAATCGGTCGTCGTTTTGAAGACAAAGAAGTACAGCGCGACATCGACATCATGCCATTTAAGATTGCCAAGGCAGACAACGGTGATGCATGGGTAGAAGTGAAGGGCGACAAAATTGCGCCGCCGCAAATTTCTGCCGAAGTGCTGAAAAAGATGAAGAAAACCGCAGAAGATTACTTAGGCGAAAAAGTAACCGGCGCTGTTATTACAGTTCCTGCTTACTTCAACGACAACCAGCGTCAGGCAACTAAAGATGCCGGACGTATTGCTGGCCTCGAAGTGAAGCGTATTATCAACGAGCCAACAGCTGCCGCGCTTGCATACGGTATGGACAAGAAGTCTGGCGACAACGTGATTGCAGTGTACGACTTAGGTGGTGGTACGTTTGATATCTCAATCATTGAGATTGATGAAGTGGATGGTGAGCACACCTTCGAAGTACTGGCGACCAACGGTGACACGCACTTAGGTGGTGAAGACTTTGACAACCGTATCATTACGTATCTGGTAGATGAGTTCCATAAAGATCAGGGCATCAACCTGCGTAAAGATCCGCTGGCCATGCAACGCTTAAAAGAAGCGGGCGAAAAAGCCAAGATTGAATTGTCTTCTTCACAGCAAACAGAAGTGAACCTGCCTTACATCACTGCTGATGGGTCAGGTCCTAAGCACTTGGCGATTAAAGTAACTCGCGCCAAGTTGGAATCGCTGGTAGAAGACATGGTGAAGGAGACTCTTGAGCCAGTGAAAAAAGCGCTGGCCGATGCCGACCTGTCGGTGTCTGACGTTAACGATATCATTCTGGTGGGCGGTCAAACGCGTATGCCACTGGTGCAAAAATACGTTACAGAGTTCTTCGGTAAAGAGCCGCGTAAAGACGTCAACCCTGACGAAGCAGTTGCTGTGGGCGCGGCTATCCAGGGCGGTGTATTGTCGGGTGATGTGAAAGACGTATTGTTACTTGACGTGACGCCATTATCACTGGGTATCGAAACCATGGGCGGCGTAATGACCGCACTGATTGAGAAGAACACCACGATTCCTACCAAGAAATCGCAAACCTTCTCAACAGCAGAAGATAACCAGTCTGCGGTAACCGTGCACGTACTGCAAGGTGAGCGTAAACAGGCGCAGGGCAACAAGTCACTGGGTCAGTTTAACTTAGAAGGAATTCGTCCGGCGGCGCGCGGTGTACCGCAAATCGAAGTCACCTTCGACATCGATGCTGACGGTATCTTGCATGTGTCTGCCAAAGACAAAGACACCGGCAAAGAGCAGAAGATCACCATTCAGGCGTCTTCTGGTCTGAGCGAGGATGAAATTGAGAAAATGGTTGCCGATGCCGAGGCCAACAAAGAGTCTGATAAGAAATTTGAAGAGCTTATTCAAACCCGCAACCAGGCTGATGGCATGATTCACGCGACGCGCAAGCAGCTTGAAGAAGTGGGCGATGCGCTGAGCGCGGAAGACAAAGCGCCAATCGAAGAAGCTTTGAGCGCGCTGGAAACTGCTGCTAAAGGTGAAGACAAGGCTGAAATCGAAGCGAAGACTCAGGCGCTTATCGAAGCCTCTTCCAAACTGATGGAAGCAGCACAAGCGCAGCAAGCTGCAGCTGGTGGTGCAGACGCTGGTGATGCCGGCGCAAGCAAAGGCAAGCCTGATGATGACGTTGTTGACGCTGAATTTGAAGAAGTGAAAGACGACGACAAAAAATAAGTAACGAGACTGTCGGCAGGGTCTGCTCTGCCGGTCAGCGTTACCTATCAGGCGCAGCAGGTAATGCCTTGTTGCGCCTTTTTATGTAATAACGATGAATAAAGTAAGCAATGCGAAAAATGTAAGCGTTGCGTTTAACGGGTAGGAATAGCGAGCGATATGTCGAAACGAGATTACTACGAAGTGCTTGGCGTAGACAAAAGTGCCGGTGAGCGCGAAATTAAAAAAGCATACAAAAAACTGGCTATGAAATACCACCCTGACCGTACGCAGGGCGATAAAGATCTGGAAGTGAAGTTTAAGGAAATTCAGGAAGCCTATGAAGTGCTGACGAATGACCAAAAACGGGCTGCTTACGATCAATATGGTCATGCCGGCGTTGATCCAAATCGCGGTGGTGCCGGCTTTGGTGGCGGTAGTGCTGACTTTGGTGACATCTTTGGTGACGTCTTCGGTGACATCTTTGGTGGTGGTCGCGGGCGACAGTCCCGGGCACGTCAGGGCGCTGATTTGCGCTACAACCTGGAAATGTCGCTGGAAGAAGCGGTACGTGGTAAAGACGTTGAAATTCGCGTCCCCACACTGGTGGCGTGCGATGGCTGTCATGGCTCTGGTGCCAAGAAAGGTTCAAGTCCGAAAACCTGTCCAACTTGTCATGGCCAGGGTCAGGTGCAAATGCGCCAGGGTTTTTTTGCGGTTCAGCAAACGTGCCCGACGTGTTCTGGTCGCGGCAAGATTATCAGCGATCCCTGTAATGAATGTCATGGGCAGGGCCGCACCGAGCAAACCAAAACCTTATCGGTTAAAGTGCCGGCAGGCGTTGATACCGGCGATCGTATTCGCTTAAGCGGCGAAGGTGAAGCCGGTGAAAATGGCGCGCCAGCAGGCGATTTGTACGTGCAGGTGCATGTGCGTGATCACGATATCTTCACTCGTGACGGTAACAACCTGTATTGTGAAGTGCCTTTAAGCTTTACCACGGCGGCGCTCGGCGGTGAACTGCAGGTGCCTACCTTAGACGGTAAAGTAAAGCTGAAAGTGAACCCTGAAACCCAGACAGGACGTATGTTCCGTTTACGGGGTAAAGGGGTAAAATCAGTGCGTAGTGGTGCGGTCGGCGACTTAATGTGTAAAGTCGTTGTGGAAACGCCAGTGAACCTGTCGTCGAAACAAAAAGACTTACTGCGTGAACTGGACGAATCGATGGGCAAAGGCACCGATGCGGCCAAGCACCGTCCCAAGGAGCAGGGCTTTTTTGACGGCGTTAAGAAGTTCTTTGACGACCTGACGAACTAGTCATTTAGCTTGTAATTATAAGTATTTAACGGATCAACACTTGTTGATCCGTTTTTTTTTGTTCAAGATAAAAGCTGCAAACAAAAAAAGGTTTAACAACCAACAGGCAATTTACACAAACCAAACCGGAGAACAGGAAATGAAAACAGTAAAGGTACTTACAGCAGCGATGATCGCGCTGGGGCTATCGACGGTAACCCATGCTGCTTCTGTGGCGACATCAGAAAAACAGGCTGAAGCTGCCGTGGAATATCGTCAGTCGTTGTATCAACTGGTCAAAAGTAATGCATCACCGATGTTTGGTATGGCCAAAGGGGCGTTACCCTATGATGCCGCAGTGATGAAGACCAACGCCACCCGGTTAGAGCAATTGGCTGATATGATGGCAGATTACCTGCTGGTGGATACCACCCAGTTTGATGTCAGCACCGATGCGTTACCTGCGTTGTTTACCAACGAAGCCGATGTATTGGCAAAGATTGCGGATTTTAAACAAGCGGCCAGTGGTATAAAGGCCGCCGCTATGTCGGGTGATGAAAGCCGTTATAAAAATGCAATTGGAGCCTTGGGGGGCTCGTGTAAATCATGTCATGATGATTACAAAGACTAACCTTGTCAGATACTTTAATGCAGCCCGGCATTGACCGGGCTTTTTTGTGCCCCCGGTTCTCATCAAAAATTTCAATCGTTAAACGTCAGTACAGTGGCAACGTCACAACGCTCCCGAAATAGATAATTGTATTTATATCAGTAAGATATGTTTGTTTTGTGGCATGGCTACCGATGAAGCCAATCTGGCTTCTTTCGCATCATTTTCAGGTTAGCTAAATAGTTGTATTTTAAACAATCTTACCTAAGCTTATGGGAGTAAGTATGGGTTTTATTGTTTAGTAAGCATCAATGGTGATGGTTTATGGAAGACCAGAGTTTTAACCGGCCGAATGCATTGGCCAAATTATCAGGATTCAACTTTCGCACAATCGCCGGGCAGGCAACGCAAATCTCAGGATGTTGCGGCATTGCAGTGATTGGGCTCGACACTGCGTATCGCGCTGACAACGTGATGTTTTATCAGCTCAATGGCAAGGCGATACCGGTTGAAAGTGTAGAGCTTGAAATACCGGACTATGATTACCTTAGTTTGGCAACTATGGAAGTGAGTAAATTAGTCTTCGATGGAAATGCTTTGCATAATAATTTCCACTGCATTGCTAAACAGCTTTATATACCCGATGGATTACCGGTTGCTTGCATTGTGATGATGTGTGAGCAGAGTTCGAAGCTTTCGACCTTATGTGAACCTGCTCTTGAGATTGCCTGTCAGCGTATATCGCTGGTTATCGAAAAAGCCCAGGATCATGCCTGTCCTGTTATCAGCACCAACGCCCTGCTTAATCAAAAGCTGGAACTACTCAACGAAATAGGCTCTATCTCTAAAACCGGCGGTTGGGAAGTTGACCTGGCGAGCGGTGCGCTCACCTGGACTGATGAAATGTTTCTGCTTTACGGTCTGCCCATTGGTGCACCCATAGACTTAGAAGCCTCGTTATCTTATTTTGCGCCGGAGACCAAAGCCGATATACGCGCAGGCGTTAACAACGTTATTATCGCGGGCGGAGAGTATTGTCTTGAGGGGGCTCTAAATCGCGCTGATGGCAGCACAATCCGGGTGAAAGCAACCTGCAAACCCCGTTACGCGGGAAACAAGGTTACCCATATTTACGGCGCATTGGAGGATGTTACTGAACAATACCGGTTACTTGAAACCGAGTACAATCATGCTGCCTACCTGACTGCTATTCTTGATAATTTAAATGACGCTGTGGTGACTATCGACACCAATGGCATTATCATTACCGCAAACAGCACAATGTCGACAATCTTTGGTTTCGAAGCTGATGAGATAGTGGGTGAAAATGTCAGCATTTTAATGCCTGAGCCTTACGCGAAATATCATGATGAGTTTATTGCACATTATCTGGAAACTGGCCGCGCAAAAATAATTGGTGTGGGTCGCGAGTTACCGGGATTGCACAAATCAGGGCGGGTATTTCCCATTGAATTGTCTCTCTCTGAGGTTATTCAGGATGGTCAGCGTCAGTTTATTGGTATTGTAAAAGATATCACTGAGCGCAAGAAAGCCATGGAAGAAATTTACCATGCGGCATATTTTGACGCGCTGACCGCATTACCTAATATGCGCTCATTTGAGATTGATTTGGCAAAAGTGCTCAAACAAGCCTCGTCGCACTTTAAGGTACTGGATATATATTGTTGCCTTATAGACATGGATAATTTTACGCAGTACAACCTGAGTTTTGGTAAGAATGTGGGCGATAAAATTTTGCTGACTATCGCCGAGCGCTTAACCAATGTGGTTTCCCAGGGGCTAAAGGTGTACAGGGGCATTGGTGATAACTTTTTAATTTTGTCTACGGCTCCCATCGGTAGCGACCAGCAAAGTCACGATAACATCAACATGCTGGAGTATGCGTTAAACAAAGCAATCAAGGAACCTGTTGTCACCGCTGACTTAAGTCACGCTGTGACTGCGGCAATATCTTCCTGTCGCCTGGAGGCGTCAAAAGCCAGCTACGAAAAAATTAACGGGATATTGTCGTTTGCCAATAAACGCGCTAAAAAACAAGGTGTTGGGAGTCTTTTGACACTGGATAAAAGTGCGTTTGAAGACTATAACCGGTACAATACGATAAGTCATTCCTTTCAAAATGCCCTGCAGAACGATGAGTTTTATTTAATGCTGCAACCCCAGTTAGATGCGCAAAATCGTGTTGTTGGGTCAGAAGCTCTGATCCGCTGGGAGCACCCTGAACTGGGCTTTATCAGCCCGGCTGAGTTTATTCCGATTGCCGAAGAAAGCGATGCCATTATCGATATTAGTAACTGGGTATTGAATGATGTCTGTCGCCTGATAAAACGATGCCGGGAGCTCAACCAGTCAACTCGTATTGCGGTAAATATCAGTGGTCGCCATATTGTACGTGCTGATTTTCCTGATACCTTGCAAAAACTGGTCGGGGATTGGCAGGTGGCACCCCAGGACTTAATGCTTGAAATTACCGAAACTACGCTGGTCTCCAGTATTGATTTGGTTCGTGAACGGATGGAAGAGCTGGGTCAGCTGGGCTTTTCATTTTCGATTGATGACTTTGGTACCGGCTATTCAAGTTTGAGTTACCTTAAAGAACTTCCCATTTCAGAGCTTAAAATTGACCGCTACTTTGTGGACGAAATTACTTACAAAGACGACGATGTGCCTATCGTCAATTCGATTATCGATTTAGCCCAGGCGCTAAAGGTAAGCAATGTGGCAGAGGGCATCGAAAACGACTTTCAACGTGATTATCTGTTAAGCCGGGGCTGTCAGTTTTTTCAGGGGTACTATTTTTCCAGACCATTACCCGAAAAGGCCTGGCTGGACTACATTCACGGAAGCGTTCTGGCACCACGTCAGCACGTCTGAAAGAACAAAAATTAACAATATTGTCGACATCTAAGCCCAAGGTCGTATGCGCAATTAACGCATTTTCGATTACTGTAATGTGATGCTGAAGTTTTCATAGTAGCTTTCAGCGCTCAACATTACGTGTAGGAAATGAATATTTATGTCATACCGATCAGAATATCAGCGTTCTATTGAACAGCCCGCCCGGTTTTGGGCGGAGCAAGCCAACGCGCTTCCCTGGTATAAATTCCCGCAAGACATACTCACGCAGGATAACGAGGGCAATTATCATTGGTTTGAAGATGGTGAAATGAATACCGCTTACATGGCGGTTGATTATCATGTCGACAATGGCCGTGGCAACCAGCCTGCTATTATTTATGATTCTCCGGTCACTAATGCCAAATCAGTATTAACCTATAAACAGTTGCAGCAACAGGTCGCGCTTTTTGCGGGTGTATTAAAAGCCCGCGGAGTTACTAAAGGCGATCGGGTTGTTGTGTATATGCCGATGATCAATGAAGCTGTTATCGCAATGCTGGCGGTGGCTCGCCTCGGTGCTATTCACTCGGTTGTGTTCGGTGGCTTCGCACCCCACGAGTTGGCGGTCAGAATCGAAGATGCTGCGCCGAAAGTGATTGTCACAGCGTCTTGTGGTATCGAGGTTGCAAAAGTCATTGAGTACAAACCCTTAGTTGACGAGGCCATTGCGTTATCTGCGCACAAACCTGATTGCTGTATCGTACTGCAACGACCACAGGCCAGAGCAGAGATGCACTCCACCATTGATGTAGACTGGACTACCGCCATGGCTGACGCCAGGCCCGCAGGGTGTGTTGCAGTAAAAGGTACTGACCCACTGTATATCCTTTATACGTCGGGCACTACCGGCAAACCCAAAGGGGTAGTGCGGGAAAATGGCGGTCATGCGGTTGCATTAAAATATTCCATGTCGGCGGTTTACAATATGCAGCCTGGTGATGTGTTCTGGGCGGCTTCTGATGTGGGCTGGGTGGTGGGGCACTCTTATATTGTATACGGGCCGCTATTGCATGGTTGTACAACCGTCATATACGAAGGTAAGCCGGTACGCACGCCGGATGCCGGTGCGTTTTGGCGGATGGTAGAAGAATACAAGGTTAAAGCGTTGTTTGCTGCGCCAACCGCATTTCGGGCAATCCGTAAAGAAGATCCACAGGCCAGCGAGCTGAATAAATACGATATCTCATCGCTCAGCACCATTTTTATGGCCGGCGAACGGCTCGATCCGCCGACCTATTTATGGACCGCCGAAAAGACCGCCAAGTCCATTGTGGATCATTGGTGGCAAACTGAAACGGGCTGGGCAATTTGCGCTAATCCGATGGGAATAGAGGAAATGCCGGCAAAACCGGGGTCGTCGACCTTCCCGACCCCCGGTTTCAACGTAAAAATACTTGATCCCCGCGGCAATGAATTACCGCCCGGCCATCAGGGGGCAGTAGCGATAAAATTACCTATGCCGCCGGGTTGCCTGGCCACCATATGGGGCGACTTTGAGCGTTTTAAGTCTGGTTATCTGAAAGACTTTCCGGGTTATTACTGCTCAGGGGATGGTGGCTATATAGATGATGATGGCTATGTTTACATTATGGGGCGTACAGACGATGTCATTAACGTCGCTGGCCATCGCTTATCAACCGGTGAAATGGAAGAGATTATCGCGGCTCATGATGCTATCGCCGAGTGCACTGTTATTGGTGTTCATTGTCCGCTGAAAGGGCAGACTCCGGTAGGGTTGGTATTATTAAAAGACGGTGTCGCGATAGACGAAGACACATTGCAGGCAGAACTGATTGCCATGGTGCGCAAAGAAATTGGCCCGATTGCCTGTTTTAACCGTGCTGTGGTGGTTCCCCGGCTACCCAAAACCCGCTCGGGAAAAATTTTACGTAAACTGCTCAGGCAAATTGCAGCCAATCAGGAAGTGGCAGTGCCATCGACCATTGATGATCCTGGCAGTGTGGCCGAAATTGAGGCGATTATGCAGGCGCAGGGATTGGTAAACGACATTGCCACTGAGACGCAATAAACCATTTACCTGACAAGTTTCAACATCTAAAACGGCCTTTATCGTTCTTCTGGGGCCTGTTTTTTTGCGCCGGCTTTGTCCGGCTTTTTTTTGACAGCCGCGTGACCGCAACGCATTATGCACATTTTATCACTGTCAGAATAAGAGAATTAGTATGTTGTCGTCGGTGACCGTTCCAATAAGCCAGCTCCTGGCGGATTATTTTACTGAAATGAGCTTAATGCTTATGGCCACGCTGTTAGTCGTATACGGCGATATCATTAACCGCCAGTTCAAACGAAGCTTAAGCGGATTGCATTTTATTATACGCAGCAGCCTGTTTGTTTTACTTTGCGCCTTCGGGTACGGCGCCCTGACGCTCTATGGTGCGCCGCTGTTACATCATATGTTTAACTTTATTGCTTACGAGTACCGGGGTGTAGCGTATATTGCTGCGTTTATAGGGCTGGGCATTGCTGCTGAGCGAAGACGTTATATTTAGTTACTGGCATCTGCCGGAAGAGCCTTTGAAAGTGTATCAAGCCGTTTAATAGTGAGTACCAACGCAAGCGTATGGACAGGGGAAACTCCTGATGATTCAGATCCATTGGCAATCTGCTTGCCGGGGGCGGTAAAAGGTTTCTTCCTTGACTGCGTCAGATTTCTTTCAAATTATGATTACACTGCGAGCAACGCGGTGTAACTATTTAGTGCCAGATGAACGGCGCTGAAAAATTCCCAAATATAGTTAACTTTGCTAGTGTTAATTTTGGTTTTCGAGCCAAACTAAAATAACATCAAAACGAGTTAGCTTGCATAAAGTGATTACTGTTTTATAGCAAGTAATAGGGAAGTAAAATGACAACAAAAAGTAAAATTCAGGGTTTGAGTATCATTGCAACGAGCATGATGTGTTTTGCACAAAGCGCTTACGCACAGGATCTAACGGCAATTACCCAACTACCGGTTATCACCGACGACTGCGGTGAAACTTCATGCGTCGACCGACGCGCACTGAGTCGCGAAGAGACCCTCGCCATTTTATCAGTTGCAACAACTGCAGAGCAAAGCGCAGCGGCTGTTATGTCAGGCAAAAGCAGCGCTGGCGGTAAAAGCGGTAAAAAGGCAGGCAAGGGAATTGCCATGGGCCATAAAGATAATTCAACTCAGGTGGTATATCTAAACTTCGAGCAGTCATCGCCGACGTTTGAGGCAATAACCTTCACCCCGGGAGTTCCTCAAACTTTTACCAGTTATGAGTATTCACAAGCTGAACGCGATGCAATTCAGGCAAACATTGAAAGTCGCTATGAAGGTTTCAACATTAGTTTTACTCAAACTCAGCCCACCGAAGGTGAATATTCAACACTCAATTTTGAGTGTCAGGATGAGGACGGTATCTGTATTGATTTTGGTGGTGGCATTTTGTTTGGGCGAGCTCAGTCCATTGATGTTAGAAACGAAATTCGTAACGACAGCGCCTTTGTTGATGCTGGTCTTTGGCAAGTGTTGGTTGAGCTGGATCCTAGTGGCGCATTTTTCTCGCAGCTTTCGGGCGTGCCTGTTATCGACGGTGATGTAGCGGGAGCGCTGTCGTTTGCTATTGTTAACCAGGCTTCAAATACCGGTGCGCACGAACTCGGCCATAATCTCGGCCTGCGTCATCACGATAGCTTTGGTGCCCCCGGTGACGGCGTAACACCCGGTACAGGTGATTTTTTCCCAGTGTTTGACGGTCCGTTAGCAGCGCTCGAATCTTTTGACCACACCATGGCATCAGGTGCAAGTGTTGGTACCGGATTAGGCGACAGTACCCTTGATTTACGCTTTTTCTCTGAGCGTTCTGCGCTAAAACTGGCAACTAACCAACGTGCGCGTATCGTTCAGGAAGAAGCGGTGTCCGGCGGTAACAAGAAAGTGAAGTTGAATAAAGTCCTGGCGCCAAACACCCTGGTGACCGGCGACAATGCCGATGGCAAATTGGAACTGCTTGAAGCGCGGGTTGCCGGGCGTATCGATGTTGCAAACGAAGTTGATAGTTACGTATTTAAAGCCAAAGCAGGCCAGTTTTTGAGCGCTGAGTTCTTTGGCTTCGATACGCTCACGGCTGAACAGGTCGAGTTGGCTGATTCTGTTATTGGTGCGGTTGAACTGTATTATCAGGAAGCCGATGGTTCCCTCACATTCGTACAGAGAAACTTCCAGAACTTTGAAGGGTTTGATGCCTACATGGTTGATGCGCCGTTAGAAAAAGACGGAACCTATGTAATGCAGGTTTCATCGCCGGATATTTTGTTAATACCCAGTGCAGGCGTGATCTCGTTGGACGCCAATGGCTTAGGTGAATTGCGCACCGGTAATTACGAAGTAAGTATGTATATTACCAATGGGAAACCAGGTAACGGCGTGCCAGCGGTGCCCGGTCCTAAGGGGTAGTTTGTCCAATTATTGCCCCGATCAGTAATACTGTTCGGGGTTTTCTCCCTGTTTTACTCCGCAGGTGTGGCCGGACCCCAGGATTCCTCGCGGCTACATGCGAAGCGTTCATTTTGCCAAAATTGCCGAGAATCGTTTCGTTTCTGTACTAAATCATTTCAATGAAAGTGGCTTCAATCATGCGTGAATTCTGGTCGATATTTGTTGTTGCCGGAGAGTTTTACAGATGATGCCTGCAAGGCATGATTAGCAGCGAGATCTGGAAAGAAGAATTCAGGCCTCTGGTTTGCGAATATCTGATGTTGTAATTTTTTCTCTGATATTCAACCAGATTTTACCAAGGTGGTTTTCGCCTCGCTGGTCACGACCAATGCCCCAAAAATAGTCGTATTGTGAACTTTCGATAATTAATGGCGTTTCAATTGCCAGTAAGGCTTCCCTGACTTCTTCGTACATTTGTACTTTGGTGTACAGGGCACGCGTCATAAGAACAGGTGCCAGCTTTTTGTAGTCGGTTACTTTGCGGCGGTACCAGGGAGCGGCAAACGCAACAGCTTGTTCGCCGCTCGTCATTTGCTCCACTTTTTTTGCCTGCGCCGGTGAGCGTAATAGTCTGGCCTGCACGTAATGCTCGCAGGTCGTCCAGTTTTGATCCTCCAGAACAATTGGATGCTGACTACAACTGGAAAGCGGGTTATCCATATCGAATCGAGAAAAACGGTAGGCGTTTTCCATCTGTGTATTATGTTGAAACAATCACTCTCTCCTTATTGTACAAACTGCGTTGGGTGCAGCGTTACGGCTATACTACTGACTTTTCGGATGGGCACAATCACAGACTATGGGAAAGCTATTGCGTACTGGGTAATAATCGGCCATCTATTCTTTGGGAGATAGCATCACCGCGTAATATTGACCGTTATCTTTAAATACTCGCATTAAGCCACCGTTGAGGTATTGAGAGGTATCTTCGCCAAAGGCTAGCTGGGACAAGGTGGAATCCAAACTGTCTAATGAGTCAGATTGTAACGCTATTGCGCAAATCTCATTATTACAAACCGCTTGTTGATCCAAAATGTGCACTTGTTCTGTCAGTGCGTTGTGCAAAGCCCTGTTCAACGCATTTTCACCGGATATTGTACTCTCATATTTGGCAGAAAAATCAATATTATCAATAATTTCTTTCATGCTATTGATGTCGATCGATTCAAGGTAGTCAAAATTGAGTGCCTGTTTATCACCTTGTTTGATAAACAGAGAGCGTTGATTGGTTTGTTCTGCAACATCCGGCCCGGCCGGTTTATTTTCCGCTGACAAAGGCTGACTTTCGTCACGTTTAATTTGTGCAGTTTCATTCAGGCTGTTTTGTGTTTGATGGTTTTGGCCTTCCGCAATGTTTTTTATTCCGGGCGACATATCATTACCTTGCGTTTGAACAGGGGCAGTTACCGGAGATTGTTTATTGTAAAAGAAATTATCGCTGGCGTATAAAACGATATTCGCAGCAAGTAAAATAACAATTAATGTCATTAAGGCTGTTGAAAGTTTCATCATTAAGTCCTTGTATGTGAAATACACTTTCTGAATTCTGCGCTACCGTTAAGTAAAAAAGCGTTGAAACCACCTTAGAATAAATTATCGGCGCAGGGATGCGGCGTTTCCATGCATCATCGTTTTAACTATGCGCTGCAGTGCTACTGTTTTCAACTGTTTATATTTTTAACTGCTCTATCTTCTACTGCTTAGGTCGTCAACGGCGTGTGGATTCAAGGCGGTATAAGTTGCCGTTGACGACGCAGCTTTCAACACTATCCGAAGTCGCCCGGGCAACACATAAAATCAGTAGTACATATCAGCATCCACTGCCGGTGCAGGCGGCGCAATTTCTATTGCATAATACATCAGGCTGATAACTGCGATGATCAGAATGAGTGCCAGCAATAGTCTCGAAGATGAAATGCCTGGCTCAGCAGTAGGCTTTTTACCATGCAGCATAGCGGCTATCAGTAGCTGCTTTTTATAGCGAACATAAAACACTACGGCGGCAACATGCAGCGCAATGGCCGCGAGCAGAACGTTAAAGGCAGTGTGGTGAATGGCATTCATGGTGTCGCGGGTGGCGTCTGATACAGCGTCATAGTAAGGGCCGTTATTAATAATATCGTCACCGATAAATAAGCCGCTGATCCCCTGCAATGCTACCAGGCCCAGCAATACCATTACCATCCAGCCACCCATTGGGTTGTGGCCGGCATGTTCAGGTGAGTGTCGGCTGGGAAGTGTTTTTGCATATGTTAAAACAGTCCCCGGGCCATGCAAAAACTGACTAAAACGGGCATAGGTTGGGCCGGCAAATCCCCACATTAAGCGAAAAAAAATCAGCCCCAGTGTGAAATAGCCAATTTTAAAATGCCAGTCTATGGCATCGAACACCTCAGCCGTTAAATACTGCGCGAGTATGCAGGCCACCAGTAACCAGTGGAACAGGCGGGTGGGAATATCCCAGATTAGTCGTTTTTCCATGTTGGATGTTCCTTAAAAAACGCGTTCAGACCTGATGATAAAGACTACCGAATAAGGTAACCCATGGCATTGAGCGCAGGCAAGCGACGAAGTACCGTTACTTGCGGGTTTTCATCTGCACTGCTATCAGGCACAATTCGCCATTATTAATAGTCATTATGCCCGGATTGCTGTTGCTACAGTCAACCAAGGGTGTCGAGAATAAGCAAGCAGGTTAGCGATGAAAGTAGGTCTTTTTGGTGCCAATGGCCGTATGGGGCGTGTATTAATTGAAGCGCTCAATGAAAATAATGATGCAACCTTAAGTGTGGCCACGGTTCGTGATGACTCGCCACTGGTGGGCATTGATGTCGGTGAACTGGCCGGAATTGGTAAGCTTGGGACGCCTTGCTCCGGGTTATCATTGATCAGCCCTGATGAGGTTGATGTGATGATTGACTTTACCTTGCCCGCTGCATTTGAAAGTAATCTTGCCTGGTGTGTGGCCCATAACAAGCCGGTGGTAATTGGCACTACCGGTTTGTCAGCACAGCAGCTTGACTCTCTGGCCGCGGCCGCAGAGAAAATCCCCGTGGTGTTTGCTGCCAACTATAGCGTGGGGGTAAACCTGATGCTTTCATTAGTAAAACAAGCCGCCAGAGCCCTGGGCAAAACCGCTGATATAGAGATACTCGAAGCCCATCACCGCTTTAAGCAGGATGCGCCATCGGGCACAGCCATGGCCATAGGCGAAGCCATTGCCGGTGAGTTAGGCCGCGATTTATCTGAGTGCGCCGTATATGGCCGGGAAGGCAAAACGCCGCCACGGGATCACAACACCATTGGCTTTGCGACGGTGCGAGCCGGTGATGTGGTAGGAGAGCATACCGCGCTGTTTGCCGACATTGGTGAACGTTTGGAAATTACCCATAAGGCCTCCAGCCGTCTCACCTTTGCCCGCGGTGCTGTTCATGCTGCCATATGGTTGTCAGGCCGGGGCGCGGGGCAGTATGGTATGCACGATGTGCTGTCTTTAGAGCACTAATTAGCATTTTAAAATTTGTGCTTTAAAAGTGTGTTTCTGGCTTTTATTAACATAGATAACTAGCGCTTTTGGCTAGTTTGAAGGGATTTTAGCGTTAAGTTGATATTTTTAATGTTTTTCCAGATTGTGTTAGACCTTTAAGCTTAGATGGTCTATAATCCACGGAATTTGCCAAAAATTAGCATTTTTACAGTTTAATCACTGCAAAAATGCATATTCATTAGCTGCAAATACTAGTAAACGGGATGTAAATTAACCTTACCTCCCGTTTTTTGTGAGTGTTAATAAAAACTCTCGGTTATCCTTAATTTGGAGGTTGACTTGGCTAATTCCGCCCTTTTGGTGTTAGAGGATGGTTCTGTGTTTAAGGGTACTGCTATCGGTGCCCAAGGCGTGTCAGTTGGTGAAGTAGTATTTAATACTTCTATGACAGGCTATCAGGAAATTCTTACTGACCCTTCGTATGCTGAACAAATTGTTACCCTGACTTATCCCCACATTGGCAATACCGGTACTAACCAGGAAGATGTTGAATCTGATAAAATCTGGTCTAAAGGACTGGTGATTAGAGATCTTCCCCTCGTTGCCAGTAATTTTCGAAACGAACAAACACTGTCTGAATATCTTAAAGCCAACAACATTGTTGGCATTGCCGATATAGACACGCGCAGACTGACCCGTATTCTGCGTGATAAAGGCGCTCAAAACGGTTGTATCGTCTGTACTGATGCACTGGATGAAGCCGCCGCGCTGGAGAATGCTAAAGCGTTCCCTGGTCTCAAAGGAATGGATTTAGCCAAAGTGGTTTCTACCACAGAAATCAGCGAGTGGAACAGCGGCGTGTGGGAGCTCGGCGGTGGCTATAAAGCCGGTGCAGATTTCAAATATCATGTGGTTGCCTACGATTACGGTGCCAAGCACAATATTTTGCGTATGTTAGTGGACCGCGGCTGCAAGCTGACCTTGGTGCCAGCGCAAACGTCAGCCGAAGACGTGTTGGCGATGAAACCTGATGGGGTTTTCCTGTCGAATGGACCGGGCGATCCTGAGCCATGTGACTACGCTATTGAAGCGATAAAAACCATTGTTGATACCAATTTACCCGTGTTCGGTATTTGCTTAGGGCATCAGCTGTTAGCGCTGGCCAGTGGTGCTAAAACGGTAAAAATGAAATTTGGTCACCATGGTGCTAACCACCCGGTGAAAGATCTTGAGCGTGATGTGGTAATGATCACCAGCCAAAACCACGGTTTTGCGGTTGATGAAGATAACTTACCCGATAACCTCAAGGTAACGCATGTTTCCTTGTTTGATAAATCCCTGCAGGGCATTCATCGTACTGACAAGCCGGCGTTTAGCTTCCAGGGACACCCTGAAGCGAGCCCGGGACCGCACGATGCAGCTGCATTATTTGATCATTTCATCGACTTAATTGAACAGTCAAAGCAGTAGGAACTAGCCCAATGCCAAAACGTACCGACCTAAAAAGTATTTTGATTCTGGGAGCCGGGCCAATTGTTATCGGTCAGGCCTGTGAGTTTGATTACTCCGGCGCCCAGGCGTGTAAAGCCCTTCGCGAAGAAGGCTATCGCGTTATTCTGGTGAACTCGAATCCTGCTACGATTATGACCGATCCTGAAATGGCCGATTCGACTTACATCGAGCCTATTCACTGGGAAGTCGTGCGCAAGATCATCGAAAAAGAGCGCCCTGATGCCATTTTGCCTACCATGGGCGGGCAAACTGCACTGAACTGTGCATTGGATCTTAACCGCGAAGGTGTGCTCGACGAATTTAACGTTGAGCTGATCGGTGCTACCGCCGATGCAATCGACAAAGCCGAAGATCGTGAGCGCTTTGATCAGGCCATGAAATCTATTGGGCTTGAGTGTCCGCGCGCTGAAATTGCCCACTCCATGGAGCAGGCCCACGACGTGCTAAGCCGCATTGGTTTTCCGTGTATTATCCGGCCGTCATTCACGATGGGCGGCTCCGGTGGCGGTATTGCCTACAACATCGACGAATTTAACGAAATTTGTACCCGTGGCCTGGATTTATCCCCCACCAATGAATTGCTCATCGATGAGTCGCTGATTGGCTGGAAAGAATACGAAATGGAAGTGGTGCGCGACAAAGCGGACAACTGCATTATTGTCTGTACCATCGAAAACTTCGATGCTATGGGCGTGCATACCGGTGACTCTATCACCGTTGCCCCGGCGCAAACACTGACCGACAAAGAATTTCAGATTATGCGTAACGCGGCGATGGCCGTACTGCGCGAAATTGGCGTTGAAACCGGTGGCTCGAACGTACAGTTTGGTGTAGATCCTAAGACCGGGCGCCTGGTGATCATCGAAATGAACCCGCGGGTGTCACGCTCATCAGCGCTGGCCTCTAAAGCAACCGGTTTCCCTATTGCCAAAGTGGCTGCCAAGCTGGCGGTAGGTTACACCCTGGATGAACTGGCCAATGATATTACCGGTGGTTTAACTCCTGCATCATTTGAGCCGGCAATCGACTATGTGGTTACCAAGATACCACGCTTTAACTTTGAGAAGTTCGCTGGCGCTAATGACCGCTTAACCACACAGATGAAATCTGTGGGTGAGGTAATGGCCATTGGCCGTAACCAGCAGGAGTCGCTGCAAAAAGCACTGAGAGGTCTTGAAGTTGGCGCCAATGGCTTTGACCCCATGCTCGATGTTGAAGACCCGGAAGCGCGCAATAAGTTAGTGTACGAACTGCGTCAGCCCGGTGCTGAACGAATTTGGTACATCGGTGACGCATTCCGCTTTGGTATGTCTGTTGATGAAGTGTTCTCACTCACTAACGTTGATCGCTGGTACCTGGTGCAGATTGAAGAGATCATTCAGCTAGAGCAGAAAATCGCCGATTTGGGCATCAGCAAAATTGATGCAGAACTTATGCGTACCCTGAAACGTAAAGGGTTCTCTGATGCACGCATGGCCGATTTAACCAGCGTAGCAGAAAGTGATGTACGTGAATTGCGCTTAGAGATGGGCATCAAGCCTGTTTACAAGCGGGTTGATACCTGTGCGGCGGAATTCTCAACCAGTACCGCTTACATGTATTCAACTTACGACGAAGAGTGCGAAGCGGCGCCATCTGAGCGCGATAAAATTATGGTCATTGGTGGTGGTCCAAACCGGATCGGACAGGGCATTGAGTTTGATTACTGCTGTGTTCACGCTGCCTTGTCGATGCGCGAGGATGGTTACGAGACCATTATGGTTAACTGTAACCCTGAAACAGTTTCAACCGATTATGACACCTCTGACCGTTTGTACTTTGAACCAGTCACCCTTGAAGACGTGCTGTCGATTGTTGATATTGAAAAACCGAAAGGTGTGATTGTGCAGTATGGTGGCCAAACGCCACTGAAACTGGCTCGCGCACTGGAAGCGAACGGTGTACCCATTATAGGCACCTCACCGGATGCTATTGACCGCGCTGAAGACCGTGAGCGGTTCCAGCAGATGGTCAACAAGCTTGACCTCAAGCAGCCCGCTAACGCGACCGTCAGTAATATGGAGCAGGCGCTGGAAATGGCCAAGGAAATCGGCTTCCCGCTGGTGGTTCGTCCATCTTACGTGCTGGGTGGCCGGGCGATGGAAATCGTTTATGACTTAAAAGATCTTAAACGCTACCTGAACGAAGCGGTAAAAGTCTCTAACGACTCGCCGGTATTACTCGACCGTTTCCTTGATGATGCTATCGAAGTAGACATTGATGCCGTATGCGACGGCACTGATGTTGTGATTGGCGGTATCATGGAGCATATCGAACAGGCAGGTGTTCACTCCGGCGATTCAGCCTGCTCATTGCCGCCTCACTCACTGCCGCAGGACATTCAAAACGTCATGCGCGAGCAGGTTAAAGCAATGGCACTTGAGCTGGGCGTGGTGGGTTTAATGAATACCCAATTCGCAATTAAAGATGGCGAAGTGTACCTGATTGAGGTGAACCCGCGCGCCGCCCGTACTATACCCTTTGTATCGAAAGCAACCGGCGTTCAGCTGGCCAAAATTGCTGCCCGCGCCATGGCCGGAACCTCGCTTAAAGAACAAGGCTTTACAGCCGAAATCATTCCGCCGTTTTACTCGGTGAAAGAGGTTGTATTGCCGTTTGCTAAGTTCCAGGGCGTTGATCCATTGTTGGGCCCGGAAATGCGTTCAACCGGCGAAGTAATGGGCGTTGGTGATACCTTTGAAGAAGCCTATGCAAAAGCCAATCTTGGTGCCGGTGCGCCGTTGCCTGACTCGGGTAAAGCGTTGTTATCGGTACGTCAAACCGACAAGCCTAAGCTGATTGAGCTATCAAAAGCATTACTGGCGAAAGGTTTCTCGATTGAATGTACGCGAGGCACCGCCGCCTATTTGCATGACAATGGCATCGAAGCAAGCATAGTGAACAAGCTGTCTGAAGGTCGTCCGAATATTGTGGATGCAATCAAAAACGGTGAATACACCTATATTGTAAACACTACAGAAGGACGCCAGGCAATCACTGACTCGGTGTATATTCGTCGCGAAGCGCTGCTTAATAAGGTGACTTATACCACCACCATGAATGCTGCATTTGCAACGGTACAGGCCAAATCGGCCGATGACCGCGGAAAAGTGACCTCTGTACAGGAACTGCATGCCAGAATTCACTAAAGGGTAAGTGTTGCCCGGTCAGCAGGGGCTGTAACGCCATAACGGCTAACCTACAGGTGCCCGGACAGACAACACTAACAACCTGTTAAAAGGCGTCGGATGAGACGCCTTTTTTATTGCTGTGAGGCTGCTATAACCCGGGTAAGGATACCTATTTTACTAAACAGATCTGGTATTTAAGCCCGGATACGCGGTATCCTTTAGTATTCATTGTAAGTTAAACGTGAACAAATATTGAAAGCTGCGCCTGTCAGGCGCAGTTTTTTTGCTACTTGTGAACTTATTCCATAAAGTGAGAATAAAATTATGACTCAATATCCTATGACTATGCGTGGTGCAGAAATGCTGCGTGAGGAGTTGAATCAACTTAAAACAGTTGACCGCCCAAGAATTATCGCATCGATTGCTGAAGCCCGTGAGCATGGCGATCTGAAAGAAAATGCTGAATATCACGCCGCCCGTGAGCAACAAAGCTTTTGTGAAGGCCGTATTCAGGATATCGAAGGTAAGCTGTCAAATGCACAAATCATCGACGTGACCAAGATAAATAATAACGGCAAAGTGATTTTTGGCGCGACTGTTACCATCCTTAATGTAGAATCTGGTGCGGAAACAAGATATCGCATCGTGGGTGACGATGAAGCCAATATCAAAGAAAACCTTATTTCGGTTAACTCCCCCATTGCGCGAGGATTAATCGGTAAGGAGCTTGATGATATGGTTAATATCCAAACACCATCAGGTGCGGTGGAGTACGAAATCATCGAAGTGGAATATATTTAACACATCCCCCTTATACTGGCCAGCCAGCGGTTAATCACATTGATACGTTGAGCTGGCCACAGCCGCTAATAAAACGCTTTGTATGGATGAAAAAGCATGAGCAACACCTACCCTGATGATGAGATTCAGACGCTGGATTCGAAGGTGGTTTATCAAAACCGCTGGATGACGGTGCGTGAAGATGCCATTGGTCGCGACGATGGTTATCGCGGCATTTACGGAGTTATCGACAAACCCGATTTTGTTGTGGTGATAGCACTCTCAGGTGACGATGTGTATCTTGTTGAACAGTATCGCTATCCGGTAAAGGGGCGGCATTTAGAGTTCCCCCAAGGCGCTAAAGAAGGCGCAGAGAGCTTTGATGCACTGAGTGTTGCTAAAGCAGAGCTGCGCGAAGAATGCGGTTTACTGGCCGATAATTGGCAGTACGTGGGTGAGCAATTCTTAGCGTATGGGATGTGCTCGCAACGCTACCATATTTTTGTGGCCACTGAGTTAACCGGCACCAGCCAGGCGCTGGAAGACGAAGAGCAGGGGCTAATCGTTCATAAAATGCCGCTCGCCCAGTTAAAGCAACGCATCGTAAGTGGCGAAATGATGGACGCCACCACGTGTAATGCATTTGGATTGGCAACTCTGAAAGGTTTTCTGTGATGGCGCCACGCAGTCCCATGGCACTGACAATAAGCATCGATGACTTGTCAGGCGGCGATGTCATCCAATTATTAGAAGAACACCTGGCTGATATGTACGCCACCTCTCCGCCAGAGAGCGTGCATGCGCTCGATGTCGCAAAATTAAAAGATCCGGCCATTACCTTTTTTGCAGCTCGCCAGGGCGCCGAGCTGAAAGGCTGTATTGCCATCAAACGTCTCAGTGATGATGACGCCGAAATCAAGTCTATGCGCACACCGGCCAATGCCCGGCGCACTGGTGCAGGCAAACAGTTGTTGACCCATATCATTCAATTTGCACAGGACAAAGGCTATAAAAACCTGTTGCTTGAAACCGGCACCATGGCGTTTTTTGAACCGGCCAGGCAGCTGTATTTAAAGCATGGTTTTGAGTTCTGCGGCCCTTTTGCCGATTACCCGGAAGATCCTAACAGTT
The DNA here is from genome assembly GCF_028595265.1 of Alteromonas gilva. NCBI lineage: Bacteria > Pseudomonadati > Pseudomonadota > Gammaproteobacteria > Alteromonadales > Alteromonadaceae > Alteromonas > Alteromonas gilva. Next base: position 2,961,999 of record NZ_JAQQXP010000001.1, on the reverse strand, counting down.
GCTTTATGCACAAAGTGCTGAAGTAAGTTGTTAGAAACAAATTCGCAATAGTCTTGACCAAAGCTGACTGGCAGTATTGCGCGAAGGCTTTTCATCAATGAAAGTTAAAATACCGTAGTTTGAAAAATATTATGATACGATAAATAAATGAAAAGAAAGAACTTATACTTCTGTAATTAAATTAAAATATACACAGTTTTTTACGCAAGGATGCTCTACTTATGTTATCAAAAGTCCTGTCGATTTTTGTCTTGGTCATTTCTGTAGTCTCCTGTGGTGGAAATGACAACGGTGCTATAGACCTGCCCGATACCCAGATCCCTCCTTCGCCTCCGCCTATTAATTGGGCTGAAGTCATGAGTACAGACCCTACGACCTTAAGTGAAGCTGAACTTGAGGAGAATTACTGGGGGTATGCAAAACACCTGTATCAAGGAGTAACAGAACCTGCGGCAATAAATCCTGAAGTGGTTCAGAAAGTAACGGGTAAACTGCTGGGAACAGGAAACCCTGGTGTTCCTTATTATATACTCGTACGTTTCGGTATACTAAGTCAATCCATAACCGGTAGCTATTCTAAACCCTGCTCGCTGTCTGGGAGCCTCGATCTTACTGGTGACCTGGACGAGAATGGGGTAGGCATTCTTGAAGTAGATTACAATCAATGTGATGTCGGAAGTGGCATCCTTACCGGCAACGGTGCTGTTAGCCTGCACGGGGCAGACAAAGCCAACTTCAATGGTGTACTTTTTTTTAATGAGGTTAGCTTGCTGACTAATGAAGAGGAATGGATTATTACGGGTCATTACCTTTACGGTACTGAAAAAGGAGATGAAGGCCCATTTGATATTAATTTTTCATCTAGTCATCTGTTATTTTCAGCCCAATCAACCGGTATTCAGTATTTAGAACAACTGGATTGGCGTGCAGACGGTAATCGTGGCGAAGAAGATGGCATCAGCTATTCGGGTGAAATAACATTAGAAACATATGGTGCAGTTCAATTTGTTACAGAAAATAAATTCTCCAATGATAACGACCCTTTTTACGCTAAAATGGTATTTAGCATGGCAAATGCTGCCACCGCTTCCCTGGAATTTGAAAGAGATCTAAAGTTATTGATTGATGAGGATGCCGACGGCGAAGCCGACTCTGGTAAGTATTTTATTTCACTCAATGATTTTCTCGATGCTGATTTCAATGTCACTCCACTGACTGCCCCTGAAGCATTGAATCGGCCGCCAAGAGTATTTGCGCCGTTTATTACACCCGAGCTGGCATTTGAAGGTGATCAATTAGAAATACAGAATATTCGTTATATTGATCCAGATACTCCAGAATCCCAGATAAGCATATCTTATCAATGGACGAAGTTTGGGGCTATTATCCCAGATCAAAATGAGCGTACTTTACCAGCAGATGTTGTAACTGCAGGCGATATAATTTGGGCGACGGTAATCGTCTCTGACGGCGAATTTACCGCCTCGAACTCATCGGCAGAAATCTATATTAATGCTAAGTAACGTTTGGCCGCGCATCAAGGAACGGCACCATGGCGTTTTTTGAACCGGCCAGACAGCTGTATTTAAAGCATGGTTTTGAGTTCTGCGGCCCTTTTGCCGATTACCCGGAAGATCCTAACAGTTGTTTTATGCACCAAGCTTTGCATACAACGGCAAGCCAAATCAGGCTTTGTGGCCAGTAGATTCAAGCATATAAATCACACACACTCTTGTTGCAGTATCGACATTTAATGAGTCATTTACAGGAGATTTTATATGCAAGAATTAACGACACAAGAATTAGAAACTGTTTCCGGTGGGGTCAGTGATGACACAGCTTGGAGTGCAAGTATCGGCGTATCTGCAGCCCTGATTGGTGTTGCCATCGTAACAACCGGACCGATCGCTATGGCGGCTGTTCTTGGCTCCTATGCGGCGTCATATTTAAGCACGCGCTATGGTTAATCATCGGTTCTTTATGACAAACAGATATTTCAACTTTAGGTATATTTTGGCAGCGGGGTTTATCGGCGGTGCAATCCTCGCATTTATCTCAATGTATACCGATTTAACCCTGGCAATAAAATCGCTCATCGGCGCAGTATATTTTGCAGTGTTGCTCGTGTTGTATGTATTTTATCTTGTCTCACCCAAACAACAGTAAGTAAAGGGCCTGGTTGCTATTACTGATTGATGTTTGATTGGTTAAGAGACCAGGCTTTTTTAGTTTTTCTATGCAAATACTGTAATCGGTAACACAATCTCTATTGCTTTTGTTAAGCCTCTCCCTCAGGATGAATACAGCGAAGTATCGCTTGCAGGGATACACTAATAACAGTGGCCTGGCTAAAAAGATAGCAACTCAAAGAAACCAATCAGGTTTTGTAATTTAATCATCCAAACTTATAGAGCGCATAAGCCAAGTTTATTTTATGCGTAATTTTGCATGATTATAAATATTTAGTCGTATTTAATGACTTTTTATGCAGTTTAAACAACTGTTTATATTGTCTTTTAGCAGGTGGCATGATACTAATCTGTTTCGAAAAAAATGCCCGGAAAAAACAATGGCTACATCAATTTCAGAATTACTCGTAGAAGCTGGAAATTTGTTGCTGGTGGGAATGGGCTTTGTATTTGTATTCCTGACCATCCTTATTTTTGCAGTAAACGGACTCAAAGCGTTTTGTGAGCGGTTTCCTGGTGCCCAGCCTCAGGCGCCGGTCAGAGCGTCAGGCAATAAAGCTAAGCAAGCGCCTTCAACTGACAACAACGTTATCGCAGCCATATCGGCTGCCGTTCATGCGCACAGAAACGCAAATAAATAAAATATATTTTAGGAGATCACATGTCTAAGCCACTGGCGATTACCGAACTGGTGCTTCGGGATGCGCATCAATCACTGCTTGCCACCAGAATGCGTATCGACGATATGCTCCCCATAGCGGAAAAGCTCGATAAGGCCGGTTACTGGTCTGTTGAATCCTGGGGTGGGGCAACCTTTGATGCTTGCATTCGTTATTTAGGTGAAGACCCGTGGGAGCGTATTCGTGCGCTGAAACAGGCGATGCCGAACACCCGCCAACAAATGTTATTACGCGGTCAAAACCTGCTTGGTTATCGTCACTATGCTGATGACGTGGTCACCCGTTTTGTTGAGCGCGCTCACGATAACGGCGTAGACGTGTTCCGTATTTTTGATGCGATGAACGATGTGCGTAACCTGGACACAGCGATAAAAGCCGCAATAAACTGCGGTGCTCATGCGCAAGGCACCATTTCCTATACGGTAAGCCCGGTGCATAATCTGCAGGTTTGGCTGGATATGGCTAAGCAGCTTGAAGACAAGGGCGTTCATTCTATCTGTATTAAAGATATGGCTGGGCTGCTTAAGCCTTACGAATGTGAAACCCTGATCACTGAACTTAAAAAGACCGTTGATGTGCCCATTGCGATGCAGTGTCATGCAACTACCGGTTTAAGTACGGCCACCTACCAAAAAGCGATAGATGCCGGGATTGATATTCTCGATACGGCAATCTCTTCGATGAGCATGACCTACGGACACACAGCGACCGAAACCATTGTATCCATATTAGAGGGCACCGAGCGGGATACCGGTTTGGATCTGCCTGAACTGGCCGAAATTGCTGCTTACTTCCGCGAAGTGCGGAAAAAATATGCCAAGTTTGAAGGGAGCCTGAAAGGCGTTGATGCCCGCATTTTGCTTGCCCAGGTGCCCGGCGGCATGCTTACAAACATGGAAAGCCAGCTAAAAGAGCAGGGGGCGGCTGATAAATTTGATGAAGTGTTACAGGAAATCCCCCGCGTTCGCGAAGACTTAGGCTTTATTCCGCTGGTGACGCCGACATCGCAAATTGTGGGTACGCAGTCGGTCATTAACGTCCTCACCGGTGAACGCTATAAGAGCATTTCAAAAGAGACGGCAGGCGTACTAAAAGGCGAATATGGTGCCACCGCCGCGCCGGTTAACAGTGAATTACAACAGCGTGTGCTGGATGGTGGTGAAGCCATCACCTGTCGCCCTGCTGACTTGATTGAGCCTGAGCTTAGCAAACTCGAAGCAGAACTCGACGAGCTGGCCAAAGAAAAGTCAATCTCCTTAGCTGAGGCTAAAATTGACGATGTTCTGACCTATGCGCTGTTTCCGCAAATTGGCCTCAAGTTTTTGCAGAATCGCAACAACCCGGATGCCTTTGAGCCTGTGCCGACTGGCGAAGAACCTGCACCAGCAGCGACAGCCGCACCGGCAACCTCTGAGGCGGCGGTCTACGACGTTAAAGTGGACGGTAAGCTCTACAGTGTAGAGGTGGGCGCTTCGGGTCAGCTAGGCGCTGTAACACCCGCGCCGGCCGCTGCTGAGCCAGCTACACCTGCTCCGGCTGGCGGCGGGCAAAGTATTAACGCGCCGTTGTCGGGTAACGTATTTAAAATACTGGTAGCGCCGGGTGATGAGGTGAGTAATGGCGATGTGGTGATTATTCTGGAAGCCATGAAAATGGAAACGGAAATCCGTAGTGCCTTTGACGGCACCGTTTCTGCAGTGCAAGTGAAAGAGGGTGACAGTGTGACAAACGGTCAGCCTCTTATCGACCTGGGTTAACGGCCAATGGAACAATTAGCTATTTTATGGGACAGCACGGCGCTGGCCCATTTTGAGTCGGGCCAGGTGATTATGATGGCCGTTGGGGCATTGTTGCTGTACCTGGCCATTGTCAAAAAGTTTGAGCCACTGCTGTTATTTCCGATCGGGTTTGGCGCCATTCTCACCAATATCCCGCTGGCGGGCTTTAGTGAACCGGGCGGCATGTTGTATTACATCTATGAAGTTGGCATTGATACCGGCGTATTTCCGTTGCTCATTTTTATGGGCGTAGGGGCAATGACCGATTTTGGCGCTTTGATTGCCAATCCGCGTATGCTTTTGCTGGGCGCAGCGGCGCAGTTTGGTATCTTTGCCACGTTGTTCGGGGCAATCGCGCTGAATGTGATCCCGGGCTTTGATTTTAGCCTTAAAGATGCGTCTGCGATTGCCATTATCGGCGGCGCTGATGGGCCAACGGCTATATTTTTAGCCTCACGTCTGGCCCCGGAACTACTCGGTGCGATAGCCGTTGCTGCCTATTCCTATATGGCCTTAGTACCGATTATTCAGCCGCCTATTATGAAGGCCCTCACCACGCCTGAAGAACGCAAAATTGAAATGGCCCAACTGCGCCATGTGTCAGCGAAAGAAAAAATCCTGTTCCCGCTGGCGGTGCTGTTTTTAACCATTCTGTTTTTGCCATCAGCCACACCATTGGTGGGTATGTTCTGCTTTGGTAATTTAATGAAGGAGTGCGGGGTTGTTGAGCGCTTAAGCAAGACCGCGCAGAACGAACTGATTAACATTGTTACGATTTTCCTCGGTCTGGCCGTGGGCTCTAAGTTATCCGCCGATAAATTTCTGACTGTTGAAACTCTGGGGATTTTAGGTTTAGGCGCAGTGGCCTTTGCGATTGGTACGGCCACCGGGGTGCTGATGGCAAAAGCCATGAGCAAGGCCAGTGGCGGCACAATTAATCCGCTTATTGGCGCGGCAGGTGTCTCTGCGGTACCGATGGCTGCACGGGTGGTGAATAAAGTTGGCCTGGAGGCGAATCCGCATAACTTCCTGCTGATGCATGCTATGGGCCCTAACGTCGCTGGTGTTCTGGGATCAGCGGTTGCTGCCGGTGTGTTGTTAGCGCTGGTAGGCTAGCTAACCCCTATCGCGCGCTTAGCGTAAGGTTTGCTGAGGGACCAGCGACTGATAAGACAGCACCAGTTTTTTTGTCATTTCATGCTGAGGCCATCGAAAGATGGTCTCGGTTTTGCCGCTTTCTATAATCTGGCCGTTATCCATCACTATGACCCGGTCGGCAATGTGCCTGACAATACCTAAGTTATGCGAAATAAACACAAAGGCCAGGCCCATTTCTTTTTGTAACCGCAAAATAAGGTTGACCGTTTGCGAGCGAATGGTGGGATCCAGTGCGGCAAAGGGCTCATCGGCGATTAATACCTTGGGATCAGGTAATATGGCGCGCGCCAGCGACACACGCTGTTGTTGGCCATCTGACAGCATGTGACGGTAAAAATAAAAATGCTCTCTGAGTAAGCCCACTTTTACCAATGTATCGGCAATGAGATCCTTGCGCTGCGATTCAGACAGCGAGGAGTTTAGCCGTAGCGGTTCATCCAGAATCTGGCCCACTGAAATGCCCGGATTCATCGACTCACTGCTATGCTGAAAAATCATCCGGATGCCAGTGATATCGGCTTTTTTACGGGCGTTACGATGCTTTACCGACCAGTATTTTCTTTCCAGTAGCCGAATAGTCCCCGCGTCTGGTTCAACGGCGCCGGCGAGCATCTTGGCCAGCAGTGACTTACCAGAACGGTTTTGACCTATGATGGCAATGGTTTCGCCTTTCATCACCTGCATATCGATGGGACCTAAAGCGAATATCTCCGGCTTTTTAAGCCAGTGTTTTTTACCGCTGTGACGAAAAGTTAAACCACTGACATCAAGGATCTGGCTCATGTCTTATCTCTGTGTAACGGAAAATGACAGCTGTAGCTGTGGTCGTGAATTTTACGTACGGCAGGTACGTTAACGCAGTCTCGCTGTGCTCTTGGGCATCGGGGGCCAAGGCGACAGCCGATGGGTAAATGTTGCAAGGTCGGTATGGTCCCGGCCAGGGTTGGCAATTCAGACTTAGGCGGCAAATCTTTGGTAAAACTTGGCGCGCTGTCGAGCAATGCTTTGGTGTAAGGGTGTAAAGGGCGCTTGCGGATATTTTTCATTCTGCCCGATTCCACGGTTTGCCCACAGTACAGCACGGTCATGGTGTCTGACATGCTGGCAATGGCTAATAAATCGTGGCTGACAAATAAAATCCCCAGCGATCGTGTCTGGTTAAGGCGGGACAATAATTTTAATACCTGCACCTTGGTGGTGGTTTCCATGCCCCGGGTCGGATCATCGGCGATGAGCATTTTAGGCTGGCTGATTAACGCCATTGCCAGCATCAGCTTTTGCCCTATATCGGTAGGAATTTGGTGTGGGTAGGCCCGCAGGTAGTGCTCATGATCTTTGATACCTACTTTGTGGACCGTATTTATCACCACCTTGCGCCGAGATTGTTTGCGCTGCCAGAACCAGTTTCCTTCAACCAGCTGGTCGGGTAACGACTCTTCTAATTGCTCACCCAGGGTGACGGATGGATCCAGAGACGCCAGCGCATTCTGAAACACCACGCCAATGTCTTTACGTAGAATTTGCCGCCGTTGTTGCTCTGACATAGACAGCAAATTGTTGCCATTCCAACTCATGCGGTCAGCAGTAATGGTCCAATTTGGCGGTGTTGCACCAGCAATCGCCTGAACGATTAGGCTTTTTCCCGAGCCGGATTCGCCAACCAGCGCACGAATTTCACCCGAATTAACCGTAAGATTGATTTTATCCAATGCTTTGATTGATTGGGTTCCGGTGTTAATTTCGAGGGTCAGATTTTTAATATCCAGCAATGGCATTAGCGATTTACCCGTTTTCTAAGCGCGGAGCGAAGCCCGTCACCGACGATAGTAATGGAGAGTACCATTAAGAAAATCGTAATCCCAGGTATCGCCACATTCCAGGGGGCCAAATAGCCGGCATCAAGACCGGTCGCAAGAATAGCACCGAGCTCTGGCAGCGGCGGCTGAGCGCCGAGGTTTAAAAAGCCCAGAGCGCTGATATCAAGAATGGCAACCGACAGCGCCAAAGTGCCCTGTACAACCAGCATTTCGATCATGTTGGGTAAAATTGAGTGATAAAACACCTGCCAGTGATTGGCGCCATCGAGTGTCGAGGATTGTATATAGTCTTTTTTCATTTCACCACGAACAAAGGACCGCGTGTGATGAATAAACTGCGGAATCAACGCCAGGGTAATCGCCCACATGCTGTTCACCAGACCACTGCCTAAAATACCGACGATGATAATAGCGATGAGCAGCGTGGGAATGGCCATCAATGCGTCGAGTAAGTGATTAATAATGCTTGAGCGCACGCCTCTGAGGGTGCCGGCGATGGTGCCAATGGTGACGCCTATCACCATCGCTATAATAACCACTAACAGACTGGTACCAAAAGTGACTCGGCATCCGTACATGATGCGGGAAAATAAATCCCGGCCCAGGGCATCGGTGCCAAAAAGATGGGTAATAGAGCCATTGGCAGCCCAACTCGGCGGAATCAACAAGGCTTCGGTATTCTGATAATTCGGATCGTAAGGGGTTACCAATGGCGCGAAAAAGGCAAAAAACACAAACAACATGAGCAAGGCCAAACCCAGCAGGGCAATATGGCTCGACTTAAACGCCTGCCAGGTCTGCTGCCAGGGCGACGGATGTGCTTCATCATCGTAGAGGCTAAATCGTGACACTTTCGTACTTTTCCCTGCTTGGATCGATTAAGCGATTAAATAGATCAATGGCAATGGTGATCATGACAACTAAGGTTGATACCGCGAGCATACCCATTCGCAGCGCTGAATAATCACGCTGATAAATTGCCTGAATCAGCCAACTGCCTATGCCTGGCCAGGAAAACATGGTTTCCACTATCATTGCATTGGTGATTAAGGTGGTAATTTGCATCGCCATTAACGGCAGCGCTGGCAATAGCGCATTGCGTAGCACATGGCGGAAAAATATTTGTCGGCTGGTTAACCCTTTTGAACGGGCAGCAATAATATAAGGCTGAGTAAGTACATCGATAATAGAACGTCGCGTAATGCGAACCATGGATGCGGTAGAAATAAACGCCACGGACAGGGTCGGCAAAATAAGGTGCAAAAAGGCATCCTGTAAGGCTCTGGCTCTGTCGATATTGTCGGTCAGTAAAATATCGACAAACAGAAAGCCGGTCTGGTTAGGAATATTAAACAGCAAGTTAATTCTGCCCGACAGGGGTAACCAGCCAAACTGCAGGCTAAAGGTTAAAATGAACAGCACGGCCAGCCACACAACCGGGATTGAGTTAACCATTACACTGAGCGAATTTATGGTGTAATCGGAGCCTGTATAGGCTTTTAAGCCACTGTAGCAACCCAGGGGGATCCCAACTACCAGCACAATGAACATAGCGTAGGAGCTGAGTTCTATGGTGGCAGGTAAGGCCTGCATGATTTCGTCTAACAATGGCTCGCCGGAAAATAAGCTGACGCCCCAGTTGCCGTTAAACAGCTCGCCGAGATAATGGCCAAACTGCACCAAATAGGTGTCGTTAAGGTGGTACTGCTTCACCAATACTTCATGTTGTACGCTATTTTGCGCAGTAATGCCGGTCAATGTAGTGATAGGATCGGCTGGGAATAAGTAAATCAGTGAAAAAGACAATGCGCTGAGCGTCAGAAACGTCAGACTAAATAAAATTAAGTAGCGCAGCAGGATTCTAATCACGAGCTATTGTCACTCCACCTAATCTGACGCCGCCATAGGGGTTAATGACCATGCCGGATAATTCTTCACGATATGCCTGATAACGGAACGCATGAGCAATGGGTACCAGTGGCATCTTATCGAAGATTAATTCATTGGCTTGCAGATACAATGCCTTGCGAATATCGATATTTTCGGTTTGTAAGGCACGATCGAGAATATCATCGTAGGCTCGATTGCACCAACGCGCGCGATTAGTGCCAGAAGGTATCGCATCACAACTCAATAATGGCCGGTAAAAGTTGTCAGGATCGCCATTATCGGCTGACCAACCGATTAATACTGAGTCATGGTTGCCCTGGCGCAATTGCCGGCGAAACGTTGACCAGTCGTAACTTACAATATTCACCTCAACGTCAATCTCAGCGAGATAACGCTGGATCAGTTCAGCCATTTTTTGCGCATTAGGATTATAGGCCCGCTCAACAGGAATAGCCCAGATTGAAAAAGTAAAGCCAGGTTTTATGCCCGCTTCATCGAGCATTTTACGCGCCAATACCGGATTGTACCCTGTGTCACTGGCATCGGGTTGATAGGCCCAGCTGGCTTCTGGTAATAAAGATTTAGCCCGGATTGCACTGTCGAAGTAAACAGCCTCAAGCAAGGTGTTCTTATCGATTGCATGCGCCAGGGCTTTACGTACAAGCGGGTTGTCAAAGGGGGCGCGTTGCGTATTAAACGCCCAGAACCCAATGTTAAGGCCTGCTTTTTCGGCTAATACTAAATCTTCGCGCTCACGGATGATCGGGTGATCGACCCGGGCGGGGAAGGCCACAGCGTCACATTCGCCAGTCATGAGTTTTGCCAATCGCATTGAGCTTTTAGGCGTAATGTCAAAAATCAGAGAATGGGATGGCACGGTTTGCCAGTAGGCCGGATTCACGTCATAACGAATATAATGGTTTTGTTTGTAATCAGAATATTGAAACGGGCCTGTGCCTATCGGTAGTTCATCGATTTGTTCCGGTAGACCTTCAGACATGAGCGTATCACCATACTCTGCTGATAAGATAACCGAAAAATCGCTGGCGATATTTGCCAGAAACGAGCTATCGCGTTGATGTAGCCTGATTTCAACGCGATGGGCATTAATTTTTTCAATATCTGCAATGTTTTCGGCCAGTCCCAAACTCTCAAAATAGGGGTAATACCCGCCAGAAACCGAATGAAACCGGTGTTCGGGCAATCGCCACCGATTAAACGAAAACAGCACATCATCAGCGTTAAAAGGGCGGCTTGGTGTGAAGTAAGCGGTATGATGAAACTGCACATCCTGGCGCAGCTCAAAACTATAAACCAGCCCGTCCTCGCTAATTAACCAACTGCTTGCTAACGAAGGGCGGATACGACCGGTTTCGGTATCAAACTCCAGTAGTCGATTGTAAATTTGGTGGGCAGTTGCATCGGCTGTGGTGGTAGAGGTATCTAACTGAGGGTTCATTGATATCGGATCGCTTTCCGAGCAATAGACTAATCCCTCGTCAATATTGGTACTGTATTTTTGAGGCGAGCAACCGCTGAGTATGGCCATAACCACGGCTGTTGTAACAGGCCATGCAAACCGGTTGAGCATTGTTATAGTTCCTCGGGCGCGGCTGAGTCGAGCAGGTTATATTTTTTTAAATAACCGCGCAGCTGGTGATAGGTAAGGCTGAGTTTTTCGGCGGTTTTTTTCTGGTTGTACTGGCTGTCTGCCAGTGCCTGCTGGATCAGTTCGATCTCATATTGTTGCGATAGATTTTTTAAATCAAGAGGATATTCCGCTGCTTTTACCGCTGGTGGTTGTGCTATTTCAGGTTCTGTAGCTGGTGGTGTCGAAGCTGGTTCAGCCGCCTTTACAACAGTCTCTTTACTGGTGCTGATGCGATCCTGTGTTTTAATCCTGCCTTTGGGCCGAAATGCAGACTCAAAAGGATCGAGGTTTATTTCGTGCACCGGCAAGTGAGGATTATTGCAGCGATAAACCGCGCGTTCCACCACGTTTTTAAGCTCTCGAATATTCCCTGGCCAGTCATAGTCCAACAGAATTCGCTTGGCTTTTTCGGTAAAGCCACTGAAGAGCTCCATTTCCAGTTCACGGGCCATATTAATGGCAAAGGTCTCTGCTAACAGCAGAATATCTTCCTGACGTTCCCGCAGCGGCGGGATCGTAATTACGTCAAAGGCCAAACGGTCAAGTAAGTCTGCTCTGAACTCGCCGCTGTCGGCCAGTGCGGGCAGATCCTCGTTGGTTGCCGCCACCAGGCGAACATCCACTTTCAGTGTTTTGTTACCGCCCACGCGCTCAAATTCGCCGTATTCGATAACCCGCAGTAACTTTTCCTGAATTAACCCCGAGGTATTAGCAAGCTCATCGAGAAACAGGGTACCGTCGTGAGCCAGTTCGAACCGGCCTTCACGGCGTTTTCCGGCACCAGTAAATGCACCGGCCTCATAGCCGAACAGCTCACTTTCCAGCAAGTTTTCATTTAACGCTGCACAGTTGAGCTTAACGTAGTTTTGATCCCAGCGTTTCGATAAAAAATGTAACCGGGCGGCAATTAGCTCTTTACCTGTACCTCGTTCACCTATGATGAGTACCGGCTTATTTAGCGGCGCTATTTGTGAAACCTGTTCCAACACTTCAAGAAAGCTATTGGCCTGGCCTAGTAAATTGTCTTGCTGGCGAAACCGACTCATTAATTCCCTCAAAAAATAGCCAAATCGACCAATTAATAGTGTAGATTAAATAGATTGTTGAATACAATGTTAATTGAAATTAAATATTGCTCAATAAAAACAATGCGTTAACTTGGTTTGTTAAGTTGGCAGGGTATTTGAATGTAGTATCAATAAGTACAATCAGTACGTACACCAATTAATTCTTAACACGAGCTAGAGGTAAATTATTATGGGTATCTTCTCTCGTTTCACAGACATTGTGAACTCAAATATCAATGCGTTACTGGATAAGGCCGAAGATCCTGAAAAAATGGTTCGTCTCATTATTCAGGAAATGGAGGACACACTGGTAGAAGTGCGTTCTTCTTCAGCAAAAACGATTGCACACAAAAAAGAGATTGTTGTGCAAATCAGCAAAATGGAAGCGGATGCAGCCGATTGGCAAAATAAAGCGGAGTTTGCACTTAGTAAAGACCGCGAAGATCTGGCTCGCTCTGCGTTGCAGGAAAAGAAAAAGAGTCAGGAAGCTGCTGATGTACTTAACGGTGAACTGACTGCAGTTGATGAACAAATTAGTAAACTGCAGGAAGAAATCGTGCAGTTGCAGGAGAAGCTTGCCGATGCTAAGGCGCGCCAGAAAACCATCCTGATGCGTCAAAAAACGGCGTCTTCAAGGCTGGAAGTGCGCAAAACCCTGGACAGCAGTAAAATTGACGAAGCCATGGGGCGTTTCGAGCAATACGAACGTAAAATAGACGATATTGAATCTCAGGTTGAGTCTTATGATCTGGGTAAGAAAACATTGAACGATGAATTTGCTGAGCTGGAAGCCGGCGATAAAATTAATGATGAGTTAGAAGCATTAAAAGCAAAGATGAAGAAGGCCAATAAGCCTGCTGCCAAATCTGAGAAATCAAAATAACACATCAAGAATAAAAGGCTGACGAGGGTCAGCGCTTCTGACCGGAGGTAAAAATGGACGGAGATATTATTGCACTCATACTGGCCCCGTTAATCATCTTTTTGGTTTTCGTGGCGCCAATTTGGTTAATCCTGCACTACCGCAGCAAAAAGCAGGTAAGTCAGGGGTTATCAGCCGAAGAGCAAATTGCGCTTCAGGAATTGGCTGGGAAAGCAGAACTCATGTCTGAACGTATTCAGACATTAGAAGCAATCCTGGACTCTGAAACGCCAGAATGGAGAAACCGCGCATGAACGGGAAAACCATTTATCGTGATTCCAACCACGGTCGAATAGCAGGAGTTTGTGCAGGGATTGCTGAATACTTTGGACTGGAAGTCTGGCTGGTGAGAATTTTAACCGTGACAGCATTTTTTCTGCTGGCGGGTCCTTTCGTGATTGTCAGCTATATTGCCTGTTGGTTTATCTTTGACAAAAAGCCGAGCAATATGTCGGTTATGGATACTGAACAGACAGTGGCGGCGTCGGGCGGTAAGGGATGGCGTAATTCTGGCGCCACCAGCCAACAGGATAAAGTTGAGCTGAAAACACGGGTGTGGCAGGCGGGCGAGCCACCACGTCAGGCGTTTCATGATATTACCAACCGTTTCCAGTTCATTGAAACGCGTTTACGTAAAATGGAAACCTATGTGACCTCGCGGGAATTTCAGCTTAATCGCGAAATCAGCCGGCTGTAAGTACCAGGTTAGATTGTCGGTAACAATGTTCCAACAAAACGCGTAATGCTCAGCATTACGCGTTTTTTTAGGCATCATGACACACTCCTGGCAACATGTTGTGCGCTTTAATGAGCAGTTGTATAAGCTACCGCGGTCCGACCAGTAGCTCTTTTAAGGCCTGATATTTATTGGCTTTAACGCCTTCGGTGAGTAAAACGAACTGTATATACCCTGTTCTGCAGTAGATGCCATTTTTTTCATGAAAAATCCCCTGTAATAGTAAAAAAATTTGCACTCAGTTTACCCGGTGGCCGCGAGTTATCCCAAAGGGCTGATGTTAACTGATTGTATTACATGGTTATTGATAAATAATTCAAGCTGGACAGCTTTATAAACTCAGAGTTCAATGAATTAAAAAAAATAGCTACAACTTTTAGTAAAAAAATCATAGTATCTGCTTAGAATCAGTTTTAAAGGGTACGATTTGTCGTATTTTTGTGCTGTAGCTGGTTCAACATAATATAAAAAAATAATTTTCCAGGGGTACTTCAATGACCAAAGCAAATAAGCTGGCCAGCGCAGTTAGACTCGCGCTGTTTACCGGCATCGCTTCAATAACGACGGCTACGGCCTTTGCGCAGGAAACGCAAGACGTAGAAGTAACAAACGCACAGAGTGAAGATGTTCTAGTAGAAGATACACTAGCAGAAGATTCACTAGAGGAAGGAACTGAACGGATTCAGGTTACTGGTTCTCGTATTCGTCGCTCAGAGTTTTCAAATGCGTCGCCAGTGCAGGTGATAAGCGGTGATATCTCGCGCGAAATGGGCCTGTTTGACGCCGGCCAAATGCTGCAGGGTACTAACCAGGCTGCAGGTTCTCAAATCGATAACACCTTTGGTGGTTTCGTACTGGACAATGGTCCGGGTGCCGCCACTATCGGTTTTCGTGGGTTAGGTGCAGAACGTACCTTAGTACTGGTCAACGGTCGTCGTATGGCGCCTGCAGGGGTGGGTGGTGCACCCACATCGCCTGACTTGAACCTGATCCCTGCGGTCATGATCCAGCGCATCGAAAACCTGTTCGACGGTGCCTCAACCGTTTACGGTTCTGATGCGGTTGCCGGTGTGGCTAACGTCATTTTACGTAAAGACGTAGAAGGTTTCGAGCTTCAGGGTTCTTACCTACAGCCAGATGGTGAAGGCGGTGAACAAACCGTATTATCTGCTATGTGGGGTAAAACCTTTGATAATGGCTTTATCTCAATCGGTGCAGAATACGATGACAGACAAGCACAATCCTATGGCGGTAACCCGTTCCTGAAAGGTTGTGAAGAGCGAATCTGGGAAACCGAAGAAGGTGATATTCTGCGCCGTGTAAGTGGGTATGGCCCAATTCCGCGTGGCGACGATACCTGTGACATTTTCCCGCTGACTAACCGTATGAGCATTCCATTCTGGGGTAGCGTATACCGTACTAATGGCTACACTAACGTCGGTATTCCAGGCTGGTCTGAAACGGCCGACCCTACTGGTGGTCAGTTAGGCCCTGATTATGGGATTCCAGGTTGGACCCATGGCGATTCAGACGGTGACGGTATCAACGACTTATGGTTCCCTGATGGCAACGGCGACGGCTTCCTCGATATCGACTTCCAGGATCCTATGTATGCCTACGAGCAGTCTGATTATTTCAGAAGTGGTGACTACCGCAGCCGCAATAAACGTTACTCGGTATTATTAAACGGTGAATACTCACTCAATGACGCCAGCGATACATTGTTTTATTACGAAGGCTTGTACGCCAAGCGTGAGTCTCCAATCTTTAACCCGGGCGCACAGATTTTTGAAACTGTGCTTGCGTCGAATCCTTACAACCCCTGTGGTGTTTACGGCACAGACTGCCGTGCAGGCATTGGCTTCCCATACGGCCCGCAGGATGTAATACCTATCCTCAATATTCGTGGCGATCGCGACAACTTTGATATCGAAGTTGAGCAGTACCGTTTAGTCGGTGGTGTAACAGGTAACCTGTTGTCATTTGAAAACATTGGTTTGAACAACTGGTATTACGATGCGTATGTGTCTTATAGCGCCTCTGAGGGTAGTGACTCTCGTCAGGGTATCAGTGAAGCGAACCTGTTAAACGCATTAAACACTGCTGTTGTAAATGATGATGGTTCAGTTACTTGTGGCGACGGTTCAGACGGTTGTGTGCCGGTAAACCTGTTTGCAGATAACATCTATCAGCCTGGTGGCGGCACATTAACGCCGGAAGAACATGCTTACCTGATGGTTGATCGCACCATTGGCACTGAAGTATCACAGTTTGTTGTCAACGGCTTTATTGGTGGTGATTTAACAACGCTGCCATGGAACGACGAAGTCGTAAGTTCGGTAATTGGTTTGGAATATCGTCGTGATGAGATTAAATCCAGTCCAAACGATGTGGCCTCTGAAGGTTTACTGTGGGGTTACTTTGCTGACCAGGGTGCTGACGGTGCGCGTAACTTAAAAGAAGTGTTTGCAGAACTTGAGTTCCCGCTTTTACGTGGCGCCAAGTATGCTGAAGAGTTGACCTTAACAGCTTCTGGCCGTATTTCTGACGAAAGCTACTACGATGCAGAAAGTACCTACAGCCTGAAAGCGGTTTACCGTCCGGTAGACTGGTTTACGTTGCGTGGTACCAAAGGTACATCTTACCGCGCCCCTAACTTACGTGAACGCTTCCTAAATGGTACAACTGGTTTCCAAAGCCTGAGCGATCCTTGTGTTGTGCCTGAAGATGCACGAATCGAAGATCCATTGGATGATACCGCGCCTATTACTTACAATCCGGTTGAAGACGAACGTGATCAGAGCGTACTGGATGCCTGTGTGGCAGCCGGTGTTGACCCAACCAGTCTGGGTATAGGTGACACAGAAGAAACCCAGTTTACTAACTTTGTTAGCGCAGAAGTAATCACTGGTGGTTCCCAGGAGCTTAATCCGGAAACGTCACTGGCTAAAACCTATGGATTTGTTATTGAACAACCATTCAGCGATGATTTTGACCTGACCCTGTCACTTACGCGTTTTGACATTCAGGTAACCAACAGTATCGCTGAGCCAAGCCCAACCTACAGCATCGGTCAGTGTTATTCGCAAGAAGGTAACCCTGCGTTCTGTAGCCGTATCTCGCGTGATGAAAATCAGCAGATTGATTTGGTTGATTCGAGCTTTATCAACGTTGGTTTGTTAACCTCTAAAGGTTTCGACTACAACATTTTCTACTCAAGCGATATCCTGATTGGTGAGCAAAATGTTGGCGTTACTCTTGATGTGCAAGCCACCCGTATGACTGAGTCACTCTATGACGTGCTGGGTACGATTGATGACTTTAAAGGTGAACCAGCAGTGCCAGAATGGCGCGGATTTGCCAGACTACGTGTAGAAGTCTCTGACTTTGTATTCGGTTGGGAAACACGCTTCATCGGTGAAGGTAAAGAAGACGATCTGGGTGAGTACGAAGAAGGTACAGTTGGCTGTCGTGGCTTGCTGAACTCAAGCGGCGATCCACTCAAGTGTCGTCCGCTGTCCTACACCGAAGATTACACGGTGCATAACGTGAGTATTTCTTACGAGTTTGATTCATTCCAGGTAAGTGCTGGTGTGCGTAATGTGTTTAACGACGCGCCACCTCCGGTTGACCCGGCTAATACATTCTCGAATACCAACATTCCGTTAGGTGTGGGATACGATACTAATGGCAGAACGCCGTTCATTAATTTCACGGCTGAATTCTAATTAGCACTTAGAACCGCAGTTGTTTAACTAAACAGGCTTCTGCATTTAGCAGGAGCCTTTTTTATTTAAAAGGAAATAACAATGAAAAAATTGCTATTAGCTGGGATTACGTTATTAGGTATACCTTTTAGCATGGTTGGAAACGCCCAAACCAGCCCTGAAGAACAAATATCCACGATTGAGTCTTTTGCAATTTTGCCGGCTATTCGCAGCGTGCAGATATCGCCAGACGGTAAGCAACTGGCGTTGGTCAGAGCAACCAGTAAAGATGGTGATTACATCATCGAAATCCACCAGACTAATCAGTTGGGTAAAGACCCGGTACGACTCGGCGCCGATAAAATGCGCGTGTCAGGAGTATCCTGGCTCAATAATGAAAAGATAGGTGTAAATTTTCGCCAGTTACTCGAAGATGGCGGCAGCAAATACTGGGTTGCAAAATTTGCGGTGACTGATGCCGACGGTAAAGGCGACTGGTTAATCCCTTTCCGTGAGCGGGAGACCGTGAGTTTTAGTGTTGTGGATATGCTCGAGGATGACGACGATAACATTCTTGTTGAAATTGATATTAACGATAACTACATCCCGGATGTGGTTAAGTTAAATATCAAAACAGGCCGCAGCTCCACAGTACTTCGTGGTAATACAGAAGTCAGCAATGGCTTTGTTGCTGACAGTGATGGTGAAGTGCGTATAGGGCAGGGCTGGAACCGCAGTAAACAGGCTATTGAAACTTATGTGCGGGCCAAAGGCGAAGATGAATGGATTTTGATTAACTCTAATGGCGGTGAGAATCGTGAAAACTTCGATATAGCCGGTTTTAGTATTGATGATCCAAACAAACTGCACGTTGTGGCTAATCATGGAGAAGACACCACTGGTGTTTACTTAATGGACATCAAAACCGGCGAATACAGCGAGCGCTTGTTTGGGTTAAATGGCTATGACGTCGACGGCGTACGGTATGACGATGATGGTCATGTTATTGGTTACACGTACACCACTAAGTTTGGCAAAACCTTTTTTGAAGACGAAGAGTTCAAAGCGCTTCAGGAAAGTATCGATGGTTTGTCGCCGAGTGGACGAGTATCAATAGCCAGCGCCTCTGACGACTACAATCAAGTGATTTTATATACCCAGGCGTCGGATGATCCAGGCACCTACTATTTGCTAAGCAACAAAAAGGATTTAATGAAGCTTGGCGAACGTATGCCTTTTATCGACAAGAGCAAGCTGGGTAAAACCTTGTATGTGTCGTATAAAGCGCGTGATGGCAGAAAAATCAACGCTTATGTCACCAAGCCGCAAGGTGAAGCGCCGTTTCCAACCATAGTGCTGCCACACGGCGGACCCTGGGTGCGTGACGCGTTTGTGTTTGATGACTGGTCACAGTTACTGGCTTCCCACGGCTATTTGGTGATTCAGCCAAACTATCGGGGCTCAATAGGTTACGGCCTGGAGCACTGGAAGGCCGGTGATAAAAACTGGGGCCTGACCATGCAGGATGATTTGGATGATGCGGCCAACTTCCTGGTTTCAAAAGGATTGGCCGATAAAGACAAGCTGGCCATGTTTGGCTGGAGCTATGGTGGATACGCTGCCTTTGCTGCCACGCTGAGAGAACCTAATATTTATCAGTGTACGGTTGCCGGGGCCGGCGTAAGTGATTTGTCACGAATTAATGCAACACTCAATGAGAGTCCGTTGTTAAGCAAGTTACAAAAGCCGACTATCGATGGGGTAAGCCCGGTGGAAAATGTAGCTAAAGCGAATGTACCGATATTAGTCATACATGGTGACATCGACCAGCGGGTGCCTATTAAGCACAGTGATGCATTTGTTGATGAGTTAAAACGGCTCAACAAAGATCATAAATATGTGGTACTGGATGGCGCCGACCATTTCTCAGACACGTTGTTTTACGATCATAAAATGCAGTTCTATGGTGAGTTAATTAACTGGTTAGACAATAAGTGTGGTTTAGCACCGCAGTAACAATGTAGCCAGTAACCTGTTAAAAAGGCCATATTGCGAAGCACTATGGCCTTTTTTGTTTCCTGCCAAATAACTGCATTACCGCTTCTCCCGAGTAGGTCAGGGTTTAGCTGCGCTGAACGTCAGCAACCACGCTATTAAGACAATCCTGGATCGCGCTAACATTAAGCAGACTCTACCCTTCACGCGCCAGTTTGCATGGCAAGAGAAGGCAACAGTGTGTTGTCCGGGGCATTAATTTTAAATAGGTATAAAGCAAAAAAAGCGGCGCTGCGAGTTAGGGCGCAGCACCGTTAACCGCTGGCTAATGTAGCTTGTTGCCATAAATATCCAGCACTACCGGTTTACCATAACCGAGCTTTTCAATGCGTTCTAACTGGGTTGCAGCATCCCCTACAACGAGGTAAATCATTTGCTGTTCATTAAGGTATGTATTGATTACCCGGTGAATCTCCTCAAGGGTGGCTGATTGAACAAATCCTTGCTGCTGCGCAATGTAATCCTCAGCCAGGTCAAAACGACTTATATTTTGCAGCATGTCCAGCAAACTGTTCAGTGTTTCAAAGCGTCGCGAGTTCGCTTTGATCACCATATTTTTAGCTACATCCAGATCATCCTGCTGGTAAGTTGGCTGATACTGGCCTATTAATTCCTTAAAGATTTGCAGCGACTCTAAAGTCACATTGGTGCGCACCTGTGAGGCCGCAATAAAAGGCACCTGATAGCGCGCTTCAGGTAAATAAGAATAGGCACCGTACGTGTAGCCTTTTTGAATACGCAGTGTCTGACCTAAACGCGCACTCATTCCGCCACCGAGGCGTTCATTGGCAAAATCGATAGCATAAAAATCCGGATCACTGGCCGGTAAAACCGTTTTACCCACATAGATAACCGACTGTTTAGCATCTGGTACATCGACAAAATAAACCGTTGGCTGAGTAACAGCGGTAACCGCAGGTTGAGCTGGCAGCGTGATTGCACTGCCTTGCCATTGACTCAGTGCATTGGCTGCTGCAGTCACAGCTTCGGGAGCTAATGCGCCCACCACATGCAAGGTAGCCTGTTTGGGCGAAATGACCTCATCGTAATACGCTTTTACGTCATCTAATGTAATCGCTTCTACACTTTCTTTGGTGCCACCCATGGGTACCCCTGCGACGTGATTGTCGCCATAGAGTAAATGGCTAAATACATTGCTGGCAATGCGTGCAGCATTGCCTTCGCTCTGTTTAATGCGCGTAAGGCGGGTGGATTTCAGGCGGTTAAACTCGTTTTCATCCCAGCGCGGCGCCAGCAGCATTTCTGCGGCTAATTCCATTAGTGCCGGATAATGCCTGGCCAGTACCCGGCCTGACAGGGTAATAGCATCCCGGTTTGCCGCGACAGACAGTTGCGCGCCAAGCTGACCAATAGCCTGTTCCAGCTCCTGAGGTGTCTTTGTTGCCGTACCCTCATTGAGCATTTGTGCCATTAATAACGCGGTACCCGTTTTACCGGCAGGATCGAGCCACTGACCACCGTCTATGGTAAGGGCGAAGTTAACCACAGGCAGCTCAGTAGTAGTAATTCCAATAACTTCCATACCGTTAGCCAGTGTATTACGCCAGATATCCGGCGTTGAAAGCGTTGGCAACTCGGATAAGGGGGGCTCTGAACGGTCATGTTGGGTCGGCGTTTTGGTATATTCCACCGGCTTTTCTTCAAATTCAGGCTCTTGTCCGGGTACGATTTCTTCTTCAACAACCGGTGCTTTGGCGGAGCCGGTGACGATCAGTTCTGGTTGATCTTTTGGCACAAAAGACGCAATCACCGCCGGTTGTTGGTAAATATACTGCTTAAATACCCGCATGACATCGTCACGTGTGACTGCAGAGATGTTGGCGATATCCTGCTCAATAAAGCCTGGAGAGCCGGCATATTCGTTATAAATTCCCAGTTGCAGGGCTTTATCGAGAATACTTTCAATACTGTAATAAAACGCGGTTTCCTGCTCCGCTTTTATAGTTTGCAGCTGTGCGTCAGTAAAGCCATTTTTGGCGAAATCATCCAGCGCCTGCTGAATACCCGCGTAAACGTTGTCGAGCTGCACGTCTGCATTAGCCTGAACATTAATGGTAAAACTACCTGCCACTTCATCGGTTGACGACCAGGCATTCGGGCTGGGCGCGAGCTTAAGCTCTTCAACCAGTGTTTTGTAGAGCACGGCATTTTTGCCGTTACTTAATAATCGCGCCAGTGCGTCAAGCGCGTAGGCGTCTTTGCTATATTGTTCGACGGTAGGGTAGGTCAGGCGCACTAAGGGTAACTTGGCAAAGTTATCCAGATGATAAAGCTTTTTATCTGCTTCAAGGGTAACTGGCTGAGGCTCAAGCGGAGCGGAAGGCTCACCGGCTTTGATTTCACCAAACCAGCGCTCAACCTTTTGCTTGGTTTGTTGTATATCGATGTCACCGGCGATGACCAGGGTGGCATTGGACGGCATATAAAACTGGTTGTAAAACTCACGCACATCATCAAGCGTAGCAGCCTGCAGATCGGCCAGGTCGCCAATCACAGTCCAGTTATAGGGGTGTCCTTGTGGGTACAGAGCTTTGCGCACCACATGGTCCATATGGCCGTAAGGGCGGTTGTCCACGCGCTGACGCTTTTCATTTTTTACCACTTGTTTTTCGCGTTCGAGGGTACCCTGGTCGACGGTATTTATCATGTAACCAAGGCGATCTGAGTCTATCCAAAGTAATTTATCGAAGGCGTCTTTCGGCACGACTTCATAATAGATGGTGCCGTCACTCCAGGTACCGCCGTTGCGCGTACCGCCGAGTTCCGGGATCATTTTACGGTTAGCGCCTTTGGGCACATTTTCCGAGTCGTTAAACGACATGTGTTCAAAAAAGTGAGCAAAGCCTGTGCGTCCTGGTTTTTCCCGGTTCGAGCCAACATGTACAACCGTCGCCATTGCCACAATGGGGTCAGACTTATCCACATGCAGCACTACGGTCAGGCCGTTTTCAAGGGTGTAGGTTTCGTAATCTACCCTGAGTTCACTGGCGGCAGGAGATGCCGGCTGTGGTTGTGCTGTCTGTTGTGGAGTTGGGGGTTCTGAACAGCCCCACAGGGTTAACAGTAAAGAGGCGATAAGCGCTTTTTGTAGTTTCATTATTCTTTCCATGGTTAATCAGATCCTAGCTTAAACAACCTGTTATTGATGTTCAAATGATGAAAATTAAGCTGCCACGGGCGAGGCTGAAAACTGAATGTAAAAAATATGTTACAACCTGCTCCTGGTTATCGGTTGTGCCTCTCTATTGCCAAACGTTTAAACCGGTACACTGTAGTGGTCTTAAATAATATTAATTTGGTTTATGCCTAAAAACTCAAAATATAACTCAAAAACACCCGATGAAAATGGCTTCATCAAATGGGATGCGGACGAAGTTGAGGTGTGGAGTGCTTTGTATAAGCGGCAAATGTCATTGCTACCCCATCGCGCCTGTGATGAGTATTTTACCGGTTTGGATTTACTCGCACTGTCGCCCGATGCTATTCCACAACTTACCGATATTGATGAGGTGCTACAACAAACTACCGGCTGGCAAACGGCCGCCGTACCAGCGCTAATTAGTTTCGCTGAGTTCTTTGAACTGTTAGCCAGTAAGCGGTTTCCGGTAGCCACGTTTATTCGCAGTCAGGATGACTTTCATTATTTACAGGAACCTGACATTTTTCATGAAGTCATGGGACACTGTCCTTTGCTGACTAATCCGGCATTTGCTGCATTTACTGAGACCTATGGCAAGCTCGGGCTGCAGGCGAGCAAAGAGGAGCGGGTCTTTTTAGCGCGCCTTTACTGGTTTACGGTAGAGTTTGGCCTGGTGCGTCAGCATGGAAAGCTGCGGATTGTTGGCGGCGGCATTTTATCATCACCCAAAGAAACCCGCTATTCGCTGGAAAGCGATGTACCTGTGCGGCAACCGATGGCGGTTGTCGATGCTTTGAGAACGCCTTATCGAATCGATATTTTACAACCCCTCTATTATGTCCTGGACGATTTTTCGCAGCTTATGGATATTGCCAACATGGACCTGATGCCACTGGTGCGCGAGGCGCAACAGCTAGGCTTGTACCAACCGCTGTTTCCTCCTAAACAGCAAGCAAGTTAAACTGCTCATCCTTTGCGTACTTCTTTCTGCAGAAAGCTAATGGTTGTGATTTTGAACAATTAGCTTTCCTTTTGCGTATTAAACTTTAAAAGTTATGATTTTGTGATATCTTGTAAAATATACTTTACAGTAATTGAGTGATTGATGCGTTTAGAAATTAGCTGTCAGGACCGACTCGGGATCACCCAGGATGTGCTGGACATTCTGGTAACCCATAACATTGATTTACGCGGCATCGAAATTGATGAGGCCGGAAAGATCTTCCTGAATTTTCCTAATATTGAGTTTGAAGACTTTCAGCACATAATGCCTAAATTACGTCGTATCGAAGGCATAGAAGACGTTAAAACAACCCTGTTTATGCCTGGCGAGCGTGAGCGCAACCAGTTATCAGCCATTGTGCAAACCCTGCCTGATCCGGTGTTCTCTGTCGATAACAAAGGGCGGCTGCTGCTGTGCAATGATACGGTAGCCAGTGGCCTGGAAATGACTTTTGCGGAGTTACTCCACACCGATATCAGTGAGTATGTAAAAGGATTTAATTTTTCTCGTTGGCTGGAGAGCAAGGCACCAGCACCCAAAAGCATCAAAGTGAAGTTTATTCAGCAGGATTTCGTTGCCGATATTTTGCCGATAACGGTGCCTGATGCGGCTGAAAGTTCAATTTTGGCGGGCGCAGTAATTATGCTCAAGTCCGAAGTAAGATTGGGCCAGCAAATCACAGTTTTTCACCAACATGGCACCGACAGCTTCGAGAAATTGATCTCAGAATCGCCGGTAATGCAGCAGACCGTGGGTGAGGCAAAGCGCATTGCCGATCTTGATGCACCAATACTGATTTTTGGCGAAACCGGTACTGGTAAAGAGATGCTGGCACGAGCCTGTCACCAGAGCAGTCGCCGGGCAGACAAGGCATTTTTGGCGCTGAACTGCGGCGCACTGCCCGATAACGTAGCCGAAACCGAACTGTTTGGTTATGCCGCAGGAACCTTTAACCAGACCGAGGGCAAAGCCGGTTTACTTGAACAGGCTGCCGGCGGCACCTTGTTGTTAGATGAAATTGCCGATATGTCGGTACACCTGCAAGGTAAGTTGTTGCGTGTACTGGAAGACGGAGAATTCCGAAGGGTAGGCGATGTCAACCCGGTAGCTGTTGATGTGCGCTTTGTCTGCACTACCTGTCAGGATCTCGGCCAACTGGTGGAAGAGAATAAGTTTCGCAAGGAATTATACTACCGTTTAAACGTGTTAAGCCTGGTGGTACCGGCGCTGCGGGACCGCCGTAACGACGTGGTGCCTTTGGCTGAATCGTTTATTTTACAACATAGTATAAAGCTTGGCCGGCGGCCGGCTAAGTTGAGTAAATCCTGCGTTGAGTTTTTGCAGCATTACCCGTGGCCCGGGAATGTCAGGCAGCTTCAAAATGCCTTGTTCAGAGCGTTGTCGTTGCTCGATGGCAATGAAATCACCAAAGAAGACATTCAACTGCCCAGCTGTACACCGAGCATGACCTATGTGGATGAAAACTTTGAAGGTACGCTGGATGAAGAGGTGAAAAAGTTTGAACGTGAATTGCTACGAAAACTGTATCCGTCTTACCCGAGCACCCGTCAGCTCGCCAGAAAGCTTGGTTTAAGCCATACCGCGATAGCCAATAAATTGCGCGAATACGGCATCAATAAGGCAACTGTAAAGTTATAGCTACATATTTATTACCCCCCGACCGGGCTGGTATCGCCGGCCCGTCTGCTCTTCATTGAAGTCGCTTTTGATAAGGCTTTCACTGTCCGCTTAAGTTTACATTTAATGTAAACAGGCGAGCGACCGGTTCGCGTGGCAGGTACTTTGCGAATTCTGAGTTCTCTGATTATATACGTTGCATAATTGTTAATAATGTGACGATAAACGGAGAGCACAATGACTGCACATCCCAATAACTATAATCCGCTGGGCACCAATGGCTTTGAATTTGTTGAATACACCGCGGCTGATGAAGAAGGCATTAATGCGCTAAAAGCGCTGTTTGGTTCACTGGGCTTTGCTGAGGTAGCCACCCATAAGTCTAAGCGGGTATGGCTGTACCGTCAGGGTGACATCAATTTTATTATCAATGCAGAGCCGGCGTCACAGGCTGAAGAATTTGCCCGGTTACGGGGTCCTAGCGTTTGCGGAATGGCGTTCAGAGTGGCAGATGCCGGCGCGGCCATTAAGCATGCCCTGGCACATGGTGGTAAAGCATTTCATGGCAACTTAGGGCCCATGGAGCTGAACATCCCGGCCATTTACGGTATCGGCGAAAGCACGCTGTATTTTGTTGACTTGTATGGTGAACAAAGCATTTATGATGTGGATTTCAATTTTTATGCAGACTGGCAGGCTCGCATGAAACAAGCCGACGCCGGATTGCAGGTGGTAGACCACCTTACCCACAATGTTAAACGCGGCAATATGGCTGTATGGGCAGAGTTTTATGAAAATATCGGTAACTTCCGTGAAATTCGTTATTTCGATATTGAAGGTAAATTAACCGGCCTGGTCAGCAAGGCGATGACGTCACCCTGTGGCAAGATCCGCATCCCCATTAATGAGTCGGTAGATGAGCATTCACAAATCGAAGAGTTCATTAAAGCTTATAACGGCGAAGGCATTCAGCATATAGCGCTGGCAACTGATGATATTTATAAAACAGTCAAAGATCTCAAAGCCCGCGGCCTGGCCTTTATGGACACGCCTGATACTTATTATGATGCCGTTAATGAGCGGGTAAAAGGGCATGGAGAGTCTGTTGATGCGCTGCGCGAGCTACGCATACTCATTGATGGCGCGCCATCGAAAGACGGTATCTTGTTACAAATCTTCACTGATACGGTGATTGGTCCGGTATTTTTCGAAATTATACAGCGCAAAGGTAACGAAGGCTTTGGCGAGGGGAATTTCAAGGCGCTGTTTGAAAGCATTGAACAGGATCAGATCCGCCGCGGCGTGTTAAATGTTGAGGGCGGCAATGCGTAATCCGGCGCGATTTCCGATAAAAGAAGGCCTGCATTCACGCCAGGCCCATGCCGATCTGCCCGAACAGGCGATTTATGAGCGTGAAGTTGGCCGCGATGGTTTTTTTGGGCCAGCCTCACATATTCATCATAAACATCCGCCTACCGCCTGGACAGAGTGGGAGGGAGAGCTGCGGCCGCGCGCAATGGATCTTAATAAGTTAGATCAACTGGCCGGCGGCGAATTACCTTTTGCGGCGCCGGTTATCTTGCACAATCCTCATTGTCAGTACCGGTTCTGGCACTGTGATGCGCCAATGAAAGTGCTGGCACGTAACGCCGATGGTGATGACTTATTATTTATTCACAAAGGCCACGGTGAGCTCTTTTGTGATTATGGTCATTTACCGGTAGAAGAGGGGGACTATGTGGTTATTCCGCGGGCAACAATGTGGCGGCTAACGCCCAGCAGCCCAATGCAGCTATTAATGATCGAAGCGACCGATGATAGCTACCAATTGCCAGACAAAGGCATCGTTGGCCAGCATGCGGTATTTGACCCGGCCATGTTGCAATACCCACGAATCAACGACACCTTTCTGGACCAGCAGGATGAGTCTGTTTGGCATGTGGCGGTAAAACGTCATCAACGACTATCGCGCATTACTTATCCATTTAACCCCCTCGATGCCCAGGGCTGGCATGGCGACTTGACAGTGATGAAGATTAACTGGCGGGATATTCGGCCACTTATGAGCCATCGCTATCATCTGCCACCGTCGGCACATACGACCTTCGTGGCCAAACGGTTTGTTGTGTGTACCTTTGTACCGCGCCCGATAGAGAGTGACCCAGGCGCGCTTAAAGTGCCTTTTTACCATAGTAACGATGATTACGATGAAGTGTTGTTTTATCACGCGGGAGACTTTTTTAGTCGTGACAACATCGAGGCAGGCATGGTGACTTTTCATCCGGCTGGATTCACCCATGGTCCGCATCCCAAAGCCTTTGCGGCCGGTCAGGCCCACAAAAAAACGTTTACGGATGAAGTGGCTGTAATGCTCGATACCCGTGATGCGCTGACGATAACGGCGGCGGGTGAGTCGGTAGAGAATCCCGGATATGTCTATAGCTGGCAGTCTGAACAGGAGTAATTAATGAAACTAGCAACCTATAAAAATAATACTCGTGATGGTGAGCTTATGGTCGTCAGCCGGGATTTAACCCGCTGCTGTCCGGCCGCACCGCTAGCCGGAACAATGCAGCAGTTACTCGATAACTGGCAATCGCTTGCGCCGCAATTAGCAGAGTGTAACCGGGCGTTAAACGACGGCGAAATTGCTGGTGAAGCCTTTGACGAAAGCCGCTGTCATTCGCCGTTGCCGCGGGCTTATCACTGGGCTGATGGCAGCGCGTATGTGAATCATGTCGAGTTGGTGCGACGAGCACGGGGGGCAGAGATCCCTGCCAGTTTCTGGACAGATCCGCTGATGTATCAGGGTGGCAGCGACGATTTCATCGGACCCTGTGACGATATCGTTGTGCCAGAGGGAGAATTGGGCATTGATTTTGAAGCTGAGATTGCCGTGATTACCGATGATGTGCCAATGGCAACAAGCGCCAAAGACGCCGCCCGGCATATCAAGCTGCTTATGTTGGTTAACGATGTATCACTGCGGGGCCTGATCCCCGGGGAGCTGGCCAAAGGATTTGGTTTTTATCAGTCGAAACCCGCCAGTAGCTTTTCACCGGTAGCGGTAACCCCTGACGAGCTCAACGAATATTGGAATGACACCAAGGTTCATTTGCCGCTGGAAACCTATTATAACGGCGAGCTTTTTGGTAAACCCAATGCCGGTGTTGATATGACATTTAGTTTTGGTGAATTGATTGCGCATGCTTCGCGAACCCGTAACTTAAGAGCCGGTTCGATTATTGGTTCGGGTACGGTTTCTAACAAACAAGGCACGGACCATGGCTCGGCCATTGTGCATGGTGGCGTAGGCTATTCATGCATTGCCGAAGTCAGAATGATTGAGACGATCCGCGATGGTAACCCGACAACGGCGTTTATGAGCGCCAATGACCAGGTAAAAATTACCATGACCAATCCCGCAGGCCAGTCGGTATTTGGTGCGATTAATCAACGGGTAAAAATAATAAAGTAAGTTATGCTTAAGTAAAGCTTGGCGGACCCTGCATGGCAGAAAGTATGTATCGTCTGCCATGTAATCCGTGTGGTTAGCTGCTCTCGGGGGCATTCACAGGGCGATATCTGCAATCCTTTTTTTCCACTTAGAGGTTTGGTAAATGAGCTTAAAACTTTATGGTTACTGGCGCTCGTCAGCGAGCTATCGGGTGCGCATCGCGCTTAACCTGAAAGGTCTCGAGTATGAATATATCGCCATAGACCTAAAAAAAGACGGCGGGCAACAGCATAGCGCGCAATACGATGCCGTGAACCCGGCTCACCTGGTGCCCACTTTTGTGGATGATGACGAGGATATTATTCTTAACCAGTCGTTAAGTATTATTGAGTATCTGGATGAACGTTATCGTGAGCCGTATCCGTTACTGCCAGCGCACAGTGTCGAAAAGGCGCGTATCAGGGCGCTGGCCCAGGATATTGCCTGCGATATTCAGCCGCTGGCAAATTTGCGTGTGCTCACGGCGCTACAACAGCAGTATGAGCTGTCGGCAGAACACAGCAATCAATGGGCATCTCATTGGATTACCAAAGGGCTTAGCGGTATTGAGCGCCGTTTGCAAACCCAGGCCGGGCGCTATTGCTTTGGCTTTGATGTGACACTGGCGGATGTGTGTCTGGTACCACAGGTTTATGCTGCAAAACGGTTTAACGTTGATATGACGCCGTTTCCGTTGATTAGCCGGATTTACCATCAGTGCCAGACATTACAAGCGTTTCAAAAAGCACAGCCCGAAGAGCAGGCGGATTGCCCCTAGGGCTTCAGCCTGCGTAGCGCTAACCCCTTAACCAATCATTGATTTTTAATGGGGAGAGCGGTGGTGTTTTTAACCTGTTTCAGGGCAAACGTGGAACTGAGATGGTCAACACAGGGTAAGTGGGTAAGTTTGGATTTGAGCAGGTACTCATATTCTTCGATGCTTTCGACGATGACTTTAAGCAAATAGTCTTTTTCGCCACTGGTGGTGTGGCATTCAACTATTTCATCGACAGACTGCACAGCAGTTTCAAAGTCGGTAAGTGAGTCGCCATCGTGATTTCTCAATGAAACATAAATAAACACCGATACACCCAGATTAAGTTTTTTACCATTTAACAATGTGACTTTACGCAGAATAATGCCTTCAGCTTCAAGTCGCTTAACGCGCCGCCAGCAAGGGGTATGAGACAACCCAACCTGCTGACTTAAATCGGCCATCGAAATCGTGGCATTGAGTTGTAACACCCGGAGAATTTCGCGGTCGAACTTGTCCAGTTTCATCGGCGTATCCATGATTGCTTATTATGATAGTTATTGTGCATTCATTATAATACTAGGATGGCTATCCTAGAAAGCTGTACGGTAAAAAAACCTGTTTGCTGGCTGTAAAATTTATATCAAAAACTCGCAAGACTTGTCCTCAGGACACTGCGCTACTATTACATTTTAACCTTAGGTCGCACCGCAAGGAACTTTGAGCCAAATGTCTGTATTTGAACACCCCGAATTTGATTCCCATGAGCACGTTGCTTTTTTCCATGATTCGGCCACCGGCCTGAAAGCAATCATTGCTATTCACAACACCAACCTTGGCCCCTCTTTGGGCGGGTGCAGGATGTGGCCCTATCTCAATAGTGCTGAAGCGCTGACCGATGTGTTGAGATTGTCGAAGGGTATGACCTACAAAGCGGCCATGGCGAATCTGCAGCAGGGCGGGGGAAAATCGGTGATCATTGGTGATCCGCGACAGCATAAAAATGAAGCTTTTATGCAGGCAATGGGCAGATTTGTTGAAAGTTTTAATGGTCAGTATGTGACGGCGGAAGACTCGGGTATCACGGTTGCCGATTTACAAGCGGTGGCAACCCAGACGCAGCACGTTGCGGGCACCCATGCGTTATACAACGTGCTCGGTGAAACGCCTACCGGTAACCCCGCACCATCCACAGCCTATGGCGTATTTGTAGGGTTAAAGCAAACCGTTAAACATGTTCTCAACAGTAACCTGAACGGCGTTAAAGTCGCCATTCAGGGGATGGGACACGTGGGCTACCGTTTGGCTAAGCAACTTCATGAGGAAGGCGCTGAACTCTATGTGGCCGATATTTTTCCCGAAGGACTGGCCAAAGCCGAACAGGAATTCGGCGCAAAAATTGTTGCACCGGAAGATATCCTGTCGTTACCGGTAGACGTGATTGCGCCATGTGCGATGGGCTCAGCCATTAACGATGAATCTCTACCCGATATTCGGGCTAAGATTATCGCTGGCGCCGCCAACAATCAGCTGGCGCGTGAAGAACTGGGTCAGGCGTTGCATCAGCGCGGTATATGTTACGCACCTGACTATGTCATTAACGCCGGTGGCATTATCGATATCTATCACCAAAAGAAGAGCGACTCTTCTGATGATGCGCTGCGCGCGCACATTGACCAGATTGGCGATACATTGAGCGAGGTTTATCAGCGTGCCGAAGAGCAGTCGTTGGCGACCAACATCATTGCCAACCGTATCGCTGAAGAACGATTTTCAAAGTAGGGTTGAACTTTACATAACAAGTCGTCATAATGCGCGGCGCTCGTGTAGCTCATAGTAGAGACACGGCGCACAAGTTTCTATGGTGGGCTTTTGGTCCTCCCGCAATGATACTCTGTGAACCCGGTCAGGCCTGGAAGGGAGCAGCCGCAGCAGACGACTCATGTGCCGGGATGTGGCTGGAGGCCTGCCACCCAATTCTGCACACTCTTTTGTTCAAAACGCCATATTCGCTATACTACAGACGGAACATAACGCCGCAGCGGCTTACTCTGTATTGTTTTTATGCTGCAGTATACAATGCCATAAAAGTGCTACCCTGAGACTCGACTACTGCCTGTGCCATGGCGTGTCTGATTTTTTAGATCCGAACTGCCCCGTGTAAATAGCGCTTATGTTGCGATGTTTGTCAGGCAGTCACTGCGAGAAACCCTCTGACGCGGTCAACTAAGCGTGATACTACTCTTTTTCGGGGGCTTTCTTTGCCTGATCCAAAAACTTTATCGCTTTGTCGATAGCATACTCTACATTCATTTCCATTTGCTGGCGTTCACTTTGGGGAAGATAAAATGCCATATCAACCTCGTAGCGAATGTAACGCGGGGGTACCTGGTTTAAGGCTAAACAACATAAGTCCGCCAGATAATCGGCCGATTTGGTATCATTAAGTCCTAGTTGAACAACTCTTTCTAACACGAGATGCTCATAATAATTGTGAATGTCGTCATCTAGTTTCAAACTATCACCCTGTTTCAATCCAGTTCTGTTAAGTCGCTACAATCAGTTATAGCCGTTTTCAACCAGTTGTCGAGAAAACAGCAACTAAAGTTGCTCGGTCTGCTTAAAATTTACTTACTACTTTGCGGCAATACCTACCCAAGGGGAGTTAACCTGACCTTATTCGCTGAACAAGGCGTAGACGATTGCTATTTGCTGTAGTGTCTCAATTTGGATATTGCAGCTAAAGATAGCAGGCATCGACAAGAAATCATTAAAAAGCACGATGCACAGTTAACTAAAAAAATCAAACGTAAAAAGGATGAGTTGTCAGTGATTAACAAATCAACCGTTAATTTTAACTATCAATTTTCGTGCACGTCAGGATTTGCTTAAAAAAGCAACTAAATTCCCGTTTCTTTTGGCTACCAGGCAGTGGAAGTGTTAACAATAAATTACACTCCGTAATTATAAGTTTACGCCGGAGTTTTATTATTAATTGTTGTCCGGAACTTTTTAGATTTGTAGCTTGCAAGCTAGTTGACCGCTTCGGCTCTATCTGGTTATTATCGACGCTGACGTATAGGTTATCGCTGCAAACGTGCAGTTCGTCGATAAGCTGGCATAGTAATAATAATAAAATGCTGCGTCGATATAAGTCGAAGTTGAATCGACATACATATAAAGATAATAGTGGTCCAGGGAGACAATTAATAATGTTTATAAATACTAAATTGGCAAAGTCAGTAAAACTGGCTTGTGCATTTGGTGCTGCAACGGCAGCATTGGTTGCACCTAACGCAGCACTCTCACAAGAGACAGAAGCAGAAGCCGCGGCGGCAGTAGAAAAAATTCAGGTTACCGGTTCGCGTATTCGTAAAATCGAATTCGCGTCTAATGCACCTATTGCTACCGTTGGTGAACAAGAATTCGACATGACCGCTACGGTAAACACTGAGTCATTGTTGAACACCTTACCTCAGGTTGTACCAGGCTTAGACAGAACGTCTAACAACCCTGGTAACGGTACTGCAACGGCCGACCTGCGTGGTCTTGGTGCAAACCGTACATTGGTTCTGGTTAACGGTAAGCGTGTTACACCTACAACTTCATCGGGTGTTGTGGATATTAACGCTATTCCTACTGCCATGATCAAAAACGTTGAAGTATTAACAGGTGGTGCATCAGCTGTTTATGGTTCTGACGCGGTTGCCGGGGTAATTAACTTTATCCTTAAAGACGACTTTGAAGGCGTTGATACGTCAATCGGTTACGAATCAACAGAACAAGGCGATGCAGGTATCTGGAATGCGGACCTGACCATCGGTGGAAACTTTGACGATGGCCGGGGTAACGTGGTTTTCAACATGGCTTATACCAGCCGTGAAGATCTTTTCCAGGGCGACAGAAGTTTCGCTAACACAGCATTAGGTGAAGATGGTAGTGGCGGCTTAGAGCCAACGGGTTCATCTGGTGTACCGCAAACTGCAATCTTTGCTGGTGGTTTTGCTGGGTATGCACCTGACAGCAGTGGTATTATTTTTGATCAGAATGGCGGCGTTCGTCCATTCGTAGCATCTGGTCAGGTCAACGACTATTATAACTATGCGCCGGTAAACTACCTGCAGTTGCCACAAGAGCGTCATCAGTTCTCAGCATTAGGTCACTACGATGTAACTGACAATATCGAAGTATACGGTAGTGCCATGTTTACCGACAGTAACGTACCGTCGCAGCTGGCGCCTACGCCAATCTTCCAGACCAGTACCTTTACCCTGGACGGCAACCCGTTTCTTACTCCTGAAGCGCAAGGTATTATCTCTGATGCCATTGGTTTAGGTGTTGATACAGACGGTGACGGTATTGATGATGAAGGTCGTGCATTGTTACGTCGTCGTCTTGAAGAAGTTGGTAACCGTCGTTCAGAAGATACCTTTACATCATTCCAGTTGATGGCTGGTGTACGTGGTTTCTTCGGTGATTCATCGTGGAGCTACGATGCTTACTATCAAACAGGTCGTGTACGTAATGCCAATGCTCAGCTAGGTAACGTTAACCGTGGCCGTTTTGACCAGGCATTATTACTTGCTACCGACGAAAATGGTCAGGTCATTCTGGATGCAAACGGTAATCCTTCTTGTGCCGATACCTCAGCGAATGGTTCAACGGTAGGCTGTACTCCACTGAATATCTTCGGTGAAGGCAATATTTCTGAAAGCTCAGCGGCGTTCTTGCGTACTGCGGTTTCTGCTACCTCTACTTTTGAGCAGCGTTTATTCGGTGCCAACGTTACTGGTGATACCCAGGGTTGGTTTGAACTGCCTGGTGGTCCAATTGGTATCTCATTTACTTATGAGCACCGTGAAGATGACTTTGAATTCTTACCGTCACAGGATTTAGCCGCAAGTACTATTGCTGGCTTTAACGGTTCTCCTGCGGTAGAAGGTGGATTTAACGTAAGCAGTTATGGCGTAGAAGTTTACTTGCCAATTTTGGTTGGTGCTGAATTTGCTGAATTGCTTGATTTGGAACTGGCATACCGTACTGAAGATTACACCACTGCGGGTACTGTTGACGCGTATAAGATCTCAGGTAGCTGGGCGCCGATGGATACATTACGTTTCCGTGCAGGATTTAACACTGCGGTAAGAGCACCAAACATTGCTGAGCTGTTTAGCCCGCAAGGCGAAAACTTCCCTGGCGCGACCGATCCATGCGCGGGTAATGCGCCTGACGTGTTCAAAACCCAGCAGGTTAAAGATCTGTGTATCCAGACTGGTGTTCCAGCAGATGTAGTCCATACGCCTGCAATTAACCCAGCGTCTGGTCAGGTTCGCACACTTAGTGGTGGTAACCCGAACCTGGTTGAGGAAGAAGCAGAAACACTGACTATCGGTTTCGTTGCTGACGTGACTGACGAAATTTCATTCAGTCTTGACTACTTCGATATCGAAATTGAAGATGCGGTATCTGCATTCGGTGGTGGTACTAACAATATCCTGGATACTTGTTACGACTCGTCTAAAGCAGGTTCTGGTTTTGGTAACCCTTTCTGTAATGCAGTAAATCGTCGTTCTGACGGTACTATTGATTTCGTAGAAGCAGGTTCACAGAACGTAGCGTCTATCACACTGAAAGGTTATGACTTAATTGCATCGTACGAAACTGAAGTAATGGGCGGTGATTTCTCTGTTCGTTACTTAGGTACTTACACTGCAGAAAGTGACTTCCTGCCATTTGACGGTTCTCCGGACCTGATTGAGTGTGCCGGCTTGTTTGGTGCTAACTGTGGCGAACCTGTGCCAGAGTACAAGCACAGAACGACGGTAAGCTATACTGCTGACGACTACACGCTTCAGTTATTGTGGCGCTATGTAGGCGAAGTAAACGATGATGATAATTCTCAGGACTTTTCAGTTGAAGAGATCAGTGCATTTAACTACTTCGATTTAGCAGGTACGTATTTCTTAACAGAGAGCTTGCGGGTAACTGCAGGTATTGACAACATGTTCGATAAGGCGCCACCAATTATTGGTGGTAACGCCGAGCAGGCCAATACCTACCCGGCGACCTATGATGTATTTGGACGCACATACTATGTGAACTTCCGCGCATCATTCTAAGCGTTTAGCTAGTTTAGATTTCAAAGCCTCCCATTAGGGGGGCTTTGTTGTTTATAGTCTGGTAAAAAACTAACAAGATGAGCTGGATTTATGATAGATGAAAAACAAGACTGGAATGCCTACTGGCAGACGAGTCAGGATTCTCACGAAGTATATGTGAGCCGCGAAGGTAAAAATAAAGATAAGTTAGGTGCGTTATGGCAATCTGTGTTTGCGCAGTTCAACGCAAAAGACTGTATTGTGGATATCGCCAGCGGCGCCGGCTCGGTTTATCGAAGTATCGAGTACAAACGGTTCAATAATCTGATTGCAATAGACGGTTCAGCCGCTGCATTACAGGCATTGCAACATGATATGCCAACCGTTGATGTCATTGAACACGACATATCACAGCCTGTTGCGACATTGCCAGAGGTCAAACATATTGTCAGCCAGTTTGGTATTGAATATGGTGGTATCGACGCGTTTGAGGCGGCGTTATCAAAGTTGTCTGATGGTGGTACGCTGACCTGTTTGTGTCACAGTGATGACAGCTTGATCCAGCGTCAGCAAAAGCGACAGTTAGCCAGTATCGATGTGTTGGAAAGCACCCATTTTATTGTTTTGGCAATTGATTGTGTGAAGGCCATTTACGCGAATGACCAACCCGCAATTGCAAAAGCGATCAACGCGTTTCGGGTTGCAGAACCAATAGTTGCGCAATTTGCTGTTGAGCATTCAGAAACTATCGCCGCATATATTCATATGTCGTTGAAAGAGATAATGGTTAATTTAAATAAATATGCTGAGCAAGATGTGTTGAACTGGTGCGACCAAGCCACGCAGAAATGTAATGATATAGCTAACCGTGGAAGAATAATAAGGGGAGCAGCCCTGAACCAGGAAAAGCTTGAAGCATTGCAGCAATTGTTTAATAGTTTTGCAATGCAAAACTTTAAGGCTGATACTTTCATGGATACACAGCGAAAAAGTGTTATTGGTTTATTACTTTCTGCTACAAAATAACGATGAATCCTATAAATTCCGTTTTAACCCTGATTAAACAGCAGAGATTCGCCCAGGGCATTACCGCACTGGATTCGCTATTAAAAACGGGTTCACAACAGCGTGCTGTTTTACACCGTTTGCGAGCAACCTGTTTTTTTGCCTTGAAGCAGTATCCCGAGGCGATCAGTGATCTTAATAAAGCGAACGAAGAGGGAATGAGCGACGGCGA
The DNA here is from genome assembly GCF_028595265.1 of Alteromonas gilva. Classification (NCBI taxonomy): domain Bacteria; kingdom Pseudomonadati; phylum Pseudomonadota; class Gammaproteobacteria; order Alteromonadales; family Alteromonadaceae; genus Alteromonas; species Alteromonas gilva. The sequence goes on along the minus strand of NZ_JAQQXP010000001.1, from coordinate 2,924,963 downwards.
GTTATTTATGAATTTGGCCAAAGCGTATGTATTCTCGAATGACCTGACGAACGCATTTCAATACATTTTAAAGGCTCTTAACTGTAAAGACCGGTTTTATCAGACCGCGTTATGTTTTGTTCACCGCTCAATGCTGGATGAACTCAGTGATGCCGATGTCCGTGTACTGATAGCGTCCATCGACACAGACATGGTAACTACAGACAGCGCCAAAAACGCCCTGGCCAATATTTATATCGCCTTGTCAGATGCGACACTGGCTTTGGCAAAGTTGGACGAGATTAAGGATCCTGCAGTAGACGTCAGGATAACTTATGCCATGGCAAACAGGATGAATGGTGAATGCCATAAAGCCCTTGATGCGTTGATGATGATTGAAAATGACTATGGTCGTCATTTTGCTGTGTACCATCAAATGGCGAATTGCTATGCCGATCTAGGCGACTTAGACAATGCCTGTGAATGTTATAGTAAAGCGATTGAGTTAAACGACCAGTACCGGTTTAGCCACTTTAATTTAGCGGAACTGATGTTTCAGCGTGGCTCTGCAGAGATGATGTTTTCCAGTTATGAAGCACTGCATCGTGAAAACCGCTTTAATCTGCCGACACTCTGTGATTATTTGTCTTTTTTGCTGCGTTTGAATCACTATCCGTTGGTGTTAACGCTCACCGAATACTATCGCCATCAATTTGGCCGTGAATCATTACAGTATTTTGAAGCCGAAGCACAACGCCTGGCGGGCCATAGCGAGCAAGCTATACAGACGACCAAAGCCATCGACAGTCAGTGCCTGACTAACGATCAATTGTGCCAGCTTACCCAACACCTTATTACAAACGCTGAGTACCCCCTGGCGCAAGCGTTTTTGCAGCAGGTATTATGCCGTGATGAAACAAATCAATGGGCGTTAGCATTGGCCATCCTGCTCTCTCATAATGACCAAGGTAATTCAGCTAACCATTTGAATTATATTGATTATATCTTTGAATACGCGCTTCGGCCGCCAGCCGGTTTTGATAATACAGAAGCGTATTTGCAAGCATTAGCCTCGTTGCTCAATACGTTGCACGGTGAAACAGAAAACAGCCCGTTAAATGTAACCATACACGGCGGCACGCAATCCCATGCGAATCTCTTTACCTTGCAGCATCCGCTTATTGCTCATTTAAAATCAGAATTTGAGCACGCTGCATCGCAAGCGTTAGCTAAATGCAAAGCGGCGAAAACCTTACATGCCGGGTTTGAAAAAGAGGGCAGTCTCTATACCAGTGGCTCGTGGTCTATAAATACTAAAACGGCTGGTTACCATAACAATCATATTCACCCCATGGGACTGCTAAGCTCGGTGTGTTACATCTCGCTGCCTGCAGACATATCGGCTGAGAACGGTGGAATCCAATTTGGTGTACCGCCTTTTGCAACGCCGTTTACCTTACATCGGGAGGTTTTTACGCCCGAAATTGGCAAATTGCTGTTGTTCCCATCCTGCTTTTGGCACGGCACGCTACCCTTGTTAAAAGGCAACAATCGGCTAACTGTCGCCGCTGATTTCGTCCTTCGTAAAGCACAACACTAAGCGCTTTAGCCAAGGTGGTGGTCGGGTTTATCTTTACGGTCTTAATGAGATACAACCGATGCTGGCTTTACAGTCTGATTGAGAATGCTGCAATTGCAATTCATTCACCGAATAGCGTCATTCGCTAACGAACAATCATCAGAATAAGTGCTTGCAACAGTGACTAAAATTCATGCTGGGCGGGTTGTTTTGCGGAAAATTAAAGACCAGTAGCATGCCCATCGGGCGCGCGCTGTGACAGCATAGAAACGTTAACTTAGTATACGATTCTAAAAGAATGAAAAAAGTTTGGTTGTAAAACGGTTAATCACAGCAGGTAGCCTGGTTAACAATTAACATTATGTCGACTGTGCTAGCGGTTGTAGTATCGCGAAATACTTGAGTCTGAGTTTGGCTTTTCCGTTAAGTTTTTGTAATTCATTTACACTTTTGTAATTCAATTTACGATTGTTCAACAGGGTATTTGTTTAAACCCTGAGCAATCATTGCTGAATTATGGGGACGTAAAGACCATGTTACTTGACTCTCTCATTGATCTCGTGTGAGTATAAGAAGTTCGTAGTATTGGAGCCAGTACGGCAAATACTACCTTCCTGAAAATAGATAAATTTTATAGCCCCTTGCGAAGCAGTATTTTTATTACAAGTCGCAAGGATTCAAATAAGAAATTGGTTGGGAACTATGTCCAAAATGAGCAAGAGAACTCTTATTGCTTCTACTATGATGGGTGCATTCGCACTGACTGGTAGCGCAGTCGTCTCTGCAACTACTCTGAGTGATCTTCACAAAGAAGAAGCGAAGATTCATGCGGCTGCAGCGAAATCTCAAGAAAAAATCAACTCGCTTTTCGAACAGTCACAAGACTTGTTAGTTGAATATCGTGGTGTTGTTGACGAAACTGAGAACCTCAAAATATATAACGATTATCTGGCGAGTCTGGTTGCAGACCAGCAGCGTGGTATCGATTCTTTGCAAAGTCAGATCGACAGCATCGAAGATACCAAACAAGGTATCGTTCCTTTGATGTTCCAGATGATTGACAGCCTGGAAAAATTCATCGATTTGGACGTTCCAATTCGTCTGGACGAGCGTAAAGAACGTGTAGAAAAACTACGTGATCTTATGGCTAACTCTAACGTAACTGTTTCTGAGCAGTTCCGTCAGGTACTGGACGCTTATCTAATCGAAACTGAATACGGCACGCGTATTGCGTCGTATCAGGGTACGCTTGATGATTCAGGTACAGAGGTCACGGTTGATTTCTTTAACCTGGGTCGGACCGCGTTGCTGGCACTATCCCTTGACCAAAAGAATGCTTGGGTTTGGAATAATGATTCGCGCAGTTGGGAAAAACTGGGTGACGAGTATCTGGCTTCAGTTAACGAAGCTGTGAAGATGGCAAATAACCTCGTACCACCTGAACTGATCAAACTTCCTATAAAAGCAGCGGAGTAAGCGTTAATGAAACCAGTAATAAAATCTCTACTCGCCGCTGCGACGGTAGCGGTTATGTCTTCAACAGCAGTGGCCCAAGAGCCGGTAACGTTGCAAGACCTGTTAGACTCAGTAAAGTCTAACCTTTCTTCGGAAGCGAAAATTAACGCCCAGCGCGAGGCTGAATTCCAGTCTGCACGTGCTGATAAGCAAGCCCTTTTACGCAAAGCGCAAGCAGAACTGCAAGCTGAAGAAGCACGTGGTGACCGCCTGCAGAAGCAATTTTCTGACAACGAAGTAACGTTGAACGAAAAAGCGGCTGAGCTTGATCAGGCTACCGGTACTCTGGGTGAAATGTTTGGTGTGGTACGTCAGGCTTCTTCTGAAGCGTATGGCCGTGTTGCTACGTCAATTGTTAGTGCTCAGTACCCTGGTCGTGATGAGTTCCTGGCGCGTATGTCTGAAGAGTCTAAAGGGCTGCCAAACATCAGTGAACTAAAACAACTGTGGGTTGCGTTGCAAACCGAAATGACCGAACAAGGTCAGGTTGTTAAGTTTAACACTGAAGTAGTTAATCTGGATGGCGGTACAACGTCTCAGGAAGTTCTGCGTGTTGGTACATTCAACCTGATTGGTGACGAAGGTTACCTGACTTACGACGAAGAAAACGAAATCGTTCAGCCTCTTGGTCGTCAGCCTGATGGCTATTTGGTATCAGCTGCAGAAAACTTACGCAGTGAAACCTCTGGCTTTCACCCTTTCTATGCTGACCCTTCACGTGGCCAAATCTTAGGTCTGTTGAAGCAAAAAGCGACAATGTCTGAGCGTTATCACGCAGGTGGTGTTGTAGGTTATGTAATCACTGGTATGCTGGCTATCGGCCTGTTAATCGGTCTTTACAAGCTGATCACTTTAAGCCTGATTGGTGGCAAGATTCGTTCGCAACTTAAAAATCCTGGTTCACCTTCAGAGAAAAACCCACTGGGTCGTATCCTGAAAGTTTATACCGAGAACAAGAATGTTGATGCTGAAAGCATGGAACTCAAGCTGGATGAAGCTATCCTGCGTGAATTACCTAGCATTGACTCTGGCGTTAACGTAATCAAGATTTTTGCTGCTATCGCTCCGCTACTGGGTCTGTTAGGTACAGTACTGGGTATGATTGCAACCTTCCAAACTATCACGTTGTTCGGTACTGGTGACCCTCGTATGATGGCTGGAAGTATCTCAATGGCACTGGTAACAACCGCACAAGGTATTATTGCCGCACTGCCATTAATCCTGACGCACAGCATTGTTGCCTCTAAAGCTAAGCAAATCATCCACGTACTGGATGAGCAAACTGCGGGCATTATTGCTGAACACGCTGAGTCGGAGAAAGCATAATATGGTTTACCTGATTGGATTATGGGAATCGGTCAGGGACTTTATCGCTACCGGCGGTGACGTACTTTACTTCGTTGCTGCCGCGCTCTTTCTCATGTGGGTTTTAATGATTGAGCGCTACTGGTATTTGACATCAGTGTTTCCAAAAATGAAAAAGCAAATTATTCAGGATTGGAAAGCACGTTCAGATACTACGTCATGGTATGCGCATAAAATTCGTGACGCGTGGATCTCCCAGGCTTCAGATGATCTGAATGCCAGGATGCTAATTATCCGAACATTGGTTGCGATGTGTCCATTGATTGGGCTACTAGGCACCGTTACAGGGATGATTAGCGTGTTTGAGACAATGGCAACGCAGGGTACGAGTAACGCACGTCTTATGGCTGGCGGTATCTCAATGGCGACAATTCCGACAATGGCCGGTATGGTTGCAGCGCTGTCTGGACTGTTCATCAGTTCTCGTCTTGAAGCGAGAGTTAAGATAGCGCGGGAAAAGCTAGTTGATAGCTTGCCGTATCATTAGAGAGAGAGATTATGGCTCGAAAAGTCAGAACCGAAGAGGAAGATGCAGCGATTGACATGACGCCCATGTTGGACATCGTGTTTATCATGCTGATCTTCTTTATCGTGACAACCGTTTTCGTAAAAGAAGCCGGTATAGATGTTAATAAGCCCGATGCGAGCCGAGCGTTTCTACACAAAAATGCAAACATTTTCATTGCTGTTACAGAGGATGGTGATGTTTGGTTAGATAAACGTGAGGTGTCGGTAGACAGTGTCAGGGCTAATCTAGAGCGATTACTAACGGAGCAACCAACTGATTATGTGTTTATTCAGGCTGATGTTAAGGCCAAACACGGGGTGGTTGTTGAAGTCATGGACCAGGTTAAAGCTGCAGGCATTGACCGTATAGCGGTAGCAGCGAGGAACTAAGATGGTACGATTTATCGCTTCTATATTATTAGGCGCCGCTATTGCTTTCGGTCTATTCGTAGTAATGGCGAAGCTTATTGAAAACTCAGCGCGACCGGTAGATGAAATACCTGATGCGCCGATAATCGATGTGGTTATGCAGCCACCAGAAGAGGATGTTCAAACGCGGACTCGTGTTCCACCACCACCGCCGCCTCCGCCACAACAGCCGCCTAAAATGGAGCCTGTTGAGCCGGAAGATGCAGAGCCTGATACTGATGGTTTCAGCCTGGATATCCCAGGTGTTGATACCGGTGGTGTAGGGGTCAACATCGGTGGAGTTGGTGCAATGCAATCTGATGGTGAAGCAACCCCGATTGTTCGTATTAACCCGAAGTATCCACCACAGGCTGCCCGTGATGGTAAAGAAGGTTGGGTAAAACTGCAGTTTACGATCATGGAAGACGGTTCGGTTGATGATATTGATGTTATCGACGCAGATCCGAAACGTATCTTTGATCGTGAAGCTCGCCGAGCGTTGGCTAAGTGGAAGTACAAGCCTAAGATCGTTGACGGTAAGCCAGTGAAGCAGTTTAATATGTTTGTTCAACTAGACTTTAAACTGGAGCAATAATTATGTTGAAATCCAAAATGTTTAAAAAGTCATTAGTAGTTGCAGCATTGACTTTAAGCTCTGCGGTTGCCGCCCCTGCGTTCGCGCAGCAAGGTGGAAAAGAACCTAAGCCAGTTGGCCCGGTTGTTTGTCCTGGATATGAAAAGGGCAATACCAACCTGGTTGGTCAGCGTGTGGGCAAGAAAGTACAAAGTGCATACGAGGCTTACGGCGAAGATTTGCTTGATGAAGCTATTCAGATGCTACGGGATATCGATGCAGATGAAGACTTCGATAAAGCTTATGTAAACCGCTTGCTGGGTAACATGTTGGCAACCAAGGAAGGTAAAGGTGGTGAAGCACTTAGCCTTTTGGTGTCATCAGTTAAACCCAAGGTACTGAACGACCTTGAGCATGCGCAAACGCTGAAGCTGGTCGCCGACCTGAGTTTACAGGAGCAGGAATATAAGCAAGCTGTTGAATATTATCAGTCTTGGTTAGATTTCACCTGTAAAGAAGAACCTGAAGTATATTTGCGCATGGCAAATGCGTTCTATGAACTGAAGGATTATGACTCGGTCATTGCGCCGGCAGACAAGGCGATTGAGCTTTATGAAAAGCCCAACATCAACGCTTATGTTATGAAGCTATCTTCATTTTACGAACGTAAAATGTATTCTGAAACTATTTCGGTTGCAGAAGACATTGTTAATACGTTCCCTGATGAAGGTAAATGGTGGACACAGTTAGGGCAATTTTATCTGATGGTAGAGGATTTTAAAAAGTCGCTCTCCACACTGGAAATTGCTTACAATGCAGGCTTTATAGAAAAGCAAAACCTGCTGAAAATGCTGTCACAGCTGTACGCGACAAACGATATGCCATTCAAGTCAGCCGAGTTTTTGGCTGAGAATATCGAGAATGGCAGAATCGAGCGTAATGCCGATAATTTAGCATCGGTTGCGAACAGTTATCACCAGGCTCTGGAGTATGAGAAAGCTGCCAAGTATTACGAGCAAGCTGCTAAACTCTCATCTGACCCTGAGTACTATCGCAAGCAAGGTGTTCTGTTGTTAACAGCAGAAGACTACAAAGGTGCGATTACAGCGTTGAAGAATGCCCTTGACCGTGGCGTTGAAGATCCTGCAAAGGTTCACTTCAGCCTGATGGAAGCTAACTTTTATGCTGGCGACTTTAAACAAGCGTATGTGCATATTCAGGAAGCTAAAAAGGACCGAAGCTTGCGTCGTAACGCAAATGCGTGGGAACCTTACATCAAGCAAAAAGCTAAAAACCGTGGTATTAATATCTAGTATTTCTGGTATCAATTTAACCACTTAAAAAGCGCCTTGCGGCGCTTTTTTAATGCCTTTTAAAACACTGTCTCCAATCTGTTTAAAATCAGCTAACCGGTTTGGTAAGACCACTGCAATAACGGGTTTTTTAGGCAACCTGAATAATCTTCAGATATTAAATGTCCGTGATACAGGCTTATAACTGCCAAGGCGCGCAGCAACGCAGGACGTTAATCCGTGTGCTGATAGAGGCGCGTGAGATGTTCTACGACGTAGTCTTCTGCCGCGCGTTTACCGTTAAGTGTATAGCGTTGGATGAACATTTTGGGCGTGTTAAGCATTGCAATATAGTGGCTAAGTACCTCGTAACTCACCTGTAAACCCGGTGGTATCGATTCTGACTCAATTTGCGTGAGTAGCCAGGCTACGGCCGCATTACTGTGCTGAATGCTTCTGTGTTTGTCTACCAGTGCGGTAAGGATCCTGTGATTACAAGCATCGGTAATGGCCTTATCGCTTAAGGGTTTGACGACATAACGGGCAAACGATTTTGGGGCAGGGTGCAGCTTTAATTCTTGTCCGTAGCGATAATCAATCAATGCACTATGCGCAGACAAGGCTTCGGAAATTGGCCTTAGCATGAGTAAACTGTACTCTCCGCTGGCAGCGTCTTTTTTTAAGCCTGGTTTTACTGCTACAAACTGTTGTCGCTGCCAAAAGCAGACAAGTTCATCGGTGGTGCCAAATGACGTAGTGATGCCATCTATGTTGGCTGCTTTCGCCATCGCCTTAAGTGCTTCAACGAGCTTCCTGCCCACGCCTTTGCGCCGGTATGAGGGAAGCACCGCAATGCGGTTAATGCGCCAGTAACTGAATGTAGCAAACTGTGGATCCGCAACAAGCAGGGCCAAGGCTTGTGCCGAAAGATGCCCGTTAACGCGCCGGGTTCCTGAAGCAACAGCGTCAGCAACCGGCTTAAGATAGTGGCTGCCTTCTAACTGATAATGCAGCACGCCGATGACTGTACCTCTGCTCGTGGCTGTGAGCGTATGCTGGTTGGGGCTATCGGTTAATCTCACCAGTTCATCGGCTGTGGTCTGGTAATGGGCTTGCATTAATAAGCCTAATATTTGCTCTTTGTGCTCGACGACAAGTGAGGAACGGTCAACTGTGTTAATCCTGACCCGGTTATGTGCCAGGGGAGAGTTCGGTTGGTTTATCTGCGCTAGCGGCCCTTCGGCGGTATTGAGACCAAAAGCGCTGTGCCAAAAGTGTTCCAGCGGATCGCCGGCAAACCAGCGTACCGGAGTTTGTAAGCTGTAATGGGCCAGGGCGTCGTATTGATTAGTCAGCCATGGGATAAAACGAGTAATAAAGCCCCGGCCTGAGCCCTCATAACCTATCATTGTAGTGCTCAGCAGAACCCTTGAAGCAGCACTGCAGAGCTGTTTTAACTGCGGTATAGGTGTTGCTGCAGCTTCATCGATGATAACCAGATGGTTATCCGGATTATTCAGGGAAGGGTGATCAAGTGGCAGCCAACTGCACAGTACGCCGTTATAACTGTATTGCTGTGGGGCGATTTGTACAATATCAGGGCAGGTGAGTGCCAGCCCCTTAAACACCATTTCGGCTGCTGATTCATGGCGACTGGTAACGATTACCGGCGTGTTGTTTAACAGTGATTGGCCGGCCACCATACCCATCAGGGTAGATTTGCCTCGTCCTCTATGCGCGGTAATAAGTGCACACCTCAGGCCGTTCAGTCTGGCGGCTATTTGACTAAAGATCCTATGCTGATCTTCGGTCGCAAAGGGCGCCGGTGGGCGAACGCCTGCCGGGGCACAGGCAAACGTCCCAAGGGGCAACGATAGCTCACCGTCTTCGCTGTAAAGCGCAACACTTTTGCCGTGTTTAAATTCAGCCGCGAGGTATTGGCGGAGGGGGCTGGTCAGGCAGGTTTCGCCGTAACTGAGATAATGCCCTGAGGTTTGCTCCTGATACCCGGCCCATTGTGTCAACGGCGGGCAGCATATAACCATTAAGCCACCACGAGCAACCGTGCCGGCCAGGGCTAATACCGCATTGGGGCGCAACGCATCAAAGGCATCATATATGGCGAGTTGACATTCACTGCCCAGCAAATGGCGGTAGCGCTTGAGCTCCTGTGCTTTACTAAAAGAGTATAATGAACGGCCAAGCAACGTTGTTGCGCTTTTTGGGTATTCTTCGGTCAGCGTGCTTAACACACTGCGACAGAAGGTCTGACTGCCAGAAACCACTAATAATTGGCGATGGGATTGGTCTTGTTGGCGCTGCCACAGCCAGCCCTTTAATTTTTCTTGGAAGTTGTTCACGATACCAGTGACCCGGAAAATATGACCTTAGTGTAACGAATTTGTCGTTGGGTACCAATGATTAGCAAAAATGTCGTAATCAATGGCGCATCACAATTAAAATTCTCTTAAAATAGCATCCTGTCAATAAGTTAACCCTGGAACACATGAGTGCAATGAGATTTTTGACCCGCCGACTGGTTATGCCGAACGATTTAAACTACGCCCACTCTTTATTTGGCGGGCGTTTGCTGCAATGGATAGACGAAGAAGCCGCAATCTATGCAATATGTCAGTTGGAAACCAATTGTCTGGTAACCAAACATATTGGCGCAATTACCTTTGAGTCGCCGGCGATGCAGGGCGATATTGTGGAGTTTGGACTAGCCACCAAAGCGGTAGGTAAAACCTCCATAACAGTCAGCTGTCTGGTACGTAATAAAGCCACCAAAAAATCGATTTGTTTAGCCGACGATATTGTTTTTGTGAAACTTGATCCCTCCAGTCGTCTGCCCGTCGCCCATGGCAAAACCCTGGAGTCGTTGGCAGAGCAGACCGCCCAGGCGTTTGCTGAAAACGGCATATAAGTGCTTGGGCGATAAGCTTAACCAAGCAGACCTGCAAAAAATACAACAGCAACATAGATAAAATCTAATGATAATCAAGGGACTTCAATGATTGCTCTTCGGGACTTTACCCAAAATGATATGGGTAATCTGGTTACCATTCTTAACGACGCGGCCGTTACCCAGTTTCTGTCGCCCAAAATTCCTTTTCCCTATACCACAGAAGATGCGCTTTGGTGGGTAGAGGAGGGAAGCCGTGGTGACTTAACCAAAGCGATTTCCGTTGATGGCCAGCTCGTCGGGTGCATTGGTGTAACACGTGGAGATTATGAATATCAGAAATCAGGTGAAATCGGGTCCTGGATAGCACGAGAGTATTGGCGCAAGGGCATTGCAGGGTCTGCCATTCAGCAAATCACCGATGTGGTGTTTTCAGGCACAGACATAGTGCGTTTATTTGCAACGGTATTTTCGGGCAATATTGCGTCAATGCGGTTACTTTTAAAATCCGGCTTTACACAGGAAGCGGTACTGCAAAAAGCTATCTTTAAAAATGGTCAGTACTTTGATAGTCATATCTTTGCGAAACTCAGACCGCTTAACAATACGGAGTAACAGTAATAGGGTGGAGTCAGTATTCGTAGTGTTTGCTGAAGTACAGCTGAGGGATTGCGTGCGTTTAAGAAAATATTCTCAGGATGAAAATCAACTTGGATTCGTTAATTGTCGGTGCTGGTTGGGGTCTTCAGTATAATCAGTCAGTTAAGCATTAGTAATGCTTTGGCTCTCCGTGCCGATTGTCGTTTTTATGATTTCAAAGAGAATTAAGCGCCAGCGATAAGTACCTGAAAAGAAAGTACAATGAATCAATGGACGCGTCAGATAAGTAAATGCCCGAATTACCAGTTGTTCAATAAATCCTCAGCCGTTGTGGCTTGTTGCGCACTAAACAGCGATTCGTCTGTTTGCAGTGTTCCGGTATTTTGATTAAAGCAAAGTTTATCAAACGCCAGGCTGTGGCAGAATTTAATGCGTTGGCTGACTTTTGAATCCCGGTCCTGGCAAAGCCGCCAGAGCGACTGGTTGACATTGGAGGTAAAGCCCCACCTGATCAGCATCAGGGTGGATGCGCCATAAAGGCAAAGATTGTATTCGTTGGTAAGACAATGGATAAAGTCGTTAAAAGACCCACTTTGCTGCCAGGCGGCTAAAAAATCTTTAGCGTCGAGATGCTCGGTGTGAAAAATGAGTAACAATGCCAGCGGTCCGAACAATAGAAGCTGCGCAATCAGGGCGTTGTCTTCTGCACTGTATTCGCTTGCAAAAGTGCGCTCAAATAGTGCGTGACTCAATAACATGGCATCAATCATGCCCGGCACGTTCGGATGAACGCTTTGCACAGTGAGATACTGTTGGGCAGCAAATAATACCGCCAGGTATTTCACGTTACTGACCCCAAGATTACGACCGATGGCCTGTTCCAGCGAGCCCGGAATATTGCCATATAATGCGCGGCTGGCTTTCCCCATAACGTGGGCACGAAAAACCGGATCAGCGGAGATAAGTGTTACCAGTTTGTCGACCCCGAGCTGTTGCTCCGACAAATTGATGATCTCTGTTATGGTTTCGGGCAGAGGTGGCAGGTTCTCGGTAATCTCAGTTAATGCCTGATTACCCCGCTGAAAGCGCAGACGGCTGCCGATTTGTCGCAGTTGGGCAGGGCTCACGCCAGTAAATTCTTTAAAGCTCCGATCAAAGGAACGGCGGTCTGAAAAGCCCAGTTGCTCAGATAAGTGGTCAATCCTGGTGCCACGCAGTAGCTGGCTGACACTCTGTTCATGAATATGCGATTTTAACAAAGCGCTGAATGAGAGCTTTTCGTCACGCAGCTTGCGCCGAAATACCGATTCAGTTAACCCCATGGCATCGGCCACCGCTTCGGCACGAATTTTAGCCGGCGCTGGAAACTGTCGAAACACTTGCAGCAGTTCATGTTTAAAATTGGATGGTGAATGATGCTGCAGGTTTTTTACCAGGATACTCTGTAATTTAGGGCTATAAAAGTATGAGGGACGGTTAAGCCATTGCGGCGCGAAGGTAACAACCAGGGCACGCGAATGGTGAGTCAGTGTTGCTTTGCTAACCGGTGCAAGAGGCCACCAGTGATGCGCATATTTGGTTTCAATGGCGATAAAATCGAATTCGCGCCCGGCAATGTGCCTGAATAACGCCAGCAGAAAAGCCACAATTGGTGGCTCCATTTCTGCCAGGTAGTGAGCAGTAATAATGAGTTTGACTGCCGTATCACTTTGTTCGACGGTAAAGGTCTCTGAGGCGTCAAATAAGGGGCTGTTAAACTGAGTTAGTCCATCCAGTGCGGCACTGATATCCCTGGCCATCGATACATAGCAGTGAATCGTGCCCATTCGGGTAAAATCAAAATAGCCGAGAATTGACTGGCCTATGTGCTCGGGTACCTCGCACAAAAACAGTTTGCTGAGCAGGTCGTTGAGCTGTTCAATGGGGTAGTTACTGGATTCTATGTCGCTCAGTGCCTTAAGCGTTTCCTGCTCTGCTGGCGTAGGTAAATGTTTATCGCGACGCAATGAGAGCAGTGCACGGCTTACTCCCGACCAGAACGTTCCAGTGTAAGTTACTGACATAACTGAGTGTTTATATCCAAGTCCCGTTTCATAGCCATCATACTTAAATTTCCCCAACTGTTAAGCCTTGGGATACAAAATTGTCCTATAGTTTTACCAAATGTGTCCTAGCAGTGATAGCTGCACAGCGTTACATTAACTGTCGTTAACAGCTATGGCACTGGCTGGAACTGACGCTTCAACCGCTGTAACGTTAGTTGTATCCTACCATTGCCATGAAGACTGGTGTCGTCACCACCGGTCGGTAAACCGCTCTTAATCCGGGAGCGCAAAAGCAGTGCCCACCGCATCCTGGTGGGCATTTTTATTTCTGTTCAGTAAATTCTCTGCAGGTTATTGCTGTTGCAATTCAGATAAGTCTTGGTAGACTCCACCTCGCATTCTATATGCGTTTACCAAGGGGTGCCGTCAGCGGCTGAGATCCAACATGTGGGAACCCTTAAACCTGATCCGGATAATACCGGCGTAGGGATGGTTATCATCAGAACTTATCACCTGCCGTTAAAAGCCGGATCTTTTGGACATCATTGCACAAGAGATCCAGTATGAAATTACACACAACATTATTGTCGCTCTCGTTACTTAGCGTATCGGTAAATCTTGCCGCTCAGCAAAACGACAGTGCCGACGAGAACATCGAAAAAGTCACTGTTTATGGTGATTTTTACCAGCGTACACTTGACCAGCTCAGCGCCAGTGCGTCGGTGATTGATAATGCCCGTATTCAAAACCGTCAGGCCGTTCACATAGATTCGTTACTGCGCGTTGCGCCTAATGTTAATTTTTCCAGCGGTGCATCCCGCGGGCGCTTTATTCAGATTCGTGGTATTGGCGAACGCAGCCAGTTTGCCGAGCCGATAAATCCTTCGGTCAGCATTATGGTTGACGATTTTGACTTTACCGGGTTAGGTGCTGCCGCGGTATTGTTTGATACCCAACAGGTCGAAGTATTCAGAGGTCCTCAGGCTACCGTATTTGGCACCGGAGCCCTGGCCGGAGCGGTATTAATTAAGTCTACCGCGGCCGATGCCGAACAAGCCGACTACGGTTTGTTTAGCAAAGCCACGCAAAATAGTCACCGCCTGGAGTTAGGTAAAAGTGTTGCGGTATCCGACAATCTCCATCTTCGTGGAGCATTGTTGCACAACCGCAGTGACGGCTTCGTGCGCAATACCTACTTAAACCGGGACAATACCAATAATATCGACGAGTCGGCGGTTAAACTGGCTGCTAAATATCAGTACGGTGATGACGTGACGCTCACGTTAAACTACCGCTGGTATGATATCGACAACGGTTTCGATGCGTTTTCACTGGATAACACCCGGGAAACCCTGTCTGATGAGCCGGGCTTTGATCGCCAGCAAACACATGCGCTCAGTGCAAACGTGCTCACACAACTGGCCAGCGGTGACATGCATTTTATTTTTACCCATGCCAGCAACAACATCGATTACGGGTTTGATGAAGACTGGACTTACACCGGTTTCCACCCGTGGGGTTATACCTCCACTGACTATTATTATCGTGATGTTGATACCAATACCGTTGAAGTCCGGTTTGTAAGTGATGACAGCCTGAGATTGTTCGACGACACCACGTCGTGGGTGATTGGCGCGCGCATTAAAAACAACCAGGAAGACTTACTGCGGGAATACACTTACAACGACGGCGACTTTATCAGCCGCTTCCAACCTATAACAAAAGCCCTGTATGGCGAACTCGACAGTGAACTCAGCGATAAGCTCACTGCGACCTTGTCGTTGCGACTGGAAAATTACGACTTTTCCTATGCTGATAATGCCGGCCTTAGTCGGGACAACGACTCGACCATGCTGGGTGGCAAGTTTGCGCTGAGTTATCAACTGGGCGAACAGGTGCTTTACGGCAGTATCTCCCGTGGTTTTAAAGGCGCCGGGATCAACCCTGACCAAAACGTCACCGAAGCCAATCGTTTTTACGATGAAGAATATAACTGGAATTACGAATTAGGCGTAAAAGGTCGCTTTGCCCCCAATGTGACAGCGCGGCTTGCTGCCTTCGTCATGAAACGCCAGGACACCCAGGTGAGTGATTACGAACTGCAATATCGAGAGGATGGCTCAGCCGAGTTTATCGATATCATTGCCAATGCTGATCTTGGCACCAATCAGGGTGTTGAAGCCGAAGTGAGCGTGCAGTTGGCAGATAATTGGTCGCTGGATATGTCCGCCGGCTATCTGGATGCGTATTTTGAGGGGTATGTGCAGGCCGATGGTACCGAGGTGACTGAGCAGCAACAGGCGCAGGCCCCGAAATACACGGCGAATATGCTTAGCCGGTTTGATATTACCGACACCTTGCGTTGGAATATTGAAGTGGACTATGTCGACAGTTACCGCTTTTCTGATGGTCACGATGTAACGGCACCGTCGCGCGTACTGGTACACACTCAGCTGAGCTGGCAACAGCAGGACTGGGAAGCCACGTTGTGGGTAAATAATGCCTTTGATCGCACTCATTATACCCGTGGCTTTGGTGGCTTTAGTAACGATCCGCGCGATTTTTATGAGTTTGACGAACCCTATTATCAGCTTGGTGATGGCCGTCAAACCGGTGTAACCGTACGTTACCACTTTTAGGAGAATATGATGCAAGTCATGGTTGAACTGTCGTTGTATCCACTTGTGAATGAGTTTATTCCGCCTATCAAAGCCTTTATTGAGCGGCTGAATAATTACCCAAGGTTAACCGTCACAACCTGTTCAACCAGTACCCAGGTGCACGGCGATTACAGTGAGGTGATGCAAATTCTCGGCGCAGAAATGCAGCGTACTCATGAAGAAGTCGGTCAGGCTGTGTTTGTGGCGAAGTTTCTTAACTACGATGCCATGCAAAGCAGACAGGTAAACGATGACTGAGCAGGCGGTGACTCAATTTGCCGGGCAGGTCGCTGGCACCTCGTTAGCTGAATGGCTGGCAGTACTGCTCGCCATCGCCTATGTGCTGCTTGCGGCACGGCAAAGTGCCTGGTGTTGGATGGCGGCGTTTATCAGCACCGCTATTTATACCTGGTTGTTTTGGCAGGTCACACTGCCATTTCAGTCGGCGCTGAATATTTTTTATATGATCATGGCGGTTTACGGTTACTGGCAGTGGCATCATCAACCGGGCGAGACACGGCAGGTGCAGTCAAAGCCGCTGCGCTGGCATCTGTTGATGGTTGCTGCGTTAACCGTGGTGGCCATACTGCTCGGTAAATTAGCCGGTACACAATTTAGCGGTGAGTATTTGTGGCTGGATGCGGCCATTAACGTTTTTAGTGTGGCAACCACCTTTATGGTGGCGCACAAAATATTGCAGAACTGGATTTACTGGTTCGTGATTAACAGTGCGGCAGTCTTTCTTTACTGGCAAAGTGGGCTGGTATTATCGGCATGCCTGTTCCTCGGGTACGTCGGGTTTTCGATTTATGGGTATAGCCAGTGGAGAGTGCAATGGTCAAAGTGTTACCAGAGCAACAGCTGAAACAATTACTGGCACCGCTGCTTACCGATGCTCAAAACATCACCCTTGAGCCCGTGCGCAAGGGCATGGCCAACCAGGTCTATCATGTCAGGGGAGAGGGCATCTCCTGGGCAGTTAAAATACTCGGGCCGGCGGGGTTCAGCGCGGTCGATTATCGTAAAATAGAGCAGTTGCAGCAGCAATTAGCCAACTTGCAGGTTGCGCCAACGGTGGTTGATGTTAACTTGCAGCATCGCGTTTGGGTTGAACAATGGGTAGATACGCCATCGTCCGGCGGCATTGAGACGGACCGTCTGGCGCAAGCCCTGGCGAAGATCCATAACCTCGACCTTCAGGCACCAACGCTGGCATTGTTACCGTGCTGGCAGCATTACTTAGAGCAGTTGCCCAGCAAACAAGCCAGGCAATTTATTCCACAGCGGGACAAGCTTGCGGCGGTGATCGGACAATCCAGTCATTATTACGACTTTTGCCTGTGCCACAATGACTTATCATTTACCCATTTGGTGGGAGACAACCGCGATATCGTGATTGACTGGGAATATGCCGCCACCGGCAACCGCTATTTTGACCTGGCTGCCTGTGCGCTGATCAATGAGCTAAATGAAACACAGTGTCGGGCGTTAAGCGATGACTATGCTACCAGAATGGGCCTTGAGCGCTCACTGGTGTACGGTAAATTACAGGACTTTATACCGGTTGTGGATTTTACCAACCGACTTTGGCAGGCTGCGGCCGAGCGCCAGTGCTAAACAATACTGAGGCACAAAACAAAACGTTTATTATTTGCGCGCTTGAGCAGGATTTTACCGATTTAAGCTAAAAATACTTTACCTTTGATCGCGCTTACGTATAATTCACAGCGCGTTAGGGGTGTAGTTCGAATTGGTAGAACAGCGGTCTCCAAAACCGATGGTTGGGGGTTCGAGTCCCTCCACCCCTGCCACTTCTTGTGGCTAGCGCGTCAAAATGGTAAAACCTCTCTGTAAACAATCCGCGCGCAATCTTAGCGCCCACTATCCCAGCGTTAAATGTCAAACGACCAGGGTAGCCTCTGTTTATTTTTTGTTTGCTGCGGATCTGCGTCTGAACGTGCTGTTTTAAACTGTGAATTCAGGACTGAAATCCGGGCTTTCTGCTTAGCCTTTTGCTCTCTGCACCAGCCGTATCATTGTTACGTATGCCGGTTTTCGCTTTTAATACTCGTTGAGACAAATCCTCTGTAATTATCAGTTCACGAATAGTAAGCTCACTACTAATTAGCATACGCAAAAGGACATACGCTTGAATAAAAGCAATGACATAGCAACACTGCAGCAATTTCAGCGCCTGTTACAACAAGGACTTCACTCGCTTAACACTGGGCAATTTCAAAGTGCAAAACAGGCTGTAGACCAAGCACTGTCGATTAATGCCGATTCGACGCAGGCGAACTTCTTATCAGGATTGGTTGAAAATGCGTTAAATAATCGCAAAGAGGCCCTCAATGCGTTTTGCAATGTGCTCAGGTATGACCCAAAAAATTGCGCTTGTTGGGCACATATTGCCGAGTTGAAAGCCGCTTTTGGCGAGTTTTCGGCGGCGGAAGACGCCCTTAACAAGGCGATTAAATATGATGATGGCAGTCCGAATCTAAAACAAATGGTGGGATTAGTAAATTCCGCACTGACTCGCTATGAAGACGCACTTAAATGGTATCAAAAAGCGACACAGCAGCAGCCAAACAATATTGGGTTTTTACTTAATCAGGCCACGTGTCTTATGTACCTTGGAAAAATAGACGAAGCTGAAACAATTTTATCATCTATTGTGAAACTGCAACCGGCCTTTGCAACTGCACACTGGTTGCTTTCAGGTCTCAAAAAAGCGCAGGATCAGAAACACATCACGCAAATGAAATCGGTAATGCAGTCTTTCCGCTTCGGACCGGGCGATCTGGCGCATTTCCATTATGCTTGTGGTAAAGAGCATGAGGACTTAGAGCAATGGAGTGAAGCGTTTCAGTCATTTTCAGCAGGTGCCGCTGCAAAGCGGGCATCTATCCAATACGATGAAGCTTTAGAACAGCAAATGTACGAACATTTGATGGCTACCTGCACCGAAGAGTGGTTGCAAAATGGGGCCGATGGTCACGAGGACGAGGCGCCAATTTTTGTTATTGGCGAGCCGCGTTCTGGCACATCGCTGGTAGAACACATCATTAGCGCCCATTCACAGATAAGTTCAGCAGGTGAATTAAAGAACTTAATTTACTGTATCAGTCAGCTTTCTGACACCGTTGGTGAAGCTGAGCTCTCGCCACAGTTAGCAATCCGAGCAACTAAATGCGCCCCCCGTCTGTTAGGCGAAGCGTATATGAATAGTGTCAAAAAGGTGAGGGGGAATACGCCACATTTTGTTGATAAACTGCCCAGTAACTTTCTTTTCCTGCCACTTATTCTCAAAGCGCTACCGAAGGCAAAAATTGTTCATCTGCGCAGAGATCCAATGGACACCTGTTTATCTGGATTTAAACAGCTGTTTACCCATGCCTATCCCTATTCGTATGATCAACTGGAGATGGCCAGGCATCACGCCAGGTACCTCCATATGATGGAAACCTGGCGTACGCGCTTTGGTGAACAATATCTGGAAGTTCATTACGAAGAACTTGCAATGAATTTTGAGCCCAATGCACGTAAAATTATTACCTACCTGGGATTAGATTGGGAAGACAGTTGTTTGCAATTTCACCAGCAATCAACGCCGGTTAGCACTGCCAGCTCAGTACAAGTGAGGCAGCCTGTTTATACAAAATCCATTGAACGGTGGAAAAAGTATGAATCTCAGTTGCAGCCAATGCTACAAGAACTTAATAAGCACCGGCCGCAATAAGAGAATGATCGGGGCCTTTATTTAGTTTATGTTAATCTTGGGTCCGACTCAGGTTTTGGACTGGCGGGGGCCGCTATCTGTAAAGTGAAAGTAGACACCTCTGCCTGCCATTTTCCCCTTTCGTTTGATAAACTGCGGTGCAGGGCGAACTCCCTAAAACTGCGCAGGACCAATTAATTCATGACAGCAGAATTATCCGATTATCAAATTGCAGCATTGCAGGAAATGCACATTCCGGTGTGGCAACCGCAGGATAAAGCCGCGGTCAGCACAGCCACCAAGGGGCAACGACAGCGCCCGGATGCTGCATCGTCATCACCTGTGCAAGCCCCAGCCAAAGCATCGCAATCTGATGCGCGCAGCCATTTGCAAAAAATTAAAGACAATATGTCAGCTAAACCGGCACCGCCTGACAAGGCTGACGCCCAACCTGACTTGCAACCCTTATCAGCACAACAGTATCCGGCGTTTGCCGATGATGTATTGCAGGCCCTGCAGCTAACGGCTGCAAACGTATCCTTACCGGTTATGATTGGCGGGGATGTAAGCGTTAATGCAACGCACATCCGCTTACCTGCAACACCGGATAAACTGTCTGCCGAGCATAAAAAACAGCTGTGGAAGGCATTGTGTCAACAAAGGTAGCCTCCACGCCGCTGAAGTTTGAACTGGCCAGTCCTGAGTCACTGGCGGTTTGTTATCCTATTCACTGCGCTGTACAAGTGGTACCGTGGAGCAAATCAACTTTTACTGATTGTACAACTTCGCCATATGAATGCTGGCTGGTAATAAGTGATGATGTCATATTAGGCTATGCCATTTTGCTGATTGTACTCGATGAAGTAACAGTAATGGATATTGCCATAGCACCTGAATATCAGGGCCAGGGCGTGGGTAAACAGCTATTGCAGCATGTGCTCTGTCATTGTCGTCATCAGCAGCACAGGGTTTGTTTTTTAGAAGTTCGCGAGTCTAATCAGGCTGCTATTCATGTGTATACAAAGGCCGGTTTTGCCCTGCTTGAGCGGCGCAAAAATTACTATCCCATTGCCGGGGGCAGGGAAGACGCATTAATGATGTCTTTGCAGCTTTAACAGCGTATTATGGGCGACAGTTTGCAATAGTTTGCAATGGTTTTTCAGCCGACGCGCTTACCACACTGCTTCGCCTGCATGCCAGCGTTGTCGGGCTATTTGATTCTCATGTAGCTTGACTACCAATAAAATGTAAAAGTCCGTATAATCCCGCGACATGACAAGGCCTGGCCATTGCGAGACTATCGCTACGAACAGCGATACGTCCAGTGCCAGCACTCCCGAATTAAAATCAGGTTTATTGAATGACCCAGCTGTTAGAAGAAATTAAGCGTCGGCGCACGTTTGCGATTATCTCGCACCCCGATGCCGGTAAAACCACAATCACCGAAAAAGTGCTCCTGTACGGACACGCTTTGCAAACTGCCGGCACCGTAAAAGGTAAAAAGTCAGGGCAGCATGCGAAGTCCGATTGGATGGACATGGAAAAAGAGCGGGGGATCTCGGTAACGACGTCGGTGATGCAGTTTCCTTATTCGGATCATCTGATCAACCTGCTCGATACACCAGGACACGAAGATTTCTCTGAAGATACTTATCGTACCCTGACGGCAGTAGACTCCTGCCTGATGGTAATCGACGCCGCAAAAGGTGTTGAGGATCGTACCCGCAAACTGATGGAAGTCACGCGCTTACGTGATACGCCAATCATAACGTTTATGAACAAGCTCGACCGCGATATCCGCGACCCCATGGAGCTGCTTGATGAAGTTGAAACGGAACTGAATATTGCCTGTGCGCCGGTCACCTGGCCAATTGGTTGCGGTAAGCAGTTTAAAGGGGTGTATCACATACATCGCGACGAGGTTATGCTGTATCAGTCGGGGCAGGGCCACACTATTCAGGATGTGAGAATCATTAAAGGGTTGAACAATCCTGAGGTTGACGCTGCAGTAGGTGATGGCCTGGCGGCTGAATTTCGTGATGAGCTGGAACTCGTCATGGGTGCCTCCAATGAGTTTGATCAGGAATTGTTTTTAGCCGGTGAAATTACCCCCGTATTCTTTGGTACAGCACTGGGTAACTTTGGTGTTGATCACATGCTGGATGGTTTGGTTGCCTGGGCTCCACAGCCGCAGGGGCGAGCCACCGACAAGGGTGAGATCGATTCGACTGACGCTAAGTTCAGTGGCTTTGTGTTTAAAATCCAGGCCAACATGGATCCTAAACACCGTGACCGTATCGCCTTTTGTCGTATTGTTTCGGGCAAGTATGAAAAGGGCATGAAAATGCGCCATACCCGCATTGGTAAGGATGTGCGTATTTCCGATGCGCTGACATTCTTAGCCGGCGATCGCTCATTACTCGAAGAAGCCTACGCGGGCGATATTATCGGCCTGCATAACCATGGTTCTATTCGTATTGGCGATACTTTTTCGTCGGGCGATGATTATCGCTTTACCGGTATTCCAAACTTTGCACCAGAGCTGTTTAAGCGCATTCGACTGCGTGATCCGTTGCGTCAAAAGCAACTGCAGAAAGGCCTTATTCAGCTGTCAGAAGAGGGCGCCGTGCAGGTATTCAGGCCACTGGCGAACAACGATCTGATTGTTGGTGCGGTCGGGGTGCTGCAGTTTGATGTGGTGGTCGCCCGCTTAAAAGCAGAATATAACGTTGATGCCCTGTATGAGCACGTTAACGTGGCAACGGCGCGTTGGGTGTACTCAGACAGCGAGCGAAAACTCGATGAATTTCGCCGCAAAGCAGAGCAGAACCTGGCACTCGATGGCGGTGACAATCTCACCTACGTAGCGCCCACCATGGTAAACCTCCAGTTAGCTCAGGAGCGTTACCCCGATATTGAATTTAACACCACACGCGAGCACTAAACACAGCTATGAATATTCACGCCTTATTAATCTCTCGTTTCTCGCAGGCTCTGGCCGACATGGGAATTACCGATGCACCGGTGCCCATCGCGCGCAGTGGTCGTCCTGAATTTGGTGAATATCAGTTTAACGGCGCCATGGCGCTGGCCAAGCAACTAAAGCAAAAGCCGCGTGACATCGCCGCGCAGGTACTTGAGCATGTAAAACTCGATGATATTGCCAGCAAACTGGACATCGCCGGCCCTGGCTTTATTAACATCCATTTGGCCGATGAATGGCTGGCATCTGCCTGCCAACAGGCTTTGCAGGATACGCGCGCAGGTGTTGCGCAGCAGACTCCGCAAACGGTGGTGGTTGATTATTCCTCGCCCAACCTGGCCAAAGAAATGCACGTTGGCCACCTGCGTACCACGATTATTGGCGACGCCGTGGTAAAACTGCTGGAGTTTTTGGGCCACAAGGTTATTCGCCAGAATCACATGGGTGACTGGGGTACCCAGTTTGGCATGCTACTGGCGCATTTAAGCGACAAGCTTAATAAAAACCAGGTAGCCGAGACAGCCCTGTCTGACTTAGAAGACTTTTACCGCGAAGCGAAAATTCGCTTTGATGAAGAAGACGGCTTTGCCGATCGGGCCCGTGAGTATGTGGTCAGACTGCAAAGCGGCGATCAGCAGTGCGCCGAGTTGTGGCATTTGTTTATTGATGTGTCTATTTCACACAGCGAAGAAGTGTACAAAAAATTAAATGTCAGCCTCACCCGCGCCGACATTATGGGTGAGTCGGCTTACAACAACGATTTAGCGCCGGTTGTCGCCGAGCTGAAAGAAAAAGGCATCGTGGTGGAAGACCAAGGCGCACAGGTTGCCTTTATTCCCGAACTGGCCGACAAAGAAGGTAACCCTGCCGTATACATAGTGCAAAAATCAGGAGGTGGATACTTATATGCTACCACTGACTTAGCGGCTATGCGTTACCGCAGCGGTACACTCAATGCAGACCGCACGCTCATTTTAACCGACGCCCGCCAGGCCTTGCATTTTAAACAAACTGAAATTGTTGGCCGTAAAGCGGGCTTTATGAAAGCGGAGCAAACCTACGAGCATTGCCCTTTTGGTATGATGCTAGGCAGCGACGGCAAACCCTTTAAGACCCGCAGTGGCGGCACGGTGAAGCTGGTAGAGTTGCTCGATGAGGCGGTAGAGCGCGCGGCCCGGTTACTGGCTGCCAGAGACACCGGTTTAGACGCCGACGAGCTGAAAGAGGTTGCCCGCAAGGTGGGCATTGGCGCAGTAAAGTATGCCGACTTAAGTAAGAACCGCACTACCGACTATGTGTTTAACTGGGACACCATGTTAAGTTTTGAGGGCAATACCGCGCCTTACCTGCAATATGCGTACACCCGCATCCAAAGCTTGTTTCGGAAGGCCGAAGTCGCGCCGACGGCGCTGCAGGCTAACATCAGTATCGAACACGAGCAGGAACATGCGCTGGCTGTACAGTTACTGCAGTTAGAAGAGCAGTTAAATGTGGTGGCCCGTGATGCAACGCCGCATGTGTTATGTAGCTATCTGTACGATCTGGCGAGTCACTTTATGAGTTTTTATGAAGCGTGCCCGATATTAAAAAGTGACGTGCCGGCAGCCACCCGTGCCAGTCGCCTGGCATTAGCCGCACTGGTTGCCAGAGAGCTGAAGCTGGGTCTTGAATTATTAGGTATTGAAACGCTGGATAAAATGTAAGTGCACGGTTTGAGTGGTCTGTGCGTATAATCATCAGACTCATACAAAAAGGAATGGAACCATGGTAAAAGTACTCGCTTTTTCAGGTAGCACACGTAATGGCTCATATAATCAGGCGTTAGTCGAAAATGCCGCAGAAGCGGCAAAAGCGGCCGGTGCAGAGGTTACGGTAATCAGCCTGGCTGATTATGCGATGCCCATTTTTAATGAAGACGAAGAAAGTGAATATGGCATGCCCGAACGCGCCCAGGCCTTTAAACAATTACTCATTGATCATGATGCGTTTTTAATTGCCAGCCCGGAGTATAACAGCAGTTATCCGGCACTATTAAAAAATGCCATCGACTGGGCGTCGCGTAAGACCAGCGATGATGAGCCCATGCTGGCGGCCTACAAGGATAAAGTGATTGGCTTGATGGCGGCGTCGCCCGGCGGCCTTGGCGGTATGCGTGTACTGGCAGTGCTGCGCATGCTTTTGCAGAACATCATGAGTGTGGTAATCCCCTTGCAGGTATCGGTGGCCAATGCCGCTGACAAGTTCGATGACAACGGCAAACTGACCGATGAGACGGCCCGCAAGCAACTTACCAACCTGACCAAACAGCTGGTCAGCATGGCGCAGAAACTCAACGCCGGGTAAGCGTCCTTAACCAGTCACAGTACCGAAAACGGCTGTTAAAAGCAGCCGAAATTCGGTACTATCGCGCATCCGAAAAAACAAACAAATTAAAAGGTTGGTATGTTTGAAGTAAACCCTGTTCAAAATGGCATTCAGGATATTCGTGAGCGCACTGCGGCGCTTCGGGGGTATCTTTGACTTTGATGCAAAGTCAGAGCGATTAGAAGAAGTTAACCGCGAGCTTGAAAGCCCCGACGTGTGGAATGATCCGGAGAAGGCGCAAGCGTTAGGCAAAGAAAAGGTTGCCTTGGAGCAGGTGGTTGAAACCATCGTTAACCTTGAGCAGGGTGCTGATGACGTTGAAGGGCTATTAGAATTAGCCGTTGAGGCTGAAGATGAAGAAACCTTTGACGAAACCCGAAAAGAACTAAATGAGCTGATTTCGCAGCTTGAGAAGCTCGAGTTTCGCCGTATGTTCTCCGGTGCCAACGATGCCAATGACTGCTATTTGGATATCCAGTCAGGCTCTGGCGGAACCGAAGCCCAGGACTGGGCCAATATGCTGCTGCGTATGTACTTGCGCTGGGGTGAACTGCACGGCTTTAAAACCGAGCTCATCGAGGTATCAGACGGGGATGTAGCGGGGATTAAGAGCGCAACGATTCGGTTTAGTGGCGAATATGCGTTTGGCTGGCTGCGCACCGAAACCGGTGTTCACCGACTGGTACGTAAATCGCCGTTTGACTCAGGGAATCGCCGACATACTTCTTTTGCGTCGGCGTTTGCCTACCCTGAAATAGACGACGACATCGAAATCGATATTAATCCGTCGGATTTACGCATTGATACCTACCGGGCATCAGGTGCGGGTGGTCAGCATGTTAACCGGACAGACTCGGCAGTGCGAATTACCCATTTACCGACCAACATTGTGGTGCAGTGCCAGAACGACCGTTCGCAACATAAAAACAAAGATCAGGCAATGAAGCAGTTAAAAGCGAAGTTGTTTGAATTTGAATTACAAAAACAAAATGCCGAAAAGCAAGCGTTGGAAGACAACAAGTCTGATATCGGCTGGGGCAGTCAGATCCGCTCTTACGTGTTGGATGACTCGCGGATTAAAGATTTACGCACTGGCGTAGAAAACCGTAATACCCAGGCCGTTTTAGACGGCGATTTAGATAAATTTATAGAAGCCAGCCTGAAATCGGGCCTGTAGTAACTCAAAAATTAAGTGAATAAACTATGAGCGAACAACAACTCGACGAAAACAAATTGATTGCCGAGCGTCGCGCTAAACTCAGCGCTATTCGCGAACAATGTCGCGCTAACGGCTTTCCTAACAGTTTTCGTCGCGAGAATTACGCACAAGAACTGCAAGACAAATACGCTGAGCTGGACAAAGAAACACTGGTTGAGCAAGACAACCAGGTTAGCGTTGCCGGGCGGGTGATGGCCAAGCGTGGCCCCTTTATACTGCTCCAGGATATGACCGGTCGTATTCAGGCGTATGCCGATAAAACGGTTCAAAAAGATCTTAAAGCCCGTTATGGGTCACTGGATATTGGCGATATTATTGGTGTGGCTGGCGCGCTGCATAAATCCGGCAAGGGCGACTTGTATGTCAATATGGCCAGCTATGAATTGCTCACCAAGTCACTGCGTCCACTGCCAGAGAAGTTCCATGGTCTGACCGATCAGGAAACCAAGTACCGTCAGCGCTATGTGGATCTCATCACCAGTGAGAAAACCCGCGAAACCTTTGTGGTTCGCAGCAAAATTGTAAACGGTATCCGTAACTTCTTAACCACCCGCGATTATATCGAAGTGGAAACCCCCATGTTGCAGGTTATCCCGGGCGGCGCGACAGCCAAACCTTTCGTCACCCATCACAATTCGTTAGACATCGATATGTATTTACGGATTGCGCCTGAGTTATACCTCAAGCGGTTAGTGGTAGGGGGCTTTGAACGCGTGTTCGAAATCAACCGTAACTTCCGCAATGAAGGCCTGTCAACGCGCCATAACCCGGAATTTACCATGCTGGAGTTTTATCAGGCTTATGCAGACTATAACGATCTGATGAACCTGACTGAAGACATGCTGCGTTCGCTGGCTGACGATATTCTGGGTACTACCAAACTGGTTAATACCGTACGTGATACCGACGGTAATGTGATTGCCGAAAAGCACTATGATTTTGGCAAGCCCTTTGAGCGACTGAGCATGGGCGAGGCCATCTTAAAATACTGGCCAGAAGCCAATGAAGCCGCGATACGCGATCCGGAAGCGCATTTGCCTGAACTCAAAGCCATGGCCAAGCAGTTACACATTAAAGAGCCGGAAGTGGACGGTATCTGGGGCGCGGGCAAGTACTTGTGCGAAATATTTGAAGCCACCGCCGAAGAACAGCTTGAGCAGCCTACGTTTATTACCGAATATCCGTGGGAAGTGTCACCATTGGCGCGCCGTAATGATAATAACCCGTTCATTACCGATCGCTTTGAGTTTTTTGTTGGCGGACGCGAACTAGCCAATGGCTTCAGTGAGCTTAACGATCCCGAAGATCAGGCTGAACGCTTTAGTAAGCAAGTTGAAGAAAAAGATGCCGGCGACGACGAAGCCATGCACTTTGACGAAGACTACATTCGGGCCCTGGAGTTTGGCTTACCGCCTACAGCCGGTGAGGGTATCGGTATCGATCGCCTGACCATGCTGTTTACCGATAGCCCGACCATTAAAGACGTTATCTTATTCCCGCATATGAAGCCGCAGACGCAGCAAGACAGCGAATAAACCTCACGCGTTTTTTATGGCGTTATACAACAGGGTATTGGTGGTGACATCAATACCCTTTTTGTTTGCCTGGGCAATAATATAACCCGTAATAGCGTCTATTTCAGTAGGGCGCTGGTGGGCGACATCCTGATGCATACTTGAGTAGTTTGTCGCTGTCAGCTGAATTACCTCAAACACCTGCGCTAAAACGACACTGTAGCGAAGCTCAATCCCGCAGGCTACCGCAACCTCACACACCTCGTTAACGACCGCTTCAATGGTGGGCCGGAACACCGCACTACTCAGCGCGCCGTTGCGAACATTATGCTGCGCGGTGAGCGGATTGATGGCACAGTTAATTGCCAGCTTTTGCCACAACGCTAATAAAATATCATCACGCCAGGTCACCGGGCCAATACAATGATGCAGGAGTTGGCCAATATGGGTATTCAATGACGCTGAGGCGCTGTGCAGGGGGGACAATCCGAGCATGGTTTTACCCACTCCGGTATGTTGCACCGTTGTTGCTGTCGTTTTAAAGGCGCCATGGCTGGTGGTGGCCAGATACACCGGATTAAGCGGTAAATACTCAGCTGCCAGCTCCATACCGCCCATGCCGTTATGGAGCAGGATAATCGGCGTGTCTGTGGTGAGCTTGGGTTGCCAGTATGCTATCGCAGCTTTGAGCTGAAACACTTTAAGCGGCAAAATCAGAATGTCATCCGCTGTGAATGCCGCCGGAGCGCTATCAGCGAGCGGTTGAAGCGACACCGACCGACTATCGTGCGAAGGACTGTTTTGTAATACAACGGTTTGCAAAAGGGCTGAGCTGGCTCTGGGCAGTAAACGGTAGCTCACCCCGGCCTGTTGTGCGCCGGCCGCACAGAGTCCGCCTATTGCGCCACTGCCAAGAATATTGACTATTGCAGACATAGTTACAGCGGGCTTACTGGCGGTGCGGGAGTGGTTTTCGGCCAGTTTAAGTCACCCGGGGCGGGGGCCTTGTTTAACCAGTCCGTAAATACCGGGGTCAGAAAATGCTGACCATACTGAGGACGGCAAAATATACTGATATCCTCGTCATTGTAGCTAAACTCTAAGCCCCAGGCGTGCAGGTAGGTTCGGTCTGCTGGTTGCGCCCCATACAGGGTATCACCGGTAATAGGACTGCCCAGGCTTTTCATAGCGACCCTGATTTGATGTGTTTTACCGCTGAGCGGCTTAACCAGCATAATGCGCGGCGCATCAGCAAAACCGTAGCTGAAAAACTGTGTAATAGCGGGATTCTGCTGACTTTTTAGCAGTATATGCTGGCCATTGCGACGGTTTTTCATGTCACCTTTAACTGTACCTTGTTTCTTTTTGGGTTTTTTATCAACCAGCGCCAGATAATATTTTTGCACCTGATGCTGGCGAAAAAGCCGTTCAAATACGGCCGCAGACTGAGCATGACGCGCTAATATCAGGCAGCCAGAGGTAACATCGTCGAGTCGATGGACAAGGTGTAAGCCGGATAAATTAAGGAGGCTCTCGCACTGTTGCACAATGCCGGTGTCACTATTGTGCATGGTGATGCCAGGTGGTTTATGTACGACAATAAAGTCGTCATGGCACAGCAGCAACTCCACGGGTTAGTTTTTCACAGTGGCAAGTATTGTTAATGCCTGATCGTATTCCAGACTGGTCACTGCCGCGGTTAACTGTTCCTGCTGCGCAGGTGTCAGGGATAATTTGGCTAACCAGTTTGCCAGCTTTTCATCATTAATATATTCGTGGTGCTCAAGCGCCTGGCAAAATGCCTGATGGGCTTCGTGATGCGCATCGGGTTTAGTTTCCGGTGCTGATGCCGTGTGTTCGTCAGGCAAATCGTCGATAACCGCGAGGGTTTTATTAAGGTTGTCGAACAGACTTTGCATGGCGGCGGCGTCTGCCTCGCCGTGTTTTAACTGCTCATTAACCAAACGGCTGTCCTGATAAACGGCGTTGCAGCCAAGATTACCCGATACCCCTTTTAAGGTGTGAACCAGATCTTCTGCACCACTGATATTCCGGGCGCCCACCAGATCCTGCAAACGCACGTCGACGTCGCGATATTCGGCGGCGAACTTGCGCAGCAGCCTATACAATAAACTTTTGTTGCCGTTTAGCTGACGAAGTCCAAATTCAAAATCTACGATCATCAAATTTTCTTGCATAAGTTCCTGATAATTCAATATAGGTTTTCTATGGAATTATTTCTACATAGGATGTGATTTGCGGTACACTTTTAGTTGTATTTTTTGTTAATGTTGTCAAATTCAGTTTAAAAAACCTCTCGGTAGGCTTTGAATTTCTTCTACACCTGTCAATCCCGGAATGTTAAATGTTGTTTAGATTCATCGTTATAGGGTTTCTTGCCTGCTTTCTCTACGGGTGCAGCCAGACCACCAATCACTCCGCTACTACTGCAAAAAGTGTAGCACAGGTCGTCGCAATTGATTATGAAAAATATCAACTCGACAATGGCTTAACAATTATATTGCATGAAGATCATTCCGATCCCCTGGTACACGTTGATGTGACGTATCACGTAGGCTCTGCCAGAGAGGAACCTGGCAAAAGTGGCTTTGCCCACTTTTTTGAACATATGATGTTTCAGGGCTCTGCCAATGTGGCCGACGAGCAACACTTTAAGCTTATTACCGACGCTGGCGGCACGCTGAATGGCTCTACCAACCGTGACCGCACCAACTACTACCAGACCGTGCCGGCCAATCAATTAGAAAAGGTGCTGTGGCTGGAAGCTGACCGTATGGGGTTTTTATTGCCTGCGGTTACTCAGGAAAAGTTTGAGATTCAGCGTGAAACGGTAAAGAACGAGCGCGCTGAACGTATAGATAATCAGCCTTACGCCCAGCGTCACGAACGTATTGCCGAAGCGCTTTATCCTGCCGGTCATCCTTACTCGTGGCTGACAATCGGCTATGTTGACGATCTTGATCGGGTAAACGTTAACGATCTGAAAGCGTTTTTTAAGCGCTGGTATGGCCCGAACAATGCTGTTTTGTCGATTGGCGGCGATATTGATGTCAGGCAAACAAAAGCCTGGATTGAAAAATACTTCGGCACATTGCCACGTGGTCCTGAAATCCCGAAGCAGTCCCCACAACCTGCCAGCTTAAGCGAAAACCGCTTTATTACAATGCAAGACAATATCCATTTACCGCTTGTGCAGGTGGTGTTCCCAACGGTTCATGCGCGTCACGAAGACGAAGCCGCACTGGATGTGCTGGCGAGTATCCTGGGCAGTGGTAAAACGTCAATCTTTTACGAAAAACTGGTTAAGACCGGCAAGGTTGCTCAGGCCGGTGTGTCGCATCCATGCAGTGAACTAGCCTGTGAATTTAACCTGGTAGGTTTGGTATCGCCCGACTCAGGTCAATCGTTGACTGACATTTATACCGCCATTGAGGCCATTCTCGCTGATTTCGAAAACCGGCCTTTCGACGATGACGCGCTGGCAAGAGTAAAAGCCAACATTAAAGCGTCAACCATTTACGGCTTGCAAAGTGTGAGTGGTAAGGTGTCTACCCTGGCATACAACGAAACGTTTTTTGATACACCTGATCTGATTAATGCTGACGTAGAGCGATACAATGCGGTGACGAAGCAAGATGTTTACCGGGTATTCAAGCAATATATTAAGGGCCAACCGGCGGTGATCCTGAGTGTGGTACCCGAAGGGCAGGGCGAACTGGCGGTGGCTGAACCTACCGTAGAGCGGCCGCAACGGCAGATCGCCAGCACAAGTGCAACACCAGCTGTTACTGAAGATGCATTGACGTCCTCTTTTGACCGCAGTGTGATACCCGCCGCCGGCGAGCCGCCGGTTATCAGTATCCCGAGTTTCTGGCAGCTCAAACTGGCCAATGGTATTCAGGTACTGGGGGTAACCAATCGTGAAACCCCCACCATCACGTTCACCCTTGATCTGGATGGCGGCATGCTGCTTGACCCCAAAAATAAAGCCGGTCTGTCTGCATTTACCGCCGCAATGATGAATGAAACAACGGCACATTACAGCAACGAAGCGATGTCAAATGCGCTGGCTAAGTTGGGCTCATCGATTAGCTTCGCCAGCAATGGACGCTACACCCAGGTTTTTGTTTCAAGTCTGACCGAATATCTACCGGAAACCCTCGAACTGCTGAAAGAAAAACTGTTTCACCCGGCCTTTACGCAAGCGGATTTCAACAGATTAAAACAGCAAATGCTGGACAACGTTAAGGCTCAGGATAAAGAACCGAACGCGCTGCTGGAAAGAGCTAAAACCGCGGTACTGTGGGGTAAGGATAACCGTGTCGGGCTTCCCCCCGGCGGCACGGTTGAAACTATTGAGCAAATCACCCTCGACGATATTAAGCAATTTTATGCGCAATATTACGTGCCCGCCAAGGGTACCCTGGTGGTTGTGGGGGATATGAGACCGGGCCAGATTACAGACTATTTTGGTTTTATAAACGACTGGCAAGGGGATGACTACACCATTGCTGACTACGGGCAGTTTCCTACCTATCAGCGCCAGCAGATATTTCTAGTGGATGTACCAGGGGCTGCGCAAAGTTCGGTGCGGCTGGTTAAACGTGCAATGCCCTACGATGCAACCGGCGATTATTTTCTTGCCCAGCTGATGAATTTTCCCCTTGGCGATGATTTTAACAGTCGCATTAATCTGAATCTCAGAGAAGATAAAGGCTATACCTATGGCGCTTTTTCGGCGTTTAATGGTGGTAAAACACTAGGGTGGTTCGAAGCCGGTGCTGATCTCAAACAAGTCTATACGGGGGCCGGTATAGAGGCGTTGCTCAACGAAATCAAGCGCTACAAAGAACAGGGGATTAGTCAGCAGGAACTGCAGTATATGCAAAATGCATTTACCTTAAGTGAAGCGCTCGAGTATGAAACGCCTCTCGATAAAGCATCATTCCTCCGACGCTTACTCGCTTATAACTTGCCGGTCAATTATAAGAAGCAGCAAAAGGCAATTCTACTGGGCATAGACAAAGCCGCTATCGACACTGTTGCCCAGCGTGAACTGGCACCCAATGACCTGCAAATAGTGATTGCCGGCGATAAAGAAGTCATCATGCCACAGCTGGAAGCCCTTGATATCCCGGTTCGGGAAGTCGTGTTTTGATACATTATTGATATTAACTGTTACGATTTATGCTTTGGTCGGTAATAATAAATTGATAATATACCGGCCATTACCCACCGTCTTGCAACAACTGTAAGCCGCAAACGACAATATGGAACCGACATTGCGCCCATTGACTCACGACCTTTCTTACGATTTAAACGCCCTTAAACAAAACGGCGCATTTGCCTCACTGAGTGCAATTAAACGTGGTGTTGAGCGAGAATGCTTACGTATAAACCCAGAAGGCACACTGGCGTTAACGCCACATCCTAAAGTACTCGGGGCAGCGCTAACGCATGACAGCATCACCACAGATTATTCAGAGTCGTTGCTGGAATTTATTACGCCGCCAGAATCCGATGCGGATAAAACGCTGGCTCAACTGGAAGATGTGCACAAGTTCACGGTAGAGAATATCGGTGCAGAGCGCCTGTGGCCGCTGAGTATGCCCTGCTTTATCGAAAACGAAGCTGATATTCCCATTGCCTACTTCGGTGAATCGAACGTTGGTAAGATGAAAAAAGCCTATCGAATGGGGTTGCGCAACCGTTATGGCAGCATGATGCAAGTCATCTCCGGTGTGCATTTTAACTTTTCGATTCCAAATAGTTTCTGGCAGCAACTGGCTCAGCAAAAAGGTGTTGCCGCGTCTCAGTCATGGGTATCAGAGCAGTACTTTGGCCTGATCCGTAATTATCGACGCAGTTGCTGGCTTATTCCTTATCTTTTTGGCGCATCACCAGCGCTGTGCAGTTCATTTGTGGAAGGTCGTGAACACGGCCTGGACTTTAAAAAGTTAGGGCGGGGAACGCTTTATTTGCCCTATGCGACTTCGCTGCGCATGAGTGGGCTTGGTTATACCAGCCATGAGCAGTCCTCCCTGCGTATTTGTTACAACTCGCTCGACTCCTATGTGCGCTTGTTGCGTGAGGCGATGTATACACCGTCACAAAACTACGCGCACTTTGCGGCAGGGGAAGGCGGCAATTATCAGCAGCTCAGTAAAAATGTACTGCAAATTGAGAATGAATTTTATTCGCCAATCCGGCCCAAACAACCCACCGCTTCGGGCGAGAAACCTACAGATGCACTGGCCCTGCGTGGGGTTGATTACATCGAAGTCCGGGCGCTGGATGTGAATCCTTTCAGTCCTATTGGTATCAGTCGTGAGCAAATTGATTTTCTTGATGTGTTTCTGCTCAGCTGCCTGTTAACCGATAGCCCGCAGTTTGATGCCGAGCGATATAAAGAAACGGACATCAATTTGAATAGCGTGGTGCTGGAAGGGCGCAAACCCGGTTTAATGTTGCGCCAAAATGGTCAGGATGTGGCAATGCAGGACTGGGCTGAACAACTGTTTGAACGCTATGCCACGATAGCTGAACTGATGGATCAAAATACCGGTGATGGGCGTTATTCAGCGGCGGTTAAGCGTGAATGGCAAAAAGTATTGTCACCAGATTTAACCTATTCCGGGCGTTGGTTAAATAAACTGCTTAGCGAAGGTGATAACGCCGTTGTGGGGCGCGATCTGGCCAATACCTATCGTCAGCAAATCAGCGACTTCACCTATCACTATAAGAATTCAGCAGATTTTATTGGTGAGGCTGAACGTTCGGTGATAGCGCAGCAAGAGGTGGAAGCGGCCGATACCGTGCCGTTTAATCGCTTTATTGATGATTATTTTGCGCGTGAGGCGGCTAAAAAAAATGCCTGACAAGGGTCAGGCATAAGAATTTGTTCCAGGGAAACACACTTTCGGAACATTAGGTTGGACACTCTATGTACAAGAAGTTCAAAAATATTTGTATCTTTTTTTCCGGCTTGTTAGTGATGCTGCCTTTGTTCCTGGTGGGTTGCGCGACAACGCCGCCACAAGATACCAGCAACCTGTGTGAAATTTTCTACGAAAAAGAAGATTGGTACGATGCTGCGGCGGATATGCGTGACAAATGGGGAGTGCCAATACATGTTCCGATGGCAATGATGTATCAGGAGAGCTCTTTTCGTCACGACGCTCTGCCACCCCGCGATTACATATTGTTTGGCCTTATTCCCTGGGGCCGGGTGAGTTCAGCCTACGGCTATTCGCAGGCTAAAACGCCGACCTGGAGCGATTATATTCGCGAAACGGGTAACTCAGGCGCAGATCGGGACGATTTTGAAGATGCCATTGATTTTATGGGGTGGTTTATTAGCAAAACCCATTCTCTGAACGGCATTTCCAAGTGGGATGCCAATGCACAATATCTCAATTATCATGAAGGCTGGGGCGGATACCGGCGTAAAACCTATTTACGTAAAGGTTGGTTAGTTGACGTTGCCAAGCGTGTGAAGAGTCGCTCCCTGCGCTATGCAAGCCAACTAAAAACCTGCGAAGAAGATTTACAAAAAAGTTGGTTTTGGAAACTGTTTGATTAACCTTTAAGCTCACCGGCAGGCTTATTTCGCCTGGCTGGCCCGCGTCATTATCTTTCGTTTATTCTGCATTTACATCACGCTTTAATAAAAAAAGCAGGCGGGTGTCAACCAACCCGCCCGCTAACGGTGGGTATCCGTCCAAGACCGTAAAACACTCGGAAACCCAACAGGCATACTTAAGTTAATCTAAATGATAATTATTATCAAGTGTTAATTGGTGCTATTTGTGAGAATGTGCCATGGTTTGATCCAGGTCATGGTTTACGGCCCGAAGCATGTTTGGATTTGATATAGATCAGCATTTTTTTGACACCAGAAGCGCACAATATCCCAATAGATTAAGTAACGCTAAAGGTGAACACTATGTGGGCAATGTTATTAAAAGATCCGGTTGTTTGGGGCTCTCTACTGGGGATTTTCATTATTCTGGTGATGATGGGGTATTACGCTTATTTATTTATTCACAATAGTGGGGATCTGCATAAGTAGCCGGGCAGGGTCTCGTTCATGGCGGGCAATTGTCAGCGCTTCCGGCTGAAGGGGGATTCTGCGTCAAGCAATACCAGCAGAGCGCCCTGGCCGCCATACTCCAACGGCGCCTGATGAAAAGCCTTTACCTTAGGGTGTTGGATTAAGTAGTGCGGCAGGGCGCGTTTTAACACACCTGCGCCATGCCCGTGAACAATACACACGCAATCAATATTTTCCTGGTAGGCGGTGTGCAATAAGGCAGCCAGCTCATGTTTAGCCTGTTCTCGCGTCATACCGTGTAAATCCAGGATATACTCTGGCGTGTAACGTCCGCGGCGCAACTGCTTTAATTCGTAGCCGGGTACGTCTTGCCGGCAATACCGTAGTGCCCCTTCAGGAAGAATAAACCCCTCGAATGCATCAGAAAACTCAAAGCCTGCCTGCGCTTGTCTGGTTGCTTTACGTTGGCGGCGAACCCGTAATGATGGTTTTGGCGCTTTTGGTACATGTGTATCTTGTTTGAGGGGAACAACCCCCTTTACGGCAGCTTTGAATAAGTCCGCATCGTCAATATCATCTGCTGTGGGTTTGTTGGCCTGACGGGCGAGTTGTTGCGACTGCTTTAATTGTGCCAGTTGTTTTTTCACGTTTTTATTATTCCCCCTTTTTTATTTACAGCAATGCAACGCCAGGTGTTGGTTTACGTCAGGGCCTGTTGATCTTTGGTATAAAAGTGCACGGCAAAGCCCAACAGGCCCTAAATAACCATGTGCGAACAGGGCAACATTATGTATCATAGCAGCTTTCAAATTTCTGGATATTGTAGCCTGTATGACTGATAAGTTTTACCTTGATGAAGCAATTTCTGATCTTCATTCCATTTTGGATATGGTGCGTTGGGCTGTGAGTCGCTTTAATGATGCAGAGCTCTATTACGGACATGGCACTGACAACGTTTGGGATGAAGCGGTAAACCTGGTGTTTTACGCGTTACATTTGCCGCATGGATTGACCGCACAAACCGGCGATGGATTGTTTGCCGCTAAATTAACTACCAGCGAACGGACCAAAATTGCTGAGCTGGTGCTGCAACGAGTGCAAACCCGTTTGCCATTGCCCTACATTACTCATCAGGCATTTTTCTGTGATTTACCTTTTTATGTTGATGAGCGGGTACTCATTCCGCGTTCACCTTTTGCAGAACTTATTCAGCAGCAATTTGCGCCCTGGCTGACAACATCGCCACAACGCATACTGGATTTGTGTACCGGTGGTGGCTGCATTGCAATTGCCCTGGCGTATGCCTTCGAGGACGCCGAAGTAGACGCCGTGGATATTAGCGAAGATGCCCTGGCGGTGGCCGAGATCAATATTCAGGAACATGGCTTAGGTGACCGGGTTTACCCATTGTATTCGGATTTATTTACGCAACTGCAAGGCCAGAAATACGATTTAATTGTATCGAACCCGCCTTATGTTGATGCCGAAGATATGGCGGATTTACCGGTTGAATTTCAGCATGAACCTGAGTTGGCGTTAGCGGCTGGCGATGATGGTCTGGACTTAGTGGAAAGCATTATCGAACATGCACCGGATTATCTCTCAGAGCAGGGCGTGCTATTTGTGGAAGTGGGGAATAGTTTGGTGCATATGGCCAACCGGTTTCCAGGGCTTAAGATAGAGTGGGTTGAGCTAGCTCACGGTGGACATGGTATATTTGCCGTTACCAAAGCGGCGTTAGACAGTTACAAACAACAGGATAAATAGATTCATGGCGGGTAATACATTTGGCAAAATTTTTACAGTATCAACCTTTGGCGAGAGTCATGGGATTGCCATTGGTGGCGTAGTTGACGGATGTCCTCCCGGCCTGGAACTGAGCGAAAGTGACTTACAGCCCGATTTGGACCGGCGTAAACCGGGGACCTCGCGTTACACCACTGCGCGCCGTGAAGATGATGAAGTCCAAATCCTTTCCGGTGTGTTTGAAGGTAAAACCACCGGTACCAGCATCGGTTTGCTAATTAAAAACAAAGATCAGCGTAGTCAGGATTACTCAAACATCGCTGCCAGTTTTCGTCCTGGCCATGCCGATTATACTTACCAGCAAAAATATGGTTTTCGCGATTATCGTGGCGGCGGTCGCTCTTCGGCCCGTGAAACTGCGATTCGGGTGGCGGCCGGCGGTATTGCTAAGAAGTATCTGGCCCATGTACACGGCATTCAGATCCATGGTTTTTTGTCGCAGTTAGGCCCGATAGGCATCGATTCGGTCGATTATGATCTGATTAACACCAACCCGTTTTTTTGTCCTGATGCCACGAAGCTGGACGCCCTTGATGAGTACATGCGCGACCTGAAAAAGTCAGGGGATTCCATTGGTGCCAAGGTATCCGTCGTGGCTACCAACATGCCGGTTGGCCTGGGTGAGCCGGTATTTGATCGTCTCGATGCTGATATTGCCGGGGCGATGATGGGCATAAACGCGGTGAAGGGTGTCGAGGTCGGCGACGGTTTTGATGTGGTTACGCAAAAAGGCAGTGAACACCGCGATTCGCTGACCCCAGAAGGTTTTAGCTCTAATCACTCCGGTGGCGTGCTGGGTGGTATTTCCACCGGCCAGGATTTGGTAGTGCACATGGCGCTTAAACCAACTTCGAGTATTTCGGTACCCGGCGAAACCATTGACGTGGATGGCAATGCCATTGATATCGTTACCAAAGGTCGTCACGATCCCTGTGTGGGCATTCGCGCCGTGCCCATTGCTGAGGCCATGCTGGCGATAGTACTGATGGATCACAGTTTGCGTCATCGCGCGCAAAATGCGGCGGTAGCGTGCGCCACGCCAATTATTCCGGGTTCAGTAAAGTAACATGCTCAACCTGATATCCAAGTAATGGCGGCGTCCTCCAGCCGCTTTGCTATTATCGCGCTAAGCCTTACCTATGCACTGTATTTTGGTCAGTTAGGAGTCATCACGCCCTATCTTGGGGTGTTTCTTGATGGGCGCGGTTTTACCTCGGTAGAGATTGGCGAGTTGTTTGCCGTTATTACCCTGGCGCGAATTATCGGCCCATCATTGTGGGCAGGCGTCGCCGATCGCAGCGGGAAAGTATTGTTTATTTTGCGTCTGGGCAGTGGTTTAACCGTGCTCAGTTTTATTGGCGTGTTCTGGGCTTACTCATTTTGGTATCTGACGCTGGTCATGGGCATGATGATGATGTTCTGGACGGCCATTTTGCCGCAACTTGAAGTGCTCACCTTACAAACCATTGAGGGCGACTCAAAGCGCTACGGGCGCATTCGTTTGTGGGGCAGTATCGGCTTTATTGTGCTGACGGTGCTGGTGGGGAAAGCGTTGGATTTCTTTTCTACCGATGCGCCTATTTATGCATCCATGCTGGTGCTGATAGGGCTCTTTATCAGCAGCCTGACATTGACTCAGGCAGGCAGTCGTAAGCCTAAGGCGGCGGTAACGATGCGCATAATGCCCTTTCTGCGGGATAAAGTGGCCTTGCTATTTTTGCTGTCAAATGGCCTGTTGCAGGTTAGTTTTGGTGCTTACTACGGCTTTTTTGCGTTGTACATGCGTGATCTGGGTTATTCAGGTATGCAAACCGGGCTACTGATAGCGCTGGGTGTTACCGTGGAGGTTGGTATCTTTCTGGTCGCTCAGCGGTTAATTTCCCGCTTTGGCGTGTGGCGATTAATGGTGTTTTGCCTGCTGGCAACCGGGCTGCGCTGGCTGGTATTAGGAACCTTGGCCGATATGTTCTGGCTGGTGTTTTTTAGTCAGTTTATCCATGCATTGAGTTTTGGTTTAAATCACTCCACGTCGATGCACTTTATTCACCATTATTTCCCCACCCAGATCCACGGCCGCATTCAGGCCGCTTACATCAGCCTTGCCTTTGGCTTGGGCGGCGCAATGGGGAATTACGCCGCCGGGTTATTGTGGCAACAGGGCGCCGGCTCCATGTTAACCTTCTCGGCGGCTGGAGCGTGTGCGGCAATTGGCGGTATGGCGTTATTGTTAATATCGCCGAAGCAAATGGAAGCTTGTCATCATCGCTGAGTCTGCAGGCTGAATTAAACCTTATCTGAGCATACTCACAGTGCGTTAATATTTATCATCGCACTGGGTAGCGAAGCCTTGCCGGTAAAGCGGGTTGGTGTGCTTATGGTCAGTGACTCTTTCTCACTGCCTGAAGCTCGAAGAGCAAGGTATTTTTCCAGTCCCCTATACTTTTGAGGTTAGCCCATGTCAATCGGCGGCATTCAGAGGATTAGCGCCTTCAGCGTAAAACGGCATGCATCATTTGAGTCAGGATATGTCGGATACATAAGGTCCTGGGCAATAGGGTCGTGACGTAATGATACCTAATCAGGTGGTGCATGGCGGGCGGTCAGCGCTATTCATAATCTCCGCGGCCGCGGGGATACTGCTTTTCCCATTCTTTACCGTTGGTGTGCCTGACTGTTACGCTGCTGATTGTTGCGTCGTCGAGGCATCTGGCGTTGACACTGAACCCGTCCGGGTGGGAGCGGGGCACATAAAATGGCTTTATACCGCAGATCTTGCAAAAAAGGTGTTTGGCAGTGTGGGTATTAAACGTATAGGTACTCAAATGCATTTCACCCTGCAGAAGCTGAAAACGGCTCGCGGGCACGATCAGATGAAGATGCCCCGATTTACTGCACATTGAGCAATTACATTCATTGACTGTAATGTTAGGTGGAGCACTCACCCTGAAGCGGATGGCGCCACAATGACAGCTACCGTAATGTTCGACCATAAACTACGTCCCTGATTATCTGTTTGATTTAGCGCAGTAATTGCTGTGTCGGGCACGACTATTGCCTGACACAGCGGGCAAGTACGGCAATCTCGCCGTTGTCCTGCACTTCCTCCAGTTTTACATCAAATTTCCATAACCGGTGCAGGTGGCGCATGACCTCGTCTTTGCTGTCGGCCAGCGGAATGCCATTTTGCGGGACATAGCGTAAAGTCAGCGACCGATCGCCACGCACATCCACGTTATATACCTGAATATTCGGCTCAAGGTTGCTTAAATTATACTGCGCCGAGAGCTTTTCCCGGATGGCAGCATAGCCTCGCTCGTCGTGAATGGCCGACACGCTCACATAGGGTTTGTCGGCATCATCATCAATGGCAAACAGCTTAAAATCGCGCATGACTTTGGGCGACAGGAACTGGCTGATAAAACTCTCGTCTTTAAAGTTGTGCATAGCAAAATGCACGGTTTCGAGCCAGTCTTTACCGGCGATGTCGGGAAACCAATAGCGGTCTTCCTCGGTAGGCGACTCACAGATACGTTTGATATCCATAAACATATTAAAGCCCAGCGCGTAAGGATTTAAGCCGCTGTAGTAGGGGCTGTTATAATCAGGCTGGCTGACCACACTGGTGTGACTGTGCAAAAACTCCAGCATAAAGCGGTCTGTAACCAGATGTTCATCATACAGCTTATTTAAAATATGGTAGTGCCAGAAACACGCCCAGCCCTCATTCATTACCTGGGTTTGTTTTTGCGGGTAAAAGTACTGCGATACTTTACGCACGATGCGTACGATTTCCCGTTGCCAGGGCTCTAACAGCGGTGCGTTTTTTTCAATAAAGTACAATAGGTTTTCTTGTGGTTCAGCAGGGAAACGGGCCGCCTGGGGCTGTTTGTCCTGTTTATGGTTGGGTAGTGTCCGCCACAGTTCGTTGACTTGTGATTGTAAATACTTTGCGCGCTGTTTCTGGCGGCTCTTTTCCTCCTGCAACGACAGCTTTTGCGGTCGTTTATAGCGGTCTACACCAAAGTTCATCAGGGCATGACATGAGTCGAGGGTTTGCTCGACTTCTTCGTAGCCATACTTTTGCTCACATTTGGCGATGTAGTTTTTCGCAAACACTAAATAATCGATGATTGAGCTGGCATCGGTCCAGGTTTGAAACAGGTAATTACCTTTAAAAAAAGAATTGTGACCATAACAGGCATGGGCCATCACCAGCGCTTGCATCGTAATGGTGTTTTCTTCCATTAAATAGGCAATACACGGGTCGGAATTAATCACAATTTCGTAGGCCAGGCCCATTTGACCACGTCGGTACTGTTGTTCATTCTGAATAAACTTTTTACCGAACGACCAGTGGGTATAGTTTATCGGCATGCCGATACTGGCATAGGCATCCATCATTTGTTCAGCGGTGATAACCTCTATCTGGTTGGGGTAGATGTCGAGTTTAAATTCTTTTGCGATGCGATCGATTTCGGCTTCATACTGACCCAACATATCGAAAGTCCAGTCAGGACCATCGCTGAGCGTGCTGCGCCGTTCGGCTACTTCTGCAGTCATTAATTGTCTACTCCGCTGTGTTCGTTGGTACGTTCAAACAATTCCCGGAATACCGGATAGATATCATTCACCGAGATAATGTGTTTGCAGACAAAGTTGGGACGCGCCTCCTCAACACTTTGGTACTCGCGCCATAAGCTCTGATGCTGGCGTTCAGTAATTTCGATATAGGCAAAGTACCGGGTTACCGGCAGGATGTTTTTCATTAAAATTTCGCGGCAATGGGGGGAGTCATCAGCCCAGTTGTCACCATCGGATGCCTGCGCGCCGTAGATATTCCAGTCACTGTCCTGGTACCGCTCGCGGATGATCTCATCCATGAGCTTCAGGGCACTCGACACGATAGTGCCGCCGGTTTCCTGAGAATAGAAAAACTCCTGCTCGTCGACCTCTTTAGCCTGGGTATGATGACGAATGTACACGACTTCGACATTTTTATAGGTGCGACTTAAAAACAAATACAGCAAAATGTAAAAGCGTTTAGCCATGTCTTTGGTCGCCTGATCCATAGATCCAGATACGTCCATCAGGCAAAACATAACGGCTTTGCTGGTGGGCACCGGTTTTCTGGCGTAGTTCTTAAAGCGTAGATCAAAGGTGTCGATAAAGGGCACACCGGCAATTTTTGCTTTGAGCTCGGCAATGGTTTTTTCTAATTCAAGCAGGGCCAAAGTGTTATCGTGCTTATCGGCCTTGAGGCGTTCGAATTCCTCCTCGCATTCCCGCAACTTACGGCGGTTTGCAGCTGTGAGCGCCACACGTCTGGCCATGGAGCCCTTCAGCGAACGCACAATATCTAAGTTGGTTGGCACACCATCGGTTTGATAACCGGCCCGGTAGCTTTCATACTGCACAACCTGATCAAACTGGCTGTTTTTTAAATTGGGCAGCGCCAAATCTTCAAATAGCAAATCCAGGTATTCGTCTTTGGAGATGGAGAAGGTAAAGTCATCTTCACCTTCGCCGCTATTGCCTGCTTCGCCTTGTCCGGCGCCCTGGCCACCTTGTGGCGGTGGCCGGTCTATTCTGTCGCCGGTGGTAAATTGATCATTACCGGGATGAACAACCGAGCGTTTGCCGCCTTTCCCGGTATGAAATAAAGGCTCCGAAATATCCCGTTTAGGGATACTAATGTGTTCGCCAGAGTCGACATCCGTAACCGAACGTTCGCCTACGGCGTCGGATACAGCGCGTTTTATCTGTTGTTTATACCGTTTCAAAAACCGTTGCCGGTTAAGCGTGCTCTTACCTTTGCTGTTTAACCGGCGGTCTATAAAATGTGCCATACAACCCCTTCACGCTATTCTACACCCTAAGATGCTTTGCGGACTCGCAGGTACCATTCGCACAGTAACCGTACTTGTTTTTGTGTATACCCTTTTTCGACCATTCGGTTCACGAAGTCATCGTGTTTTTTCTTATCTTCAGCACTACCTTTGGTATTAAAGGAAATCACCGGTAACAAGTCTTCGGTGTTAGAGAACATCTTTTTCTCAATTACTGTGCGCAGTTTTTCGTAGCTGGTCCAGTTTGGATTTTTGCCGCTGTTGTTCGCCCGCGCCCGCAGCACAAAGTTCACAATTTCGTTGCGGAAGTCTTTAGGGTTACTTATGCCTGCCGGTTTTTCGGTTTTTTCCAACTCAGCATT
Source organism: Alteromonas gilva (assembly GCF_028595265.1). Classification (NCBI taxonomy): domain Bacteria; kingdom Pseudomonadati; phylum Pseudomonadota; class Gammaproteobacteria; order Alteromonadales; family Alteromonadaceae; genus Alteromonas; species Alteromonas gilva. The sequence continues at coordinate 2,881,648 of NZ_JAQQXP010000001.1, read as the reverse complement.
GAGTGACGCACGGTCAAAGAGCTGGCCGGTTTCGGGATCCCGGTACTCCTGATCCTGTATCCAGAAGTCAGCATAGGTAACGTACCGGTCAAACAAATTCTGGCCGTATTCAGAATAAGACTCCAAATACGCAGTTTGAATTTCTTTGCCAATAAACTCCACATAATGTGGGATCAAAAAGCCTTTAAGGAATTCCTTGTAGCGTTCGGCGGTATCCTGAGGAAATTGCTCACGTTCTATTTGCCGTTCAAGCACATAAAACAAGTGCACCGGGTTGGCTGCTACTTCGGTTTGATCAAAATTAAATACCCGCGATAAAATTTTAAAGGCAAAGCGGGTAGACAGCCCCTCCATGCCCTCATCGACACCAGCATAATCGCGATACTCCTGATACGACTTGGCTTTTGGATCGGTATCTTTCAGGCTTTCTCCGTCGTACACCCGCATTTTAGAGTAGAGGCTCGAATTCTCAGGCTCTTTAAGCCTTGATAACACAATAAACTGCGCCAGGCTTTTTAGGGTATCCGGTGCGCAGGGTGCACCATGTAACTCACTGCTCTCGAGCAGTTTGTTATAAATTCGCATTTCTTCAGAAACACGCAAACAATAGGGCACTTTAACGATGTAAACCCGATCTAAAAAGGCCTCGTTATTTTTGTTGTTGCGAAATGTTTGCCACTCTGATTCGTTAGAGTGAGCCAGAATTAAGCCGTCGAAGGGCAGGGCTGAGAAGCCTTCTGTGGGGTTGTAGTTGCCTTCCTGCGTTGCTGTCAGGAGCGGATGTAGCACCTTGATAGGCGCTTTAAACATCTCAACAAATTCCATTAAGCCCTGATTGGCTTTACACAGAGAGCCGGAATAGCTGTAGGCATCGGGATCGTTTTGGGCAAATTGCTCCAGACGACGGATATCGACTTTACCCACCAGGGATGAAATGTCCTGGTTGTTTTCATCGCCGGGTTCGGTTTTGGCGATCCCAACCTGATCAAGAATCGAGGGGAAAACCTTAACGACCTTAAACTTCGTTATATCGCCATTATACTCGTGCAGGCGCTTACGTGCCCAGGGCGACATAATGGTTTTCAGGTAGCGTTTAGGAATGCCGTATTCGGTTTCCAGAATGTGGCCGTCTTCATTGACGTCAAATAAGCTAAATGGATGGTCGTTTACCGGCGAGTCTTTAATCATGTACACCGGTACTTTTTGCATCAGTTCTTTGAGACGCTCGGCGAGCGAAGATTTACCGCCGCCAACAGGCCCCAGTAAATATAAAATTTGTTTTTTCTCCTCCAGACCCTGCGCCGCATGACGCAAGTAAGAGACGATTTGTTCGATGGCCTCTTCCATTCCAAAGAATTCATTAAAAGCTGGATAGCGCGAGATAACCCGGTTTGAAAATATTCGGCTAAGCGCCGGGTCGGTAGCAGTGTCGATCATCTCGGGCTCGCCAATGGCGTGTAACAACCGCTCGGCGGAATTTGCATAAGCCATCGGGTCTTTTTTACAGATGTCTAAGAATTCCTGAATGGTAAACTCTTCTTGCTTATGTTTTTCATAGCGTTCTTGGTAATGCTCGAAAATACCCATAAATACCCCTGTATAAAAAACGGTCTCCCGTATTTCCAGCATAGACCTATAATTTCCAGAAAACAAAGGGTTTGTTATGGTTGTTTATCGTTTATTTTTGCAACAATTTTGTTAACAAAATCACTATAAGCAGGTAAGACAAGGGCTGACAAAGCGCAGTAGGAAGGGAAATAAGTGAAAAATGAGGGATCAAAAGCAAAGAAAGTTGTACCCGCAACGCTGCGGGTACAAATTATCAGAATTATGCGCCGAAGTTAGCTGCCGCAAATTCCCAGTTAACCAGGGCCCAGAAGCCGCCTAAGTACTTAGGACGCAGGTTACGGTAGTCGATGTAATACGCGTGTTCCCACAGATCCACAGTCAGTACAGGTGTCAGGCTGTCGTCGGTCAGCGGGGTGCCGGCGTTGCTGGTGTTAACGATATCCAGGCTGCCGTCTGCAGTTTTAACCAGCCAGGTCCAGCTTGAACCAAAGTTGTTCACTGCTTTGTCGTTAAATGCGGCCTGAAAATCTTCGAAAGAACCCCATTTTGCTTTAATTGCATCGGCCAGTGCGCCTGTTGGCTCACCACCACCATTCGGGCTTAAAGAGTGCCAGTAAAAGGTGTGATTCCAAATTTGCGCTGCGTTGTTAAATACACCGCCTTCAGAGGTTTTAACGATTTCTTCCAGACTCTTTGATTCAAGATCAGTACCTTCAACCAGACCATTCAGTTTGGTTACATATGTGGCGTGGTGTTTTCCGTAGTGATAATCAAGGGTCTCAGCCGAAATGTGCGGCTCCAGTGCATCTTTTTCATAAGGTAACGCTGGTAATTCAAAAGCCATATGAGTCTCCATTTTCTTGGTTAGTTGTACGTAGTCTGCTTATCAGAGTAACTATTTATTCATTGTCATTTACCCTGACGGTTAATATATAAGGGCGCTTTCGCTTATCCCAATGACAATTCGATGAATTTATTCTGTTTTTGGCTGATTATTGGCAACCGACACCAACAAGCCGGCGAATACTGGTCGTTGTTGGTAAGTATTGCGTGCCAACTGCAACGTTGGTCAGTCACGCCTGGAACTCGCAAGCGTAACGTATACCGCATTTAAACACCAACAATGGCTTGCTATATGATAGGCATATTTGGCCTTACTGGATCAATGCTTATGCCTGCGCAGAATATAATTTGGTTTTATGCTGGTGGGGTAAAAGTGTTAAACTACCAATCAACCCTTGAAAACTGTGATCATTGCAGTCATATACAGGCTAATATGAAAATTCGAAGAGGCATTCATGGAAAACACAGGTGAACAAACCACATTAGAACGCATTAAAGAGCAAATTGCTGAAAATTCAATTTTGCTTTATATGAAGGGCTCACCCAAGCTACCAAGCTGTGGCTTTTCAGCTCAGGCGTCACAGGCACTAATGTCATGCGGTGAGCAATTTGCGTACGTTGATATTTTACAAAATCCGGATATTCGTGCGGAATTACCGCATTATGCGAACTGGCCGACTTTCCCGCAACTGTGGGTCGACGGCGAACTGGTTGGCGGTTGTGATATTATTTTAGAAATGTTTCAGCAAGGTGAGTTACAAGCGCTGATTAAAGAGAGTGTTGAAAAAAACAAGGCGGAATAAACGACGTCAGACGTTTTTAGCGGCATTACCTGATGCAGCGACACAAAAAAGCCGACCCGAGGTCGGCTTTTTTGATGGATATATTGTCCTGATGGTCGGTGAGTCGCGGCGACTGCTTTACCGGCTAACCGACGTCTTTAAACAGACTTTCGTCGATGATCGTCGAATCGATAATTTGTTGTGCCATTTGAATGCACTTACCACATTGTGAGCCCAGATTGAGTTGTTCACGCAGATCGCGAATATTACCCACACCACTTGCTGTAACAGCCTGGCGTATGGCTTTATCAGTCACCCCGTAACACATACAAACGTACATCGACAAGTCATCTCCAAATTCAGTATGCAAATGATAATAATTGCTATTTAAGACTTTTGCAAATAAATTGTTCACTTTTATAACAGGACTGTCGTAAAAGTAGACGGTAAATGACGCTTCTGGTCCGACAAGTTGAAAAAGTTACTCTGAACAATTGTATTTTGCCCGATAGCGCACAATATATCAGGCAGCGGCAGAGCATGAACTGATAATTTTCAGCGCATACTGCCAGTCAAAAAACGATAATGGAGAACAAATATGAGCGTATTAGTTGGACGTCCGGCTCCGGACTTCACCGCAGCAGCAGTGTTAGGTAGTGGCGAGATTGTAGACAGCTTTACCCTGAGCGAAGCGATTAAGGGCAAAAAAGCAGTGTTGTTTTTCTATCCGCTTGATTTTACCTTTGTATGCCCGTCAGAGCTTATTGCGTTTGACAAGCGTTACGAAGAGTTTACCAAACGTGGTGTTGAAGTTATCGGTGTCTCTATCGATTCTCAGTTCTCGCACAACGCATGGCGCAATACGCCGGTTAAAGAAGGCGGTATTGGTGCAGTGAAGTACACCTTGGTAGCTGATACTAAGCACGAAATTTGTCAGGCCTATGACGTAGAACACCCGGACGCAGGCGTTGCATTCCGTGGTTCATTCCTGATTGATGCTGAAGGTCAGGTTCGTCACCAGGTCGTCAACGATCTGCCACTGGGTCGTAACATTGATGAGATGCTGCGTATGGTTGATGCTCTGGACTTCCACGAAACCCATGGTGAAGTTTGCCCGGCTGGTTGGACTGAAGGTAAAGCCGGTATGGATGCAAGCCCGGAAGGCGTAGCTAAATATCTGAGCGAAAAGTCTGACGATCTATAAGCAAATTCTGTAAGTAACTAATACTTATACAAAAGCCCGGTTGAGTTTATCACCGGGCTTTTTTGTGTTTACGCGTCAGTGTCAGCGCTCAATGGCCAGCCGCCAAGGCTGGTGTAGCGGTTAACGATATAACAGAATAATTCGGCGGTTTTTTGGGCATCGTACAGAGCCGAGTGGGCTTCTTTTTGATCAAAGCTGACGCCCGCTGCCTGGCATGCCTTCACTAAGACCGTCTGGCCAACAGCAAGCCCTGCCAGGGTCGTGGTATCGAAGGACACAAAGGGATGAAAGGGCGTGCGCTTAATATTGCAGCGTTCGATTGCCGCATTAACAAAACTTTGATCAAACGTGGCGTTATGGGCCACTATTACGCTGCGTTGACAGTCGGCGGCTTTTTGCAGTTTGCGCACATGTTTGCATAATCCTTTCATTGCCTCGTCTTCGGCTATTGCACCGCGTAACGCACAATTGGGATCGATACCGTTAAAATCCAGTGCCGCTGTTTCCAGATTTGCCCCCTCAAAAGGGTCAACATGTGCGTGGTAGGTTTGATCTGGATGTAACATGCCGTTGTCGTCCATAGACAGGGTTACCGCGGCAATTTCAAGCAGGGCATCGGTCTGCGCGTTAAAACCGGCCGTTTCAACATCAATAATTACCGGAAAGTAACCGCGAAATCGTTGCGATAGAGGAGGCATTGTTTGTGGCATATTACTCTACATTTAACAGGTTTAGAGGGGCCGGCCCCAGCTAGCGTTGTCGCTGCTGTGCGCGCCAGCTGGAAAAGGCGAAAAATACAACTCTTAATAAGCGGGGAATTATGTCAATATTAAGCGTGAGTATCTACCCGATGCTAAACTTTTCTTAGCTATTGACGATAAGGTAGTAGGGCATTCGCAGAGGCTATTATGTTTAAATCCGTTACGCGCTATTCTTTCGCTTTAGGGTTATGTGTTGTTGTGGGCACGGCGCAGGCGTCGTTGCGCCAGTACCGCTCGTCGGTAGAGAGCTCACAGTGGCAGCTCAGCGAGAGCTCAAGGCTCAGCTGTACCTTGAGCCACGCGTTGCCGGGCTACGGCGAAGCGCAGTTTACCAGCGAGGCATCCAAGCAGTTAAACATGGAGTTCGTGCTGGACATGCATTTGCTGCCGAAAAGTTTCGGCTCAGCGGCGGTCTACTCGGTACCGCCAAACTGGATGCCCGGTGTCAGAGCCCGCCAGATAGCCGATATGACGCTACGTACCCAGTACGATGGCGACCTGCCGGAAGATACCGCCTGGACCATGCTCAGCGAACTGGAAAAGGGATTCTGGCCGACCATTTATTACCAGGATTGGTATAACCCCAATGACAAGGTGGCTGTGGGTTTAAATGCCAGCAACTTCAGACCGGTTTACCAGGAGTTCGTTAGCTGTGTTTCAAACCTGTTGCCCTATAGTTTTGAAGATATTAGCTACACCGTACTCAGCTACGAGAAAAACAGTACCGAATTATCCAAGTATTCGCAGCGCCGGTTAGCCATGATAGGGGATTACCTGCGCGAAGATAACCAGTTGGAACTGGTGCTGCTCGATGGCTATACAGACAGTTATGGCGGCTCCTGGAACAATCAGCAGCTTTCAGAACGCCGTGCTGAGCAGGTTAAAAAATTTCTGACTGGTTTTGGTATTGAGGAAAACCGCATCGAAATCACCGGCCATGGTGAAAAACGGCATATTGCGCCTAATACAACCAGTCAGTCGCGGGCGCAAAACCGCCGGGTGGTGGTAAGAATGGCGAAATCCTGACTCTCAGAGGTGGCGGCCTTAAGGCCGCTGCATAGCCATATGACATTATTGCCAGGCGCATGCAGCCGATTCGATTAGTCCAACAGAAACGCGTGCCGGTAGGCGCTGGGTGAAATCGAAAAATTTCGCTCAAAGGCGCGCCTGAATCCGTCATAGGATTTAAACCCAACCAGTAAGGCAATAACCTTAATCTCTTTGGCAGAACTAACCAGCATATCGCTTGCTACCTGCATGCGAAAGCGTTCAACGTAGGTTGCTGGTGTCAACCCGGTTTTGTCTTTAAAAAACCGATGACACTGTCGTTCGCTCATGCACAGTAATTCAGCCAGTCTCATGACGGTAATTTCCTGACTCATATTCTCATGCAGCCAGTTGACGATAGACGCTAGTCTGTCATCAGCAGGAGACTGAATATCCAGGGCATCTGAATACTGTTTTTGATTACCCGCGCGGCGCATATACACCACCAGATGCCTGGCTACATAATGCGCGGTTGCCTTGCCGTAGTCTTGCTCTATCAGGCTCAGGGTTAAATCAATGCCAGAGGTAACCCCGGCAGACGACCAGTAGCGACCGTGTTGTCGGTAAAGTTTGGCGCTATCGACCTCAATGGCTGGAAAGGCAGCTTTAAGCGATTTTGCGAAGGCCCAGTGCGTTGCCAGGATTGTGCCCGAAGGCAGCCCGGTTCGGGCCAGCAGGTAAGCGCCGGTGCAAATCGACACGATGCGTTCACTGCGACCTGCTAATTGCCTTAAGGCTGCTAAATGTCGTTCGGTGATTGACGGGCTGCGACTGCCAGCGCCGCCGGGGATAATTAAGGTGTGACAGCGTTCAACGTCATTGATTGTTTGTTCGGGGATGATAGCCATGCCGGCTTCGCAGGTGACTGGCGCAATTTTAAAGCCAACCACCAGCAGTTTATAGTTGCCCGGCTTTACCTGGTTGGCTTCATGAAATGCGGATTGTGGGCCGGCAAGGTCGAGCAGTTCCACGCCCTCATAGGCCAGGATGCAAACGATTTTGGTCATGTTTTTCTCTCGCATTGTCTAACAGAAATAAGACTATGCCTGGTTAGTCTGTTGCTGATATGACTATCATACAACCAAACCTGCCATCGTCATTACTGCTGATTAAACAACGCGATAGATTACCGTTTTGTTGCCGGCTCAGTAATGGATTACTGCTCCGTGAGAAAGGCTTTTACCGGTGGCACCTGATCGGTAAACACACCATCAAACTGCCACTTCTCAACAATCAGATAAAGTAACTGCTCAGCACTTATTCCCGCAGGTAACTGATCCATGCGAAAAGTATAGGGGTGGATCACTAAACCGGCCTGCTGCGCAGCCTCAACCCAGGGCGCCAACGCGGTGCTGGGTTGCTCTGGAGTAGATTGGGTAACATGGCCAAGCCAGGGGCCAATACCCTGAACATAGTCTTGCAACTTGCGTATGCCCGCTGGTGTTTTCAGGTTATCGTAATCTGTGGGCGTTTCCTGCCAGCTATTTTCTGCAATGAGTTGCACTAATTTAACCTTTGCATTGAGCGAATCGCGTAAGCGCTTGATTTCGTCAAAGTTAAAACATTGCACATAAATATTGGCATCTGCTGAATCAAGGTTATGCTGACGCAGCACCTCTAACAGGCGCGCGCTGATATCGTGACCCTGTGCGCGGTGCCAGCCCGGCGACTTTATTTCGGTATACAGGCCAATATTCTGCCCGGTGGTGTTATTCAGCGAGGTAATTGAGCTCAGGTGCTCTTCAAACGTTGCCACGCTAAAATGCCCATTACCCTGATAGCGATTTTTAAAAACCGGTAAGCCATCGGCTTTGGTCCGTTCGTGCACGGTAAGCGTTTTTAATTCGGCAAGGGTAAAATCCAGCGCGTAATAACGCCCGTCTTCCCGGTGGCGCTGCGGGAAAACCTGCTCAACGTTGGTAACTGTTTCCAGGTGGATGTCGTGCAGAACAACCAGTTGGTCATCTTTGGTTAACACCAGATCCTGCTCGATATAATCGGGCTGTTGGGCGTACGCCATGGCCATAGCCGCGAGGGTATGCTCGGGCAGGTAGCCTGATGCACCGCGGTGAGCGATGATGTCAAAGGCGCAGACCTTAGCTGAATACAAACTCGCGACGGCAATGCTAAGGCCAGCTGATTTTATCCATTTTAATGTTTTGTTCATCAGATTACTCGGGTTGAATTAACTCTATGGCATAGCCATCGGGATCGCGTACAAATGCAATTACCGTTTTGCCGCCTTTGACTGGCCCCGGCTTGCGGTAGACATCAGCCCCTTTGGCTTCGAGCTGCTCGCAAAAGGCGTAAATATTATCCACGGCAAAGGCCACATGGCCATAGGCATTGCCCATGTCATACTGGTTATCACCCCAGTTGTAGGTGAGTTCAAGTACTGCTTGTTCGCTTTCGTCGGCATAGCCTACAAAGGCCAGCGTGTATTCATATTCGGTATTCTCACTCTGGCGCAGCAGTTTCATACCCATGGTATCAACATAAAACTTCAGTGATGCGTCAAGATCTTTCACGCGCAGCATGGTGTGCAGCATTCGCATACATAACTCCTTAATGTGCATTCATAGTTTAATAACGATGTTTGTCAGCATTATGACAGTGAATTGTCCTTCATTTAAGCGAGTTTTAACGTAGATACAGATGTATCGCAGCATCGCAAAACGTGTCGGTGCTGCGGGCATAATGATTATTTAGATGAGAGCTAAAAAGCCAGCACTGATTAAGCAGGCTTATAGCTTTGTTGATTCAGTGAAGCGATTCTTATGATTGGCTAAGGTTGCAGCGGATTGCTGTGCAGTATTAACCAGGGTGAGTATTTCCCGGCAATGTCAATAGCTCAACGGCGCAAGTCTGTTCAACGCAGCGATACCTCTTTAAATCAGAGTAGGTATTTTGATAGGTTGTCAGCGCTTGCTGGTATGTCTAAATATTATCGATAATAGTCTATTTGGACAGTTTCACGAAGGCTGAATTGCATCAATAATGGGCCTGAGAAATGAAATCTGTACATCAATTAAAAGGAGTATTTATGCCGTCTAACGTTGTACGACCTCAACCAGCTTCGAGCGCTGAAGCGTTAGAATATTTTCAGTCATTGCAAAGGTTTGAAACAGACTGTTGGGATGTTCATTATGCCATGAATAATGATTTGTATGACTTTATTTTATTGGATGTCAGAGGGCTGGAAACTGCGAAACGAGGATATATCGAAGGCGCAACCCTTATGCCCTATACAACAATAAACCAGGAGAGATTAGCGGAGTATCCCAAAGAGACCGTATTTGTTGTTTATTGCGCCGGCCCTCATTGTAATGCCACAGAAAAGGCTGCGATAAAGTTGGCTAAGCTAGGGCGTCCGGTTAAAAAAATGATTGGTGGTGTCACAGGTTGGCTTGACGAAGGTTTTGAGCTCAAGTCTGATGAGTAACGTCGTTATTCGCAAAGCGCAATCAGCAGATTGCGCGCGCGTTCTGGAATTGATGCAGGAACTGGCTGTTTTTGAAGGTTATATCCACAAGTTCCGGGTTACTGTACCTAAACTTGGCTATTATCTATTTGAGCAAAAAAGTATTGAGGTATTGGTTGCAACTGTAGAAGAAGATATAGAAGGTATATTGGTCTATTTCTTTCAACCATTTACTTACGACTTATGTCCGTGGTTAGTGATTAAAGAATTTTATGTTTCAACGGTGTACCGTGGTTTAGGGGTGGGGCATGAGCTATTTAACTATGCTCGCCAAGAGGCGGCAGAAAACAAGTGCTCCAAAATTAAATGGGAGGTACTAACCGATAATAGTAAGGCTCAACGGTTTTATGTTCGTCACGGTGCCCAAATTGAATCTGACTGGCGCATTATGTCAATTGACATAGCGACAGATGATCAGTAAATATGCTTAGCTTAAGCGTTTAAACAAATAGTTATCGTATATGTCATTGGCCAATGGCGCAGTTGAGTGAGTTTAGCTTATTGGCTCAATGTGCCAGCAGGCCTATTCCGTTTTCTCTTTAAACTCACACAAGTCCTCAATAATGCACGAGCCGCAGCGCGGTTTACGGGCAATACAGGTGTAGCGGCCATGCAGAATCAGCCAGTGGTGAACGTCCACTTTAAATTCTTTTGGTACCACTTTTTCTAGCTTTTGTTCTACTGCAACTACATCTTTGCCCATGGCAAATTTGGTGCGGTTAGAGACGCGATAGATATGCGTGTCCACGGCAATGGTCGGCCAGCCAAACGCGGTGTTCAGCACCACATTCGCGGTTTTCCTGCCAACACCTGGCAGTGCTTCAAGAGCTTCACGGCTCTCGGGTACTTCGCTATTATGCTGCTCAATAAGTATCTGACACAGCTTATAAACGTTTTGCGCTTTGGAATTAAACAAGCCAATGGTTTTTATATAATCGCGCAGACCGTCAACGCCCAGCGCCACAATAGCTTCGGGGGTATTGGCTACCGGAAAGAGTTTATCGGTGGCTTTGTTAACACTCACGTCAGTGGCCTGTGCTGACAGGGTGACCGCAACCAATAACTCAAATGGGCTGGAAAAGTTAAGTTCTGTGGTAGGGTGCGGATTGGCATCACGCAGGCGGGTGAGTATTTCCAGTCGTTTCGCTTTATTCATTCCATCTAACTCTCTGCAGTGACCCGGGCCCGCACAACGGTTTTAGTGTCTTTGCTAGCGGCCTTTTCGGCGAGCTTTTTATCAATAATGTTCTTTGCCGCAATGAGCAGGCCCATGCCTAAAAAAGCGCCCGGCGGTAGTATAGCCAGCAAAAAAGGATGCTCGGTAGTAAACAGAGTGATTGTCCACTGTTCAGCACCGGCGCCAAACAGTCGCTCGGCACCATTAAGCAGGGTGCCATTGCCCAGGATTTCGCGTAAACCGCCCAGCGCAACCAGAATAAAGGTAAAGCCTGCGCCCATCATGAGGCCGTCGAAGGCAGCATTGGGGAGTGAATTTTTTGATGCAAAGGCTTCGGCACGACCAATAATGGCGCAGTTGGTGACGATTAGCGGTATAAAAATGCCCAGGGCTAAAAACAGTTCATAGGTGTAGGCATTCATTAGTAACTGAATGATGGTTACAAAGGCTGCGATGATCATCACAAATACCGGGATCCGTATGGCTGATGTTACCCAGTGGCGAATGACTGACACCGTAGCGTTAGAGCCAATCAACACTAACATTGTCGCCAGGCCAAGGCCAAGACCATTAATCACACTTGAAGTCACCGCTAACAACGGGCACAGGCCTAAAAGCTGCACCAGCGCCGGGTTGTTTTTCCAGAGTCCATCGACAACGAGTTGTTTATACATATTTACCCTTGTTGTTCACGGTCAGCCGATACCTGACAGTTTGCCGGTTGGTTAAACAGCGCAGACTGGTTATCGTTGATGTACGCCAGCGCCCGGGCAACACTGCTGACCACCGCGCGGGGGGTAATGGTGGCGCCGGTAAACTGATCAAACTGACCACCGTCTTTTTTTACCCGCCAGCGTTTAGCGTTCTCTTGTGAGTAAGATTTGCCATTAAAAGATAGCATCCAGTCGCTTACGCTCATTTCAATTTTATCACCCAGTCCGGGGGTTTCAGCATGTTCTAATACGCGTACGCCCAGTACTTCGCCATCGGATGATACCCCAAGGATGAGATCAATGTTACCGCTGTAGCCATCCGGCGCAGTAAACTCAACGGCTAAAGCTTTATCAGAACCATCCTGTCGAGCGCGGTAAACGGACTTGGACTCACGCCCCAGTGCGCTGGCATTAACTTCAATACAGTCCATAAACAGGCGGTTATTGTAATAATCTGGCGGAATAACCTGATTTAACGTTGAAAGCTTTTTAGCCGCCCGTTGGGCATCAATTTTGTGCTTGGTGCCATCATAGGTCAGGGCGATTAACCCCGTTGTCACAACCGCAAAAGCGGCGAGTATCAGGCCATTTTTACCGATGCTTGATAAGGGCATTACGACTCTCCCTGTTGATTGGCCTTCTTCTTAGGCCCACGGTGTTGCCCGTATACTGTTGGCTGGGTGTAGTAATCAATCAATGGTACCGCCATATTCATAATGATAACGCTAAATGCAATAGCATCAGGGTAACCACCAAAGGTTCGGATAATGACGGTCCAAAAGCCGATCGCCGCGCCAAATATGAGCCGGCCTCTGGGCGTGGTCGACGCTGACACCGGATCGGTGGCAATAAAAAACGCGCCGAACATAATGGCACCGTTGCTCCAATGGAACAGTGCCGAGCCGTATAAGTCACCATCGAGCAGGGTTAACAGGGTCGCTGTCACCGCAACGCCAGCCAGCAAAGACAACGGAATATGCCAGCTAATAACTCTCAGTTGAATGAGCGCCAGGCCACCTGCTGCGTAAAGCAAAGCAACCCAGGTCCAGCCCGCACTGGCCGATGACCATAGCGTATCGTTAAACAGTGAATGGCTTAAGGCCTCGGTATAAGTGTAGCCCTGGCCAATTTGTGTTTTTACATAATCCAGCGGCGTGGCCATGGTCACGCCGTCGATACCGGCACGCAACTGCAGAGTGTTATAGCCGGCACTGTCAAAACCTCCCACAATAAGCTGCAAAGCATCAAAGATACCAATGGTGTGCCTGGCTAAGTCAGCCGGGGGTAACCAGCTACTCATAGCCGCGGGAAAGGAGATTAACAACATGACGTAGGCTGCCATGGCAGGGTTAAACAGGTTATAACCCAAACCACCGTATAACTGTTTAACAATGGCAATGGCGAAAAACGTCCCTACAACGGTCATCCACCAGGGTAATAGCGGCGGTAAGCTGACTGCCAGTAACAGCGCTGTAACAACAGCACTGTAGTCTCCCAGTGCCTGACCTATCTCGCGTTTTCGCAAGGCAACAATGGCGGCCTCAGTTACCAGCGCTGTTGCCAGAGCAATAAGCATTTGCCAGAACACGCCCCAGCCAAAAAACCAGACTTGCGCAAGCACACCCGGGATCATAGCGTAAAGCACCAGACGCATTACTTGATCGGTGGTGCGCCTGACGTGCTGATGGGGTGAACTCGATACGGCTAATTTCATGCGTCTGTATTACCTTCGTCATTACCTTGGTTTTCACGCTGCGCTTTTTTTGCTTTGGCACGGGCAACGGCTGCGGCAATTTTGGCGCTGCGCTGTGCCGCTGGTGAAGTATCCGTTGTTGCAGCGTCGCCATCATTGTTTGTTTCGGCAGGCTGTGCCTCCGGCGTATCCTCAGGTGTGTTGTTACCTGGCGTTGGCGCGTCGTCTGGGCTGGCTTGTTGTGTCGCCGCTTTTTTAGCCTTGGCGCGCGCCACGGCCGCCGCAATTTTTGCTTTGCGCCGCGCTTCAGGCGAATCATCAATAGTGACTTTGCTGTTAGACTGCGATGACGTGTCGATGTCTGCGTCTGCGCTTTCTGGCTTGGTATCAGTATGTTCGGTTTCTGTGTTGCTATGTGTGCCGGCTTTCTTCGCCTTGGCACGGGCCACAGCCGCAGCAATTTTTGCTTTGCGCTGCGCTTCCGGCGAGTCCTCGGTGGGCGCGTTGTCAGTTGCCTGTGGCACGTTAGCCCGGCTATCCTCAGGCTGTGCCCGGGTCGTGTCAGACTGCGCCGTATCGTTGCTTTGTTGGGCCGCTGCTTTTTTGGCTTTTGCTCTGGCTACCGCTGCTGCGACCTTTGCCTGGCGCTCGGTATCGGCGCTGGTGGTCGCTTTATTCTCAGTCTCAGTGTCTTTGTCTGCTGAGCCGTCGTTGTCTTCGGTTTGCCGGGCGCGTTTAGCTTTTGCGCGGGCTACCGCCGCCGCAACTTTAGCCTTGTTATCAGCCGGCTCCACGTTATCTGCCGGTGACGTTGTTGCTGGATCTTCAGGTGTTGACGCAGTAATGTCTGATTGGCTGGCTTTTTTGGCTTTGGCACGAGCCAGTGCTGCCGCTACTTTGTCTTTTGCTGAGTTGCTATCATCGTCACTGGTTTGTTTGACCTGTTTACGCGCCGCCGCTGCCTTTTGGTGTTTAGCCTCGCGTTCTTGTTTTTCTTTTTCGAGTCTGGCTTTGCGGGCTTCAAATCGTTGCCGTGATTTCTCTGCTTTGTCTTTCTCGTCGCGTTGAATACGAATTTGTGATTTGGCTTTGCGGTAATAATGCACCAGCGGAATTTCACTGGGGCAAACAAAAGCGCAGGCACCGCATTCGATACAATCAAACAGATTATAGTCTTCGGCTTTGTCGAGCTCGCCGGCTTTACTGTGCCAATACATCTGTTGGGGCAGTAAGCTCGCCGGACAAACATCTGCACAGGCGCTGCAGCGAATACAGGCGAGCTCTCGTTGACTCATGTTCAGTTCTTTTTTGGCCGGCACCAATATGCAGTTGGTAATTTTTACCACTGGCACGTCAACTGACGGCAGCGTAAAGCCCATCATGGGGCCGCCCATAATGACGGTGGGCGTTTTCTGTCGTTTTATCTGGTAATGGGCATGATTGAGTAACTGCTGTATGGGCGTGCCAATCAGCGCCCACACATTCTGGGGTTTTTGCAGCGCTTCACCGGTAAGGGTAACCACGCGCTGAATTAATGGCTTGCCGTATAGCACCGCGTCAGCAATGGCATAGCAGGTACCCACATTAAACATCATCACACCGACATCAGCTGGTAAGCCGGTGCGCGGTACTTCACGACCTGTCAGCACCTGAATAAGCTGTTTTTCCCCGCCCGCCGGATATTTGGTTGGGATCTGTACAACCCGGATATGGGCATTATCGGCGCACACTTTTTGCATCGCCTTAAACGCCTGGGGTTTGTTATCTTCAATTGCGATAACGATCACTTTGGGCGCAATAAGGTGATGCAAAATGTCGACGCCCTGACGAATTTGCCAGGCATGTTCGCGCATCAGGCGATCATCGGCCGTAATATAGGGTTCGCATTCCACCCCGTTAATGATCAAAAACTCAACGGGCTTGCGGGCAGTAGACTTTATATGCGTCGGAAATCCGGCGCCGCCCATGCCTGCAATGCCTGCGTCACAAATGGCATTAAGCAACACTTTCTTGTCTAGTTGCTGATAATCGTGCAGCGGTTGCAGCGCAGTCCAGGTGTCCAGGCCATCCGGCTCAATGATCACGCAGAGTTCGGGCAAACCGCTGGGATGAGCGGTAGTACAATCTTCGATGGCGGTGACGGTGCCGGAAGTAGGGGCATGAATGGGTACCGAAAATGGGTTAGGGCTGCTGGTAAGCGGCTGACCCTTTAATACGGCGTCACCGACGCTGACCAAACAACTTCCTGCGGTTCCAATATGCTGGCGCACCGGGATCACCAGTTTGGGTGGCAACGGCAGGCTGGTTATTTCTGTTTGATTTGATAACTGTTTACGGTAATCAGGATTTACCCCGCCGGGGAAGGTCCAGAATTTCTGTTGATCGATGCGATCGAGTATCTGTGAAAATTCATTCTGCATATCAGGACACCACTTTAACGGGTATATCACCACGCGGTGTTTGTTCAAAGTCCCACTGCCAGGACGCGGTGGTAGGGCTTAAGGTAACCATATCTATACAATCTACCGGGCAGGGCTCGACACACAAATCGCAACCCGTGCAGGCGTCAGTGATAACCGTGTGCATCTGTTTGGCGGCACCGACGATGGCATCGACCGGACAGGCCTGAATGCACTTTGTGCAACCAATACACTCGTCCTCGCGGATATAGGCAACTTTTGCTGCGTCATCAACGCCGTGAGCTGCGTCGAGGGGTTTAGCTTCAACGCCCATAAGGTTGGCTAATTCTTTTATGGTGCTCTCGCCACCGGGCGGACACTTGTTGATTTCATCGCCATTGGCGATGGCTTCAGCATAAGGGCGACACCCCGGGTAACCGCATTGTCCACACTGGGTTTGCGGTAAAATTTCATCAATCTGCTCTACCAGTGGATCAGATTCCACCTTAAAGCGAATAGCGGCATACCCCAACGCCAGTCCGAAGGCCAGCGCAAGTAATCCAAGTGCGACTAACGAAGAGACTAACATTAAGACGTAACCAGTCCGCTAAAACCCATAAATGCCAGTGACATAAGGCCGGCTGTAATCATAGCAATCGATGCTCCTTTAAAGGGGCCGGGTACATCGGCTGCGGCAAGGCGCTCGCGCATTGCTGCAAATAAAATCATGGCCAGTGAGAAGCCCATGGCGGCACCAAAGCCGTAAATAATACTTTCTATCAGATTATGCTGCTCGGTGAGGTTTAATAATGCGACACCCAGCACAGCACAATTGGTAGTGATCAGCGGCAAAAATATCCCCAGTAACCGGTACAGCGTCGGGCTGGTTTTATGCACCACCATTTCGGTAAACTGAACCACCACCGCAATCACTAAAATAAAACTCAGGGTTCTTAAAAAACCAATGCCCAGAGGTTGTAACAGGTAAGTTTCAACTAAATAGCTACACACCGAAGCCAGCGTAAGCACAAAGGTAGTGGCCATAGACATGCCGATGGCTGTTTCAAGTTTACCGGACACCCCCATAAACGGGCATAATCCAAGAAACTTAACCAGTACAAAGTTGTTAACCAGTACGGTGCTGATGAGCAGCAATAAAAATTCAGTCATGGGTTATTGTTTGGCCACTGTGTCGTTAAAGTAAAGCGTTGTAAGCTGGCTTGTTGAAGTTGTCATACTACATGCATGTGTATTATCTAATATTTTTACGCAGATTAACAATGTTGTTCGACGTTGTTTGCGTCAACATTTGAGCACAGCCAGGCCATGCTAACTGATTGATTGGTTATACATTAACCGCTCACTGTTGTATGGCTAACCGCCGCGAAAAGATCACCGCCCATGACGAGGCGTCAGCACGTCGCCGATCAGGTAATCAACCAGTAACTCACTTACGTCTGATAGTTGTGCCCGCAAGCGACCAGGGTGCAAGGTTTCAAGGGTGTCGAGCCTGTCCTGGCCAGTATGCCAAATACGGCCCCAGCGCTCTTCCGTGTCCCGGTCACAAGCGGTTTGCAATGAGGTATCCAGGCAATCCCATAACCCGGGATGCAAACTCTGTGAATAGCCATCGAAACCGTCGCGGCCATTAATCGCAAAGTTGGTGGCCTCAATATAAGCAATGGGAATACCTGCACAGGCGAATGGCGCATGATCAGACCAGCCGGCGGTTTCGCCCTCGGGATAGCCCGGAAAACTCGGATGTAAATTAAACGCCAATTGCTTATTTTTTGCGAGCAATAGCAGCTCACCGCGCACTGCCGGTGATGCATTATAGGTGCTGGTGTTATTACAACTCTTGTAGGGGGTCTGCGTCGGACTGTGGATATACAGCTTATCGCCGCCGGCAATGGTGTCTAAATTAATCATGCTATCCGGCTCGGGCACTTGCCCTGACTTCACCATCTGGTTAACAAAAGCTTTGGCGCCCTGTAAGCCCACTTCCTCGGCACCAAATAGCACAAAAGTGACGGTTGCATTGAGTTGGTATGCGGATAGTTGTTCGGCTAAAGCGGTAACCAAGGCCATTGCCACACCATTGTCGGTAGCACCCTGTGAACCTGCTTTTACGCCGGTGGAGTCGTAATGAGCGCCGATGACGATATGTTTAGCTGAATCCCCGGGCAGGGTAACCCAAATATTCTGGCTATTAATAACCTGACCTTTGATTTCTACATTAAACGATTGTCGCTGAACGCGGGTTAAATTGGCCTGCTGCCAGATATCGGCGACCAACTTTACGGTGTTTTTTTCTTGCTGACTGCCGGCAGGGCGGGCGCCAATCTGCGTGATCACCTCGTTTAAAATAATCATGCTGCGATCCGTGACACGGTTGGCAAGCGCGTTGACATCACTGTTGGCAAAAGTCGAAAAAGAAGTGGTTATAAGTACTGCTATCAGGAATACGGATTTTAACAACATCAGCTGTCACCATCGAAAATAACAAAAGGCTACGCATAATACATGATGCCTTCGTATATTCGAAACACAATAGTGATAAACGAGTGATATTACTGAAAAAATACTAAAAAAGTGTGTGAACTATTTTGAGGTGGTAAGTGTGAGCCAATAAAGTGGCTCCCCCTCCCCGACTCGAACGGGGGACCTGCGGATTAACAGTCCGTCGCTCTAACCAACTGAGCTAAGGGGGAACACTAATATTGCTGTTGAAATGTTGGCTCCCCCTCCCCGACTCGAACGGGGGACCTGCGGATTAACAGTCCGTCGCTCTAACCAACTGAGCTAAGGGGGACCTGTATTTCAACGGTGGCGAATATTAATGAGCATCTGTTGCTGTGTCAACTAACTTCGTCAATTTTTTCACTCGAATAGTTAAAAAATATTTTTTAGAAGGGTTTCGGTACAATTAATGGACGAAACGAGTGTTTTTTAGGCTTTAATCCTTTGTGAATGGGCTAATTAATTGATTACAAATGGTTTAATAAATTGAACTTTGTACAGGCAAAATTAGGTTCAACTTTTAGTAATGTTAAATCATAGAACTATAACCAAACGCTATTAAAAAACAATTGAACACTGTTTTCTTGTACAGTGTTTAATAATTTTGTAACCTAGCAGATAACGTCACAAGGTTAGTCGTTACTTACAAAGTGAATGTTGTTCTTTAGTTCAAAGCCGCGTGGTTACTGGCTCTTTAACAGTTATCCACCAAATCTGTGGATAACTATGTTGATAGTTTTTGAAGCCGGGGGGAATTCAACCGGGACAGTCAATAAAGTGTCATAGAAGTGTCATATTTGCTTTGTTTAAATTCATTAAAAAACAACTGTTTAGGTTTTTATTTGGACGTATTAAAGGTTGTCTGTCAAATTTTTAATAAGAATAATAGACAACGAATTTCTTGTGTGTTAATTGCCTTTAAAAGACATAAAAAATAAGTCTGTTAACAACAAATTTACGAATGGACAGCAAGTTAGCGGCGATTATCATACAATTGAAATCGATACTTTTCGTACAGTCTTTATGTTGTCCTTATGCGTCAAGGCTTTGTGGATTGTGTTGGTTTAGTCTCATTTTGTTTTTGCAGAAAAAACACACAAAAGAGGTTGCGGAGTAATTTGGCTAATTGATAAAAAGAACAAATAAGTTTGATGTTTGTGGCTTAAGGTATTTAAACGATAAAAGCCTGTTGTTAGGCATCGCTGTCAATTACAATTAATGCGTTAGACATTATCTTGTTCAAAAAGCGTAATAGCTGACAGTATGAACATCTCGCAATTTACTTATCTGTACAACGAATAAGCCACGATAGGATAAGTCAGTGAGGCACACGCAAAGGTCATAGTTATTCAGGTTGTCTGCCGACAGCCTGGCACAGTTAATATTAAGAAGTGAATAGAGTGAAGCAACCTAAGTCGCGTGATTTATTAAATGGCGATATCGCCGAATCGCTGAAGCGTATGACGGTACCGGTTATCATTGGCATGGTCATGATGATGAGCTTTGGCTTGATTGACACATTCTTTGTAAGTTTACTCGGCACTGAACAGCTTGCTGCGATAAGTTTTACTTTTCCCGTTACCTTTACGTTAATAAGTTTGAATATTGGCCTTGGCATCGGCACATCGGCGGTAATAGCCAAACTCGCCGGCCAGGGGAATCAGGACAATGCCCGTGAAACAGGCACCGGTGCAATTATGCTGTCGGTGCTTATGGTCGGTATACTTGCCCTTGTTGGCGGTTTCAGCATTAATTTTACCTTTGAGTTGCTGGGCGCCCAGTCGCATTTATTACCTTATATTCATGATTACATGGCGATTTGGTATTTTTCATCGGTGTTTCTGGCTATTCCGATGGTAGGTAATAGCGTACTGCGAGCCAGAGGTGATACGAAAACGCCAAGTATTATTATGGCCACTGGCGGTGGGATTAATGCGCTATTAGATCCAATGCTGATTTTCGGTTTTGGACCAATTCCGGCCATGGGGATTGGCGGCGCGGCGCTGGCAACGCTGATATCCTGGATAGTCTGTTCAGTTTGGGTGTTGTATTTATTAGCTAAGCAGCGCGGTTATATTTTGCCGCGCCTGCTGTCTTTGCCCGAGTTAGCGCAAAGCGGCCGGGCAATATTACCCATTGCCTTACCTGCAGCAGGTGCCAACATGTTAACGCCCGTGGCCGGAGCCATTCTTACCCGTGTTGTGGCGGGCTACGGTGAAGAAGCGGTTGCAGCCTGGGGGGTGGGTAACAGACTGGAGTCATTCACGTCTATCGTGGTGTTAGCGCTGTCAATGAGCTTGCCACCCTTTATAAGTCAAAATCTCGGTGCCCAACGCATCGAAAGAGTGAAAAGTGCTTACTGGTTGATTATCAAGTTTGTACTGGGATGGCAGTTACTGATTTGCGTACTGTTGTGGCTCACTTCAGGTTTATTAGCGGCGCTGTTTGCTAAAGAACAAGCCGTCGCAGAACTGATCCAGTTGTTTCTCATCATTGTACCCTTAGGGTATGGTTTACAGGGTATCGTTATCCTGACCAATTCGTCATTAAATGCCATGCATCTGCCCATGACTGCATTAGTATTAAGTGTCGTCAGACTATTCGTGTTCTTTGTGCCAATTACCGTGCTAATGAGTCTGTATTTAGATTTGCAGGGCATATTTATTGGCGCTGTGGTGGCCAATTTTCTTATGGCGATGGTCTCTGTGTATTGGTTTCGTCGCTCGCTGCATTCGTTGACTGACGAGCATAAACAAACAGAAGTTAATTGAAAGGTTTATAAAACATGGCGAAAGGGTTCGAGCTGGTTTCAAATTACCAACCTGCCGGTGATCAGCCTAAAGCAATCGAGGCTCTGGTGGATGGTCTGGAAAGCGGTCTGGCAAACCAGACCCTGCTTGGCGTAACCGGCTCGGGTAAAACCTTCACCATGGCCAATATTATTAGTCAGGTACAGCGGCCAACACTTATTTTAGCGCACAACAAAACGCTGGCCGCGCAGCTTTACGGTGAGATGAAAGAGTTTTTTCCGCACAATGCGGTGGAATATTTCGTGTCGTACTACGATTACTATCAGCCTGAAGCTTATGTGCCCAGTACTGACACCTTCATCGAAAAAGACGCCTCCATTAACGACCACATAGAGCAAATGCGCCTGTCAGCCACCAAAGCGCTGATGGAACGGCGGGATGTCGTCATTGTAGCCAGTGTGTCGGCGATATACGGTTTGGGCGATCCTGAGTCGTACATGAAAATGCTACTGCATTTGCGTCAGGGCGATACCATTAACCAGCGTGATATTTTGCGGCGTCTGGCCGAACTGCAGTATAAGCGTAATGATATTGCGTTTGAGCGCGGTACGTTCAGGGTGCGCGGTGATGTGATTGACATTTTCCCGGCCGACTCTGAAAAACAAGCGGTCAGGGTTGAGTTATTTGACGAAGAAATTGAGCGCATAAGCTTGTTTGATCCGCTTACCGGTTCTGTCGACAAAAATGTCGTGCGGGCCACGGTATTCCCTAAAACTCACTATGTTACGCCGCGTGAAAAAATAGTCAGCGCCGTAGAGCAGGTGAAAGAGGAACTGGCTGAACGTAAAAAGCAGTTGCTCGATGTCAGCAAGCTACTCGAAGAACAACGTATTTCGCAACGCACACAGTTTGATATCGAAATGATGCTGGAGCTTGGCTATTGCTCAGGCATCGAAAATTACTCACGGTACTTGTCGGGTCGCGCGCCGGGTGAGCCACCGCCGACCTTGCTTGACTATTTTCCGGCTGATGGTTTGATGTTTATCGACGAATCACACGTGACCGTATCGCAAATCGGTGCCATGTATAAGGGCGACCGGTCGCGCAAAGAAACCCTGGTAGAATATGGCTTTCGTTTGCCCTCTGCGCTGGATAACCGGCCGCTCAAATTTGATGAATTTGAACATATTTCGCCGCAAACTATTTATGTGTCGGCAACGCCTGGTAACTATGAACTGGAAAAATCAGACGGCGAAGTGGTTGAGCAGGTTGTGCGGCCAACGGGCTTACTGGATCCGGTCATAGAGATCCGTCCGGTTGCTACGCAGGTTGATGACGTATTGTCGGAAATTCAGTTACGTGTAGCGGTTGACGAACGGGTACTGATCACCACGCTTACCAAGCGTATGGCCGAAGATCTTAGCGAATACCTTAATGAGCATGGCGTGAAAGTGCGCTACCTGCATTCTGATATCGATACGGTAGAGCGGATCGAAATCATCCGCGATTTGCGCCTGGGTAAATTTGACGTGTTGGTTGGGATCAACCTGTTAAGGGAAGGTCTGGACATGCCGGAGGTATCCCTGGTTGCCATTTTAGATGCCGACAAGGAAGGCTTTTTACGCGCCGAAAAGTCCCTGATACAAACCATGGGACGGGCGGCCCGCCATATTAACGGTAAGGCCATTTTGTACGCAGATCGGGTAACGGGCTCCATGCGTAAGGCCATAGACGAAACCGAACGTCGCAGAAACAAGCAAATTGAGCACAACCTGGCTAACAACATTACGCCACAACGGCTGCATAAACCCATTACCGATGTCATGGATTTAGGCGACTCGGTGGCGCCGGCGGCCGGTAAGGTCAGGCTGCGCAAAGTGTCTGAATCGAAACAGGCTGCCAAAGCCGCGACGGCGACTGATTTAATGGCGCAGGTTGCTGAGCTTGAAAAGCAGATGTTTGAGTACGCTAAAGAGCTTGAGTTTGAGAAAGCCGCATCACTTCGGGATGATATTGAACAACTAAGAAAGCAGGTTGTGGCGCTGTCCTGATTTTTGTGAGAGCAGCCTAAATAGTGATAATCCTTAGTAAAATGAGCCTTTGTTAAAAATCTAATTGTAAATGTCGGCGACTCTGCCTATTATGGATTGAGTATTGATAACTATACCTATATACATACGATGGTGCTGGCATGTTAAATCGATTACAAGAATCAGACATTAAGCTTCTGCGGGTCTTTTATGCAGTAGCAAGTTGCAATGGTTTTACCGCCGCTGAGCCGGTATTAAGAATGCAACGCCCTAACATTAGCGCTGCGATTAAAAAGCTTGAAGAGCGCCTCGATTTAGTGCTGTGTCACCGGGGCCGCGGTGGATTCCAAATGACCAAAGAAGGCGAAGTGGTTTTTCAGGAAACCAAGCGCATATTTAATGCCTTCGATAACTTTGTTTTTAATTTAAAGTCGTTACATGACGACTACTCAGGTCATATAACACTGGTGATGATGGCGGGTTTGCCGCTCTCGATGCACCTTGCTGTGAGCCGCGCAGTGAAAAGCACCATGAAAAAGTTTGACGACATCCATGTCAATATTCAAACGCGTTTATACAATGAAGTGGAACACGTTGCGCTGTCCGGCGAATGTCACCTGGTCATTTCTACCTATGATATGGTTAAACCTGAGTCCGTCACATTTCACCCTATCGGCACCTCGTGTAAAGGCCGCTTGTACTGTGCGCCGTCTCACCCTCTGGCGAAGTACCGCGACGTGGAGAGCCTGCCTGACAACGTCAGAATTGAGGATTTTCCGGCCATTGGTATTTCCGGTTTATCATCAGCCAATTACATAGACGGTGACAGACGACTGGCTATCCAGACCTTTTCAGACTCCTTTGATGCCGCTATGTCGGCCATGATGACCGGCGAATACGTAGCGCTGTTGCCTGATTATATGGCCAGAGAGCAGGGGGTGGCATTAGGCCTGGTGCCAATAGCGAATGGCAGTATGTTTGAGTTCAGTCATGAGCTGTTTGTCATGAACGGTAAAAACACCCGCTTAAATCCGGTGTTACGCCACTGTATTAAAGAGCTCAGTTACTTTATTACTGAAAGTCAGAAGTAATTGTCAGGCAGAGTGCCAGAGTCCAATTGAAGGGCTGGTGAAACGGCTGTCTGCCAGTCTGACACTGTGCCGGGATTACTACGCCGGCCACATGGATCTTCAGGGCCAGCGAAATATTATGCGACTTGATAAGTTTATCTGTAAAAGTACTCAGTTGAGTCAGGCTGAAGCCTTAGCATGCATTAACCGGGGAGAGGTTGATGTGAACGGTCTGACCATTACCAATGCAGCAACACAAGTTCATGAAAATAATCTGATAACGCTAAAGGGCGTGACACTCACGGCCCGGGCATCCAGGTACATATTGCTACACAAGCCCGCGTCGACCATTTGTTCAAATAAAGACGAGCATTACCCCTCAGTATTAAACCTGCTAAACCTGGAAAATCAATCCCAATTACATATTGCCGGGCGTTTAGATGCTGATAGTACAGGGATGATTTTAATTACTGACGATGGTCGCTGGACGTATAACATCACTCATCCATCCAGGCAGTGTCGCAAAGTCTACCGGGTGAGATTATCCAGTGTTATCGCAGAAAACCTGGTGGATCAGTTCAGACAGGGCGTTAAACTGCAAGGGGAGGCGCACCTGACACGGCCCGCCGAGTTAGAGATTTTAGCGCCTCGCGAAGCCCGCTTGGTAATAACCGAGGGCAAGTTTCATCAGGTGAAGCGAATGTTTTTTGCGGTAGGTAATCGTGTGGTCGCGCTGCACCGTGAAGCGATAGGCCCTGTGTCCCTCGATGTCGAAGAGGGACAATGGCGATACCTAACGCAACACGAAGTGCAATCTTTGCGTCAGTAAAGCATTACTGCAAAACAAGTTGAACACGGCGTAGTCAGTGCCAGCCGTGAAGACACAACCGGCGTTTTAGTTGTTAAATGTTATTCGTAAGGGAGTGGGTCGGTTTGACCGTTGTCACGAAACGCTTCTAAGCGTTCCTGGCAGGCTCCACATTCGCCACAGGCCTTCTCGCGGCCGTTATAGCAGGTCCAGGTTTTACTGTAGTCCAGCCTCATGCGAAGGCCATCGGTTAAAATAGCCGTTTTACTCACCTTCAGGTAAGGCGTGACAATCTCAATCGCTTCGTAATTAGCAATGGCACACACATCGTTCATTTTCTCGACAAATTCCGGGCGGCAGTCAGGGTAAATGGCATGGTCGCCGGAATGGGCGCCGTAATACACTTTGCTGGCCTGTTCGCTGACAGCGTAACCGACGGCCATCGACAATAAAATCATGTTGCGGTTTGGCACTACCGTTTGTTTCATGCTGGGCTCTTCATAATGGCCTTCTGGCACGTCGATATCATCGGTCAGTGCTGAACCACCAATTAAGCTGTTAATTGCTGATATATCTACAATTTTGTGCGGTACATTCAGTTCAGTACATACCTTTGCCGCGTAATCGAGCTCTTTTTTATGACGCTGACCATAGTTAAAAGACAGGGCTAGTGGCGTTTTACCGTCTTCGATGGCTTTATGTAATACGGTAAAGGAGTCCATGCCACCAGAATAGATAACAATCACTTTTTCAGACATAACAGGTATAATTTAGGAAATGATAACGGAATTTTATGCTATCCCTGCTAGAATCCCAACTACAATCATCACAGGATTATGCAATTGACAGATCAGCGACTCAACATTAATGAGATGTTTGAAACTATTCAGGGCGAAGGTATACACACTGGAGTGCCCGCGGTATTCGTGCGCCTGCAGGGCTGCCCGGTAGGGTGCCCGTGGTGCGACACCAAACATACCTGGACGCTGGATGAAAAAGACATTGATACTGTCGATGCGGTGGTCAGTAAACGTGGTGAGTCTGAGCGCTATTTTGGTATTTCTGCGCTGGGTTTGTTGGCATTGTTTGAACAACAGCGCTATCAGGCACGTCATGTGGTGTTAACCGGTGGCGAGCCGTGCATGTATGATTTGACTGAGCTGACAACACTATTACATGCCCATGGGTATACTACCCAAATTGAAACCAGCGGTACCTTTGAAGTGCGTTGCGCCTCCGAAACCTGGGTGACCGTGTCACCCAAAATTAACATGAAAGGGGGCTATGATGTGCTTACCAGCGCCTTGCAACGGGCCGATGAAATTAAGCACCCCATTGCCATGCAAAAGCACATCGATGAGCTGGATGCGTTGCTGTCGGTGCTGGAGACGCCGCCTCAAAACGTCTGTTTGCAGCCCATCAGTCAGCAGCCGCGTGCTACCGAACTGGCCATCAAAACCTGTATTGAGCGAAATTGGCGGTTGTCATTACAAACCCATAAGTATGTCGGTATTGCTTAGCTTATGTATTGATTGCAGACCGTGTTAAGTGCAGTGAAAATGCGAGGGAAGTCACTATGATCAAACAAGGGCGCAGCTGTTTTGTTATTATGCTGGTGGGGCTGCTCTGGTCGGCGGCGAGTTATTCCGCCAACTGGTCTATTTATTATCCTCGCCCGATTAATGAAAACGATATTCGTCATGAGTACCCGTTAGCCCTGTTAAAGCTGGCGCTCAGTAAAACCGGTGTACGCTATTCATTATCGCCTTCAGAGCGCATACTGTTGCAAGGTAAGGCCATTCGACAGTTAAAAGAAAGTCGTGAGATCAATATCTTGTGGGCCATGACCGATAGCCAGCGCGAAAAAGACCTTCTACCCATCAGAATCCCGGTCTATAAGGGGTTGATTGGCTGGCGGGTATTTTTAATCAATCAGGCGTTCAGCCATAAATTCAGGGATATCAATGACGTTGCTGACTTAACGTCACTGACAGCACTGCAAGGCGCTGAATGGCCAGACACCAAAATATTGCAGTCCAATGGGTTTAATGTGCTGACGGTGCCTGAATTTCCGGAAGCCTACAGTCGTTTAAGCCAAAGGCAGGCTGACTACTTCCCGCGTGCGGTAAGCGAAGTATTAGGCGAACTCAATGCCCGGTCAATGGATCCCAGTATTATGCTGGAGCCCTCCCTGGCGCTGCATTATCCTGCCGCGGTGTATTTTTTTGTTAATCGCTCAAACCCTATCATGGCGCGCCTGATTGAGACGGGATTGCGCCGTGCGATTGAAGATGGTTCCTTCGACAACTTGTTTGTGGCCCACCACCGCGACGCGCTGTTAAAAGTTGACGTTAACGAGCGCAAAGTATTTGAACTGGTAAACCCGTTGTTGCCTAAAGAAACCCCGGTAGATGATGAGGCCCTGTGGTTTGACCCGCAAAAACATGCACCGGAGACGGTAGATAATATCCCCTAGTGCTATTGCATAGCGCCTACCTTGTTTTTGCTCACCAAATCTGTTTGAGCCCGGCCGTTCAAAACCGGTCGTTCATCTATAACGATAAGTGTTACGCATAAAAAAACAGCACCCCAAGGTGCTGTTTTTTTGTGTCATGGGAAAGGGCTTAGCCTTTGCCGTGAACGTCTCGCATAGAGCGTCCCGATGGGTCTGCATTGCTTTTAAAGCTTTCGTCCCATTCCAGTGCCTCAACCGTACTACAGGCGATTGACTTACCACCAGGTACGCAGCGTGCGGCGCTTTCCTGCGGGAAGTAACCTTCAAAAATAGTGCGGTAATAATAGCCCTCTTTGGTATCGGGGGTATTTACCGGGAAACGGAACTCAGCTGTAGCCAGTTGCTGCGCTGATACTTCAGCATCAACAAAGTCTTTTATTGAGTCAATCCAGGAGTAACCCACACCGTCACCAAACTGTTCTTTTTGACGCCAGAGAACTTCGGCTGGCAGCGTATCGCCGTTGTCGAAGGCTTCGCGCAGAATGTACTTTTCCATTTTGCCGTTGCCACACATTTTGTCTTTCGGGTTCAGACGCATGGCCACGTCCATAAATTCTTTATCGAGGAAAGGCACGCGTGCTTCTACACCCCAGGCTGATGTCGCTTTGTTGGCGCGCGCGCAGTCAAACATGTGCAGACGGTCCAGCTTACGCACGGTTTCTTCGTGAAACTCTTTCGCATTAGGGGCTTTATGGAAATACAGATAACCACCAAAGATTTCATCAGCGCCCTCACCAGAAAGTACCATTTTTATGCCCATTGCCTTTATTTTGCGGCTCATCAGGTACATTGGCGTAGCAGCGCGTATGGTGGTGGTGTCATAGGTTTCAAGATGGTAAATAACGTCACGAATGGCGTCTAAGCCTTCCTGAATCGTAAAGTGTATTTCATGGTGCACAGTGCCAATCATATCGGCCACTTTCTTGGCTGCCTGTAAGTCTGGCGCACCTTCAAGGCCTACCGCAAAGGAATGCAGTCGCGGCCACCAGGCATCAGATTTATCTTCGTCTTCGACGCGTTTGGCAACATATTTAGCCGCCACAGCAGATACCAGGGATGAGTCTAAGCCACCCGACAGTAATACTGCGTAAGGTACGTCTGACATCATGTGCGACTTAACGGCTTTTTCAAAGGCAACGCGGAGTTCTTTGATATCTGACGGGTTATCTTTAACCGCGTCATAGTCCATCCAGTCGCGCTTGTAATACTTTTTCATCTCACCGGTCTTGCTCCAAAAATAGTGGCCGGGAGGAAATTCACTTATGGTTTTACAAATTGGCGCCAGGGCTTTCATTTCTGACGCGACATAGAAATTACCATGCTCATCGTAACCGGTGTATAGCGGAATAATACCAATGTGGTCACGGGCAATCAGATAGGCATCTTC
This sequence comes from Alteromonas gilva, assembly GCF_028595265.1. Lineage (NCBI taxonomy): Bacteria > Pseudomonadati > Pseudomonadota > Gammaproteobacteria > Alteromonadales > Alteromonadaceae > Alteromonas > Alteromonas gilva. Next base: position 2,852,899 of record NZ_JAQQXP010000001.1, on the reverse strand, counting down.
TTTTTCGTCATACAGAATGAACGCAAACATGCCTTGTAAATCGTCAATAAAATCAATACCGCGTTGTTGATACAAAGGTAAAATTACTTCGCAATCAGAGCGGGTTTTGAAGCTATAGGGTTGGGCGAGTTCTTTGGCCAGTTGTTTGTGGTTATAAATTTCACCATTCACAGCCAGCACCTGATCACCGGTGTCGCTAATTAGCGGCTGCGCACCCGTATCAACATCGACGATAGCCAAACGCTCGTGACACAAAATGGTATTGTCATTATTCCAGATGCCCGACCAGTCTGGGCCGCGATGACGCAGCGTTTTAGTAAGTTCCAGGGCTTGGGTTCTGATTTCAGACACATCGGTTTTGATATCTAAGATACCGAAAATACCACACATAAAAAGCGTTCTCTCTAGTCACATAGTTAAAGGATTGTGTTTTCTGTCGGTGCTCGATTTGGTGTACAGCGGTGGATTATTTTTATTGCAGGTTAAACCTCTTCACTCGCGACTATTGAATGTGCCAGCATGAGTAAAAAATGCAAGTACAATCTGGCGGATTTCATGATTTAACGGCAAAAAACCGCCTCAATGGGCGGTTTTTAAAATCCTTTTAACATATGAGCGGGGCCACTAAGGGCGAGTGCTTAAATTTTCAGCATTAATTTCACGCATTGTGCCGGAGTCGCATTGTGCTGTTGCCAGCACTGAGTACGTACCCTGGCGGCGTCGCTGCCCATGCGGTGAATCCTGCACCCTCAGGCCGCGACAAATTTAGCTAAGCCTTCTGTTTATCGTGGCCTGATAAAGCGCCTGCGCAGGGTTATTTACGCTGAAACTCGCTCGTTTCGCTCCAGCTTGGCCACATGGCTTTGTTGGCCACTAAATATCCCACTTCCATCAGTAATTGGGTATCCTGAGCGATGCCGCTTAGGTCCCAGTTATCACGGAACTTGTCGCATACCTGATGGTAACAGCCATCAACAATAACCTTGGTGCGTTTACGGTATTGCGCGGTTGCCTCGTCAACGGGCTCGCTTCCGCCCTTGGCGTATAACGCGGGAACGCCAGCTTTGGCAAAGCTAAAATGGTCTGAACGGTAATAATAACCGGCTTCTGGCCTGTCTTCCTGTGTGACAACCCGGCCCTGACGCCCGGCGGCTATCGTGAGTTCTTGTTCCAGATCAGACTTACCCATGCCAATAACGGCAACGTCTTTGGTTTTACCGAGCACGTTCATGGCATCCATATTGATATTGGCTACGGTGTTATCCAGTGGTATGACCGGATTCTCTGCGTAGTACTTTGAGCCTAACAGGCCTTGTTCTTCGGCGGTTACAATTAAGAAGGTGATAGAGCGTTTCGGTGCAGGTTCAAGCTGCGTAAATGCTTCGGCCATCACCAGCGCCGCGGCTGTACCGGTGGCATTGTCGTGTGCGCCGTTATAAATCTGATCGCCCTCAAGGCTGTCATCTTTACCCAGGTGATCCCAGTGTGAGGTGTAAATGACATGCTCATCCGGACGTTCACTGCCGGGCAGCGTCGCAATGACATTGTAGCTTTTGGAAGATTTATAAGTGTTGTTTACCGTGACCGACATGCTTTGATCCAACGCAACAGAATAGGGGCCCTGTAACGCCCTGGCTTTTTCTTCGGCAAAGTTCAGCCCTGCATCGGCAAACACTTTTTGCGCAGCATCCAGTGTTAACCAGCCTTCTACTGCCACACGGCTGGCACCCTTATCGGCGCTTACCAGACCATATTGCGGACCGCTCCAGCTATTGGCGACAACCGACCAGCCGTAGGAGGCCGGGGCCGTTTCGTGAATAATGATAGCGCCGGCAGCACCCTGACGGCTGGCTTCTTCGTATTTGTAACTCCAGCGTCCGTAGTAGGTCATGGTGGTGCCCTGAAATTTACCGCTTTGGGCGTTTTCAAAGCCCGGATCGTTAACCAGCATCACCACGGTTTTGCCGGTCACATCTAAACCTTCATAGTCATTCCAGTCATATTCCGGTGCGTTAATTCCGTAGCCAACAAACACTAACTCAGAATCGGTCAGGCTCACCTGTGGTTGTTCACGCTTCGAACTTGCCACCATATCCACTTTGTAATCAAAGGTGTTGTCGCCGATTGTCATGGTCATTGCCGGATCGGCGGTAATTTCCATCAACGCCACTTCCTGTAAAAAGCTATCGCCGTTGCCGGGCTCAAGGCCTATCCGTTTAAATTCGGTAGTCAGGTATTCGAGGGTTTTCTTTTCGCCTTCCGTGGTGGGCAAACGGCCTTCGAACTCGTCTGACGCCAGTGTTTTAAGTGGCGGCGCTATTTTATCGGCGTTGATACCAGTGTATACGGCGTCAAAATTACTTTGTTCTGTCGGTTGTGGTGCCGGTGCTTCTGCGCTGCAAGCGCTGAGTAATACGCAACCTGACACCAGTAAGGGAGAGAGGATTGTTTTCATTTTATTGTCTCTGTTTTATTGTCGATAAATGCTTTACATTCGCGCCCCAGTATAGAGAATTCATGGCAAGTTTGTATACCTGCGATTAAGGCTTTGCTCAGAGAATGAATGCAACCGATAAACCTACCGTGCCTGTTGATACGCTGTTAGCTCTGTTTGGAGCAGAGCGCAGTGAGTTGCCAGCTATCGCGCAGCTTAATCAGTGGGCCCGGCAGTGGCAAACACACTGGCAAGGGCCGCAGTTTGTTGCTGAGCAGTCAGTTGAGCTTACCAACCGTTACTACGAAGTCTTTATCGCCGAAGAGCAAAAAGTGCCTACCAGAGAGCATAACTGGCATGACGCTTATAACGCACTAATGTGGATAGTGTTCCCGCGTGCCAAGCAACTGTTAAACCAGTGGCACTGTGATGAGATTGCGCGTTTTGGTGTGCACCCGCGTTCGCCGCGGCGAAACAGGTTAACGCATTTTGACGAGTGTGGTGTGGTGATTGCTGTGCCCGAAGGTCAACTGGAGGCGGCTAATGATTGCTTACAGCAGTTAGCGAATCACCAATGGCAAAAGGTATTTATTGATAGCCAGCAGGTTTGGGGAGAGCTGCTGCATCCGGCCATCTTTGGGCATGCCTTGTATGAAATGCTGATGGCGCCGTTTATTGGTTTAACCGGTAAATGGCTGGCAGTGGTGGTACCTGCAGAGTTCGCCGCACAATCTATACAACAACAGTATGCAATGCTGGATGAGGCGCTGGTAAAACGGCTTACTTTATTTGATGGGCTGGCTGATAAGAGAACACTGAAACCACTGCCTTTGCTGGGCGTGCCGGGGTGGTATCACCAACAAACCGCAGCGTTTTACAGTAATACCGATTACTTCAGGCCGCTGACGCAGAACGCGCCAGCAACCAATCAGCTACCGCTGACTACAGTAAATTAATGGCTGCCCAAACCACCCAAATCACCGCAAAGGGGGCCACGGCTATGGTTGCCGATTTTTGGGTCGAAAACCGGGTCCACTGCGAAATACCGACGGTGATCAGGTAAATCGTCCACAGGCTGTCAATACGCAATGATTGCGCAAACGCAAACCAGTCAGATGCCATGTCAACGTTAAACAGATAGGCTACCGATAACGGGCTGATAATAGTTGGTAATATCTGATGGTCGCTGGACATGGCAATAAGGACTATCGCTATCAATGAACTGATAACGATGGGCATGCCGACCCACCAGGTAAACCCATACCAATCAGTATAACCATTGAGGTTTTCCTCATCCGATTTGGTTGTCAGGTGTAAGTACAGCGCCAGAACCGCATTAATAATGATCGGGCCAAAGATGCCGCCAATCATCATGAAGGTCATTACAGATGACTTTGCCATTTGGGCTCTGACCATATCCTGCTCTGCCGGGCTCACATCGCCATATTGACTGTCGATAAGAATGTTTTTATACCATTCAAAATCAACAAAATTAATAAACAGATAGGCGGGTAAAAGACTCATTGCAATCACAATAAAAAAAGGTATCCACGACCAGTTGCTTTTTTCGTTGAGTGCCTTAAAAACGCTGTTGGGTTTAACGAATATAGTGTTGCATGCCTGTAAAGGATTAGTGACCTCTGACATCCCTGACTCCCTAGTATTTTGTAACATTTATAAGATTAATAATTTTCACACATGTCAGTATACTCATAAACTGATAGGGTTTTGAGTGGAAAAGTGTAACGAATTTTCACACAATACCGGCAGTACACGTTCGCCATGATTTATATCAGGACATGCGGGTTATACACTCACGCTGCCGTCTATGTTCGGCTGAGGACGTATTGAGCGATGCATCATGTTCGCGACAGCCTCGCTGAGTGCATCAAGTGAGCGGATCACGGGCGGGCCAACGGAAACAACAATAACGTAGGGAAAGCTAATGATAGAAATATCGCAATTGGCAAAAAAATTCGCCGTAGAGAATCCTAAAAAGCTGAGTGAACAGGAAAAAAAGGATCCTCGTTTAAAAGGTAAATTTTTCCATTCTGTGCAGGATGTGTCTTTTTACTGTGAATCGGGAGAAGTGCTGGGGTTACTCGGCCCCAATGGTGCTGGCAAAACAACCACTTTACGCATGCTCTCCACAGCATTAACCCCTGATAGCGGTGAGATCGTCATCAATGGCACCAATGTGGTTAAAAAGCCAGTGGTAGCGAGGCAAATGATTGGTTTTTTGTCGGGCTCAACCGGCTTGTACGGGCGGTTAACGGGGCGGGAGAATATTGCCTATTTTGGCCAGCTACACGGCATGTCGCCGGATAAAATCGACCAGAAGATTGAAGAATTGGCCGACATTCTAGACATGAGAACTTTTTTGGATCGTCGTTGCGAGAACTTCTCTACCGGCATGAAGCAAAAAACCGCTATCGCCCGCGCTGTGGTGCATGATCCAAAGGTGGTGATCCTGGATGAGCCTACCACCGGGCTCGATATTATGGCGGCACAAACCGTGCTCGATTTTATTCGTCGTCTCAAAGATCAGGGTGTGCCGGTGATCTTTTCTACTCACCATCTCGATGAAGTGGCCGAGCTGTGTGACCGGGTAACCGTTATCCATCATGGCCGAAGCCACTTTTCAGATTCTTTTGACCAGTTTAAAGCACAGGTGCCAGGTTCGCTGCATCAGTCATTCATGCATGTTATTAATCAGGGAGCGTAAGTTATGTGGATTGTCATGCTAAAAGAAATTAAAGAGCTATTGCGCGACCGCAAAACACTGTTCTTTATGGTTGCACTGCCCATTCTGGTGTTTCCGCTCATTATTGGCCTTGTGATGTTTATGGCAGGCAAGGCCGTCGACAAAGCCGAAAGCAAAGTCCTCGACTATGCGGTGGTGGGAGCGCAGTTCGCCCCGGCACTGGTCGAAGAGTTATCGGCGTCTGACTTATTTAACCAGGTCGCTATTGAAGAAGGTGCCGACGTGACGGCGTTTGTGAAGTCTGAACAGGCTGATTTTGTGCTGGTAATTCCGGAGAATTTCAGTGACGACGCGCTGGCCAGTGGTCAGATTGAACTGACGCTCTATCTGAACGACGCCGGCTTAAATATGGTGCACCGTCGGCTGGATAAAATTGTTGATACCTTTGCCGATGCCAGTCAGCAAAAAGCGTTTGTCACCCTTGGGCTTAATGAATCGCAGCAAGCAGCACTGGTTGATCCGATCGTGATCACCAAAGTGAATGTGGCTGATAAGCGGGAAAACTGGGGCGAAAAAATTGGTGGTATGTTCCCTTACCTGATATTTATGCTGTGTTTGCAGGGCGCTATGATCCCGGCTACTGACTTAGGCGCTGGTGAAAAGGAACGGGGCACACTGGAAACGCTGCTCATCTCACCAATCGAGCGGCATAAACTGGTATTGGGTAAATTCTTTACTATTGCGCTGGCGGGGGCAACCTCTGCATTGATTACCGTGACCAGTATCGCAATTTGGGGACTGGTTTTAGGCCAAAGTATGGCGCTGGAAGTGGTTGCTGAGTTTATGGGCGCCATTAACCCTATCGATTTTGTGCTGATGTTTTTGATGCTGGTGCCTATCGTGGCCATTTTCTCAGCGGTATTGTTGAGCTTGTCGATTTACGCGCGTAGCTTTAAAGAAGCACAGGGTTATATGACGCCGCTGGTGTTTGTGGTTATTGTGCCGGTGGTGTTAGCAATGTTGCCGGGTGTCGAGCTGAAAGGCGGCTGGGCCTGGGTGCCGTTAACCAATGTGGCGCTGGCCATTAAAGAGCTTATAAAGGGCACCATGGATTACTTCCAGTTGTTCGCTATCTTCTCGTCAACCGCGGCCATTGCCGGTGTACTGCTGTATTTCTGTGTATTTTGGTTTAACAAAGAGAAGGTGCTTTTCCGGTAATTGACCGTTAAGCACGCTAATGCCCCACGTTGCGTACCGATGAATATTGGTGCAAGTGGGGCTCAGTTATGATTAAGTGGCATTTTTAAACAGGTAAAACTCACCTTATCCCCGGCGCACTCTGTGCGCGGGGATTTTTTTTGTCTGTCAAACGCTCATTACCTAAATACCCCGGCGTCATCGACAAAACACATAGCAGTAAAGGGGAGGGGGCAAATCTCATTTATCCGCAATGGCGCTTAGCTGACGGCGCCATCTGAGTGTCTGTGCGGGGGAAGGCCGACATCCCGGGGGGAAGTCGACGTACAGGCTTTTAAGGCAATCAGGTGTACCAGGCCGGCAACAGGGCTTACAGGTACACCCAATTTAATAACGCGATGACAATGGAGGAATACACTAACGAAATAGGTGTGCCAAAGCGAATAAAGTGGCGAAAATTATAATTGGCGGCATTGAAAACCAGTAAATTGGTTTGGTAACCGTAAGGGGAGATAAAGCTGGCGCTGGCGGCAAAGGCAACGGCCAACGCAAATGGCAGTAAGGGCGCTCCGATTATCTCGACGAGTCCATACGCGAAGGGAAACATCAATGCTGCCGCGGCATTATTGGTAACAAACTCGGTCAGCAGCAGAGTCAGTACATATACCACAATAAGTGCTATCAGCCAGTTAGTATCGGCCAGGTAAGGCAGTAACAGTTTGGTTGATAGCGTAATGACGCCCGATTGCTGAAGCCCGCTCGCCAGGGTCAGGGCACCAACGATAACCACAATCAGGTTTAGCGGCAGGTTTCTTTTTAACTCGCCATTATTGGTGACTTTTGCGCCGAGTAATACCGCAGCAAAAAACAACAAACCAATCGCTAAGGGCACCAGTTCGGTGGCAGCCAGCAACACCGTAAGCAAAAAGCCACCCACTGTTACCCACTCCTGCGGCGTCGATAATGGCCGTGCAATACGTTGTTCAGAAAGAATAAAAAAGTTTTTGGTCAGGTTATGGCGGGTATGAAAATCGGGACCGGCCGCCAGCAATAAAAAGTCACCGGCCTGAAGCTTTATTTCACCGAGTTTACCGGATAGTTGTTCGCCATCGCGTCGAATCGCCACCACGGCAGCATCGAACAGGGCTCTGAAGCCCAGCGCCTTAATTGTACGACCAATAATTTGCGCCCGGTTAGACACTATCACTTCGGTGAGGTTTTCGCGCAGTATACCGTCGGCTTCTGCAAAGGTTGTTAACCCTTTAATGTGGCTTAAGGTATCAAGATGTTTAACATTGCCCGAAAATATCAGCTTGTCACCACCCTGAATGACCAGCTCCGGATTAACCGGACTAATGAGATTACCGTTACGTACCACTTCAACGAGGAACAGTTCCGGTAAATTACGTAAGTGGTTTTGCTCTACCGATTTACCGACCAGCTCAGAATCGTTGCTCACTTCGGCTTCGACGATATATTCACGATAATCACCTTGTTTGTTGGCGATAGCCGGTAATAAGGGCGTGAGCATAAACATCAGTACGCCGCAGCTTAAACCAGCCACCAGGCCAAACAGGGTAAAGTCGAGAAAACCAAAGCCGGGGTGTCCCTGCTCCTGTAAAAAACTGTCAACAATCAGGTTAGTAGAAGTACCAATAAGAGTAACAGTACCGCCCAAAATAGCCGCGTAAGATAACGGGATCAGCAACCGGGATGCAGCGTGATACTGATTTTGTTTTACCGGGCCAATTAAACTGGCGACAATGGCGGTGTTATTCAGCAGCGCTGATGAAAAGAATGTCAGGCCAAATAAACGCCAGTACGACTTAGCAAAGCTGGCCGTTATAAGCTTGCGACCAAGTCGTTTAATAAACGCGGTTTTGTCGATAGCACTGCTTACTACCAACAACAGAATAAGGGTAATGAGTCCTTTGTTTGTCAGATTATGAAGAATTTGATCGAAGGTAACCTGTTGGGTGATTAACAAACCCAATACCGTCAATGCAAATACAGTAGAAGGGCGCTGATTAGTAAAAATCAGCGCCCCGATGGTACCAAAGAAAAACGATAGTACCAGCAGCTGGTTGAGATCCATCTTGTGCGAACCCGCTCCTACAGCTTAGTGATGTCAGTAGCATTCCAGTGCGGGAAGTGCTTGCGTACCAGCTCATTAAATTCCAGCTCAAACGCTGAGAATTGTTGTGTAGCATGGTATTTATCCTGCGCCAGTTCGTCAATGATCATACCGGCACCAACGGTACCATTGGTCAGGCGGTCGATAACAATGAACGCGCCGGTAGCACGGTTTTTCTGATAGTTATCACACGGTACAGCCTGGTTAAACTTCAGGTCGACCACTGCAATCTCATTTAAGTTCATGTGCACGCCTTGTGTTTCTTCCAGGGTGTTAACATCAATTAAATGATCAATCTCGGCAACCGATCCCAGCGTTAACTGGCTGGCAAATTTAAACTGATATTGCTTGTTAGGCATCATCGGTTCATCGGCCATCCACACCAGGTGTGATTTGTACTGGGTGCTTAGCAGCGGCATGTTGTCTGATTTAACAATCATATCGCCACGGGAAATATCGATTTCGTCTTCCAGTGTCAGGGTGACGGCCAATGGCGGGTAGGCCACTTCCAGCTCACCATCAAAAGTCACAATGGATTTAACTTTTGATTTTTTACCTGACGGCAGGGCGGTAATCTCATCACCTGGTTTAATCTGACCAGAAACAACGGTACCGGCAAAACCGCGGAAATCAAGGTTTGGACGGTTTACGTACTGAACAGGGAAACGGAAATCTTCTGTATTGGCGTCTTTGGTGATTTCGATGTTTTCAAGCATCTCCATTAACGTGCCGCCGTCATACCAGGGTGTATGTTCACTCAGATTAACCACGTTGTCGCCTTCCAGTGCAGAAATCGGCACAAACTGAATATCCGGAATAGTTAACTGCTTAGAGAATTCCAGGAAGTCCGCCTGAATTTCTTTATACACTTCTTCACTGTAATTCATTAAGTCCATTTTATTAATGGCCACAATGACGTGCTTTATTCCCAGCAGTGACGCTAAAAATGAATGACGGCGAGTCTGGGTTTTTACCCCGGCACGAGCATCAACCATTAATATCGCCAAGTCACAGGTTGAAGCGCCGGTTACCATGTTTCGGGTGTACTGTTCGTGCCCAGGGGTGTCAGCAATAATAAACTTGCGTTTGTCGGTAGAGAAGTAGCGATAGGCTACGTCGATAGTAATACCTTGCTCACGCTCTGACTGCAAACCATCTACCAGCAGGGCTAAGTCGACTTTGTCGCCGGTGGTGCCCATTTTTTTGCTGTCCTGGGTAATGGCAGCTAACTGATCTTCAAAAATCATTTTTGAGTCATGTAACAAGCGGCCAATCAGGGTTGATTTACCATCGTCCACGCTACCGCAGGTTAAAAAACGCAGCAGATCTTTATGTTCGTGTTGGTCGAGATACGAAAGGATATCGTCTTTAAGTAATTGATTTTCGTTATTCATGCTTAGGCACTCACGAGGAAATAAGGGTTTAACACAGACTCTTCCTGATTATAGGTAAGAGGCTCGGCATCAGAATTAAGCGGATCGGCGGCATCAAGTACGGTGACATCTGCGCCAGCAGCCAGCGCTACAGCATGTGCAGCTCCGGTATCCCACTCAGATGTGGGCCCAAGTCGCGGATACAGGTGCGCCGCACCTTCAGCAACCAGGCACAGTTTTAACGAACTGCCCATTGCAACTAATTCGGTGTCGCCATCGAGTTGATCCAGCAGGTTTTTAATCTCCGGGCTTTGATGTGAGCGGCTGCCCACGACTTTCCAGACTTCACCAGGCTGATGCGGCTTAGCTGTGATTGCATTAATGCCATCAACCGTTTCGGTCCAGGCACCTTCGCCAACAATACCGATGTAGGATTTTTTCAAAACAGGGGCGTATACCACCCCCATTACCGGCTTACCGCCGTCTATCAAAGCGATATTGACGGTAAATTCGCCGTTCTTTTTAATAAATTCTTTGGTGCCGTCGAGCGGGTCAACTAACCAATACTGGTTCCAGGTTTTGCGCTCATCCCAGCTAATGTCTGCTGATTCTTCCGACAGAATAGGCAGTTCTGAAATAGCTTCAAGGCCAGCCACAATTGTGTTGTGTGCGGCTAAATCCGCTTCAGTTAACGGGCTGGTATCCTGTTTTTCGTAGATAGCAAAGTCACGGTCATAGATTTCCATGATTTTGTCACCGGCCTGTTTTGCGATGGCCAGCACTTGTAGTGCCAGCGGGTCCGAAATCGCCATTATAACAATCCTTTTTCTGCTAACAGTGTATACAGTCGTTCAGCGGTTTGTTCCGCTGGCTCGTCCTGATACTGCAAATGTACTTCTGGTGATTCGGGTGCTTCATAGGTCGAATCAATACCAGTGAAATGTTTAATTTCTCCACTGCGGGCTTTTTTGTATAAGCCCTTTGGATCGCGCTGTTCGCAAACCTCCAGTGGCGTATCAACAAACACTTCAATAAATTCATCGTCGGCCAGGAGCTTGCGGCAATAGTCGCGGTCTACCTGGAACGGAGAAATAAAAGCGGTTATCACCACCATGCCCGAATCGACAAAGAGCTTAGCTACTTCACTGATTCGACGAATATTTTCGACCCGATCTTTATCACTGAAGCCCAAATCACCGCATAAGCCGTGTCGAACATTGTCGCCATCGAGCAGGTAAGTATGTTTACCCAGTGCATGCAGCTTTTTCTCCAGTAAGTTAGCCATGGTTGACTTACCTGAGCCACTTAACCCCGTTAGCCACAATACCCGTGGCTTTTGTCCGAGGCTTTCTGCACGAGTTGACTTATTGATCTCGTGTTTATGCCAGACAACATTGGTGGTCATTAGAAGTACCCTTCCATTTTCTTTTTCTCCATGGAACCAGCGCTGTCGTGATCAATCACCCGGCCCTGACGCTCAGACGTTTTGGTCAGCAGCATTTCCTGGATAACTTCAGGTAATGTTGCTGCCGTTGACTCAACGGCTCCGGTTAACGGATAGCAGCCAAGGGTTCGGAAACGCACAGACTTCATTTCTGGTACTTCGCCTTCTTCCAGCGGCATGCGGTCGTCATCGACCATAATTAACACCCCATCGCGCTTAACAACCGGGCGCGGTTTGGCCAGATACAACTGAGGGATATCAATGTTTTCTTTATAGATATATTGCCAGATATCCAGCTCTGTCCAGTTTGACATGGGGAATACACGGATACTCTCGCCTTTATTAATTTGCGAGTTATAAATGTTCCACAGTTCCGGGCGCTGATTCTTTGGATCCCAGCGGTGGTTGCTGTCGCGGAATGAATACACGCGCTCTTTGGCACGTGATTTTTCTTCGTCACGACGAGCGCCACCAAAGGCGGCATCAAATTTATATTTATTTAACGCTTGCTTCAGAGCGGCGGTTTTCATCACATCAGTGTGCTTGGCACTGCCGTGGGTGAATGGACCCATGCCCATGTCGACCCCTTCCTGATTGATATGAACCAGCAAATCAAAGCCGTACTTTTTCGCTTGTTCATCACGAAACTTGATCATCTCCTGAAACTTCCAGGTGGTATCTACGTGTAACAGCGGGAAAGGAATTTTCCCCGGCGCAAAAGCTTTACGCGCTAAATGAAGCAAAACCGAGGAGTCCTTACCAACGGAATAAAGCATCACTGGATTTTCGAATTCAGCGGCGACTTCGCGAAAGATATGGATACTCTCGGCTTCGAGTTGTTTTAAGTGTGTAGTTGACGGGATACTTTCAGTCATTTGTCGAGTCCGAAGTTGAGGTTTATATACGAATTGATTATATGTATAGAACCCTAACATATTTAGGATTAAAAGTGCTATGTCATTTTGCTATTTGAAATAGTGTTTTTATTCCACAGTAACGTGTTTGTCACGAAGTCCCGGCGCGGTGGTTTAGCGGCAGCGATATAATGTGTCGTTGCAGGCCTTGCCAGCAATGGGCAAACGTATTGACAACGGCTTGTCGCACAGCAGCAGGTAGCGGTGTAAAAACGAGTATAGCGGAGGAGGGGAAACGAGCAGCACCATCAAATAATAAACCTGATGATACTGCTCCGATCAGTTATTGTCGCAACAGCAACTAAATAACGTTTCGCTGCTTATGCAGTTCCTGTTCAAATTTTGCGAAGGTTTCTTTTACGCTTTCGCGGGGCTGCGTGAACTTAGATACCACTAAAATGGCGAGCGTCGAAATTATAAAACCGGGCACAATTTCATACATCCAGTCACTTAAGGTTTGTCCTCCCACTGTCACCGGCAGGTAAATCCACAATAAGACTGTTAGCGCACCGCTTATCATGCCAGCAAACGCAGCTGCACGGGTCATGTGCCGGTCGAAAAGGCTAATGATAACCAGTGGGCCAAAGGCGGCACCAAAGCCAGCCCAGGCATTGCTCACGAGTGTCAGGATAGTACTGTCACGATCGTAAGCTAACGCAATCGCCACCGCCGCCACAATAATGACAGAGGCACGGCCAGCGATAACCAGCTCTGTTTGAGACGCGTTTTTGCGCAAAAACACCTGGTAAAAGTCACTGGTCAGAGAGCTCGAGGTAACCAGTAATTGCGATGAAATAGTACTCATGATGGCGGCCAGTATGGCGGCCAGTAAAAAACCACCGATGAGCGGGTGAAATAATAACTGCGACAGATAAATAAAAATGGTTTCCGGATCGATGCTGACGCCCGGCTGCTGGCTAACGTAGGCCAATCCGTAAAGGCCGGTAAATAATGCACCGATAATCGACATGATCATCCAGCTCATACCAATACGGCGTGCCGCAGGCACGTCTTTGACCGAGCGAATCGCCATAAAACGGACAATGATATGCGGTTGTCCAAAGTAGCCAAGTCCCCAGGCCAACAGCGATATAATACCGATGGTGGATAACGCGGTGTTAGTGGAAGCATCGGTAAACAAATCAAACATATTTGGGTTTATGTTATCGAGAATCGTGTTGGCCGCTGATAGCCCGCCTAAATCCATAACAACCACAATCGGCACCAGTATGAGCGACAGGAACATAATACAACCCTGCACAAAGTCGGTCATACTGACGGCCATAAACCCCCCGACCAGCGTGTAGGCAACGACAACACCTGCGGTCACATACAAGCCCAGCTCATAGCTTAAATTAAAGGACGTTTCGAATAACTTACCGCCTGCTACGACACCTGATGAGGTGTATAAAGTAAAAAAGATAACGATAACGATAGAGGCAATCACCCGGAGCATGCGGGAGTTATCGGCGAAGCGGTTCTCAAAATAGTCGGGTAGCGTAATGGCGTTGTTGGCCACTTCGGTATAGACCCGCAAACGCGGCGCAACCAGAATATAATTAAAAAATGCCCCGATGGTTAAACCGACGGCAATCCAGGCGGCCGAAATGCCCGCGACATACATGGCGCCTGGCAAACCCATCAGCATCCAGCCACTCATATCTGATGCACCGGCTGACAAGGCGGTAACCGCGGGGCCCAGTTTACGGCCACCCAACATGTAGCCTTCTACACTGGTGTCAGACTCTTTAAAGCTGTACCAGCCTATCCCTAACATCACCAGAAAATATAACCCCAACGAAATCATAGTGCCTATGGCCATTCGTGTTCCCTTCTCATTATTGTTTGTGTTGATGACTTTCCTCGCGCAGGCCCTTATGAGTTGCGGTAGAAAGCTTAGAGTAGAAGCCACTATAGCAGGATGCCTATCAAGAGGTAAGGCAGGGACGAATATTGGTCGTCAGGGTGCTGCGTTGCACAGGGTGTTCAATACGCAGTCATACTCTGTACTGTTGTGAGTGTATTCATATGAGAAGCGTTTTGGTCGTGCGGGGGAGCTTAATGTCTTTTGTATGGGTTAATTGAAGCCGTTATGCCCGTCAAACCGTTATTAAAAGCGGACTATCGCTTCACCCTTGCTGACGCATTTAAAGCTGAAGAACAGGCGCAGACCGACAGGCTAGCAGAGTTTCTGCATACCAATACCGGGTTTTTTAACAGGTGTTTTAGAGGGCAGGGTGACGTTTCACAACCTTATGATTTGTTTTCATTAAGTTGTGCTTGCGCCAGTGTTTCGGCAAAGTAGGTATTAAACAGCGTATCGAACTGACCGTTTTGGCTTGCTAATTTAAGGCCATTTGCAATCAGACCGTGCAAGCGGGTATTGGTGTTATGGGTAAAAAGTAGACCGCCTGAGGATAATACAGTGCAATGTGGGGTTCAGGAGTCAGATCTGGATACCCTGCTATTTTAAAGTTTCACTTTGGACTTCGATGAACGAGCGCGGCAGATAATCAGTTCGCCCTTTGATTAGCACGCCATAAGCCTGCTGGTCAATGAGTTTGCCGCTGCGGCTTTGCGGTAGTGATGGCACCTCAACATCGCTTAATTCATAGTCAACGCCCGAGTTGTCGAGTGCCAGCTTCAAATAAGTAAGGTGCTTACGGAATATTGTTTTCATACGGACGGAGCGAAATAGCGATTGGTTCTGTGGTGAACCAGTCGCGAAAGTATAACTAACCCGATGGTCAGCTGCTAGTCGGTTGTATACAAAGGGTACTCTAATGTGAAACACGCACCGCCTAACACACTCTCGCCGACCGTAGCAGTGCCGTTGTGCCAATGCTGAATACGCTGCACAATGGCCAGGCCTAATCCTGCGCCGCCGGTATAGCGAACCCGGCTGTTGTCGGGCCGGTAAAACGGGTCGAAAATACGTGATGCCAGGCTGGGGTCAATGCCTGCACCATCGTCATGGACGGCGATGGTAATGGTTTCGTCGTTGCCGCAAATATGAATATTAACGGTGGATTTTGCATGCCGTATAGCATTGTTGAGCAGGTTAGATACCGCCCGTTCTATAAAATGACCATCTCCACGCAGGGTAAGATCTTCGCCGGAAACGCTCAGTAGCCTGGTGGTTGTGGGCGCGAGTTTAGCAATGAGGTTTTCACACAAGGTCCGGGCAGGAATGTCGGCAATATTTAACTCCGGTGTCATGGCATCGTACTGGGTATATTCGAGCATTTCCTGCACCAGCCCCTCCAGCTCATCAAGGTCGGCTTGTATGCCTTTCCACGCCTGGCTGTTGGGTTGGGGCTGCATTTCAAGAGCAAACTTGAGCCTGGCAATGGGGGTTCGGAATTCATGGGCGACGGCGCCGGTAAGTTCACGCTGGTCGCGAAGTAAATTATGCACGCGCTCACTGAGCATATTGAGTCTGTTCGAGATGGGTTGCATAACGGAGCGCTTCTTCAAAGCGATCGAAAAGTTTTCTGGTTCTTGCCCTAAATGACTGACTTTGCGGGTCAGGTAAGAAAGGTCGCGCCACAACGGCCATAACCAAACGGCCAGTAGCACACCCAGCAACAGCAGGAATGCAGACAGGTACACCAGTAGATACGACGTGGATAGCTTTGAATGGGGCAAAGTAACCACGAGTAACTCCTCATTCCCCAGCGGCGCATAGATGAGTCTTGCCGTATCACTATAGAGCGTTACGCTGCGCCCTTCACTAAAGGCCTGACGCTCCTTCGCTGACCAGGCTGTTGACGCCATATTGCTTAGCTCATAGGGTATATTTTCACGTTTAAGCTTGGCCTGCAGCGTTGAAATATCGGTCGCCGCCAGCGGCAATACTGCTTCAGCCAGTGCGACTTCGGCGGGTTCCTGCGGCTCGGCGCGTGGCCACACCAGCTCCAACGTGCTGCTGATAAGCACCAGGGAGATGGCCATAAAAAGATAAAAGCTGACAAACAAACGTGTCATTCATCGTCCCACGCATCAGCCACAAAGAAAAAACCCTTACCCCAGATAGTTTTTATCCGGAAGGGGTTTTGCGGATCGTCTTTAAGCTTTTTACGCAGCCGTGAAATGCGCACATCCGCAGAGCGATCCAGTCCGTCGTATTCGCGACCAATCAGCTCTTTGTACAGGGTGGTTCGCTCTACAACCTGAGAGGCGTTATCGGCCAGCAAACATAGCATATCAAACTCATGACTGGTCAGCGGAATGTCTTCGCCACTCAGGTGCACTCTGCGCGAGAGTTTATCAATGCTTAAATTACCAAAGGAGATAACCGTGCCAGATCTGACTGGTGCTGATAGCGGGGCGCTTCGTCGCAACAACGCGTTGATCCGCGCCAGCAATACCCTGGGCTCTACTGGTTTTACCACATAGTCATCAGCGCCAATTTCGAGTCCGAGTACCTGATCGAAATTTTCACTCTTGGCCGTCATAAATAGCAATGGTCCGGTATAAAACTGGCGTAATTGCCGGCACAACATAAAGCCGTCATCTCCAGGCAGCATGACATCCAGAATCATCACATCAGGTTGTGCTTTTCTGACGTGCTCGATAAGCCCCTGACCGTTGGCAAACCGGGTAACGTTAAAATGATTGTTTTGCAGGTACTGACATACCAGTTCGGCCAGACGTTCGTCGTCCTCAACCAGCACAATGGTTTTCATCAGAATAAGCTCCAGGGGTTACGTACGCGCCGGCGCAACATTGTTGCACTGCGGTAACGAAGCTTCAGTAATGTCGACGTGCGAAAAGTATTATCTTCGTCAACCAGGGAAAGTACCGACTCAGTTTCTATTTTCACGTCCAGGGATTCGGGTAAATTGGCATATTGCCAGCAACCCAGGGAGGTGTCGTTTAAGATTACACAATAATCGCCGGGCGATAGCCGGGGGTAAACAATCGATAAAGACATTGCACAAACGTCGCCTTTTTCAGCCGTAATGCATTCACTGGGAGAAACAGAAAACGAAACATCATTGGCCAGTACATCCATGTGATATGCGCTGAGCAAAAAAATGAACAACCGCAAATAGCCCATCAATTCATCCTAAAACTGATAGCCAATACCAATAAAGGCACTCGCGATAAAATGTTTAGCAACAATCGGACTGTCAGTCATGCTGTCGTCTAATGCGGTAAGTTGAACGCGTCCTACCCATCGCCACTGTTTATTTATGGTTTTACTCAATAACACGCCCACGCCTGGCTGCACGGTGTGACCGGCTGTGTACCAGAGGCTGTTATCGATTGTATCGTCAGCATCAATGCCATAATAGTAGTTAATTAATTGCCGACTTTTATAGGTCAGCGATGCATTCGCTGAGACTAACCACTCGCCCCACTGCCATAAATGTTGATAGCGCAGCGATGCGAAATAACCGTTGTGGACGCCCAACAAATCACCCGCCACAGAAAAAGACCATATGCCATGGCGCTTATACCAACTGATACGGGTCCCTATATCTGCCGACCATTTGCGCTTACTGACGTCGTTTATAGAGATGCGCAGAGGCTGGTTAACAGTGTGATCGCCACCCGTTGAGGGATCAACAATGGCGGGCACGGAGCTGTCTTGTAAACCGGTGAGCGGCAGCATGAGGTTGGCGGGGTGCCAGAAAGAGAAAAACGCGCGTTCAGTATTGGCCGCCACAAAGAGCTCGCTGGTCAACGACGGGGTTAATTGCCATTGATAACCCAGTTCACCATTGTCGAAATAGCTGTTTTCGCCATACCAGGCAATATCAGGTAGCACGACCAGCGGGATCGGATCGCCATCGACCAGCGGGTTGGTTCGGGCGCCTAACCCTAGGGCCACACCCACTTGCCAGCTGTTTTCTTCCACACAAACGTTGTCGCTGCTGCAAGCCCATGCCGAAAACGAGCATGTCAACATTAGCAATAAACACAATAGCGAACGGATCAGCACAGTCAAACCCTGGTTATGTCACGAAAAACTGCTTAAGACTACCAAACACAGCGCGTTCGCACAGCTCCCGATTACAAATTGTCACACTTCATATCAGTTTGGATCGGAATGTTCAAAGATACGTCACTACTATATTACTCAATTTCTCACCCAACAAGGACATTGATGATGAATGCGAGTCACCGTACCGATCTGATGTGGAAATATCTCGCCGTATCGATATTTTCAACTTCTGCAATCATTGCCTGTGGCAATGACAGTGAAAGCACCCCCGGGAGCATCACCAGCCCACCGCAGTTATCTTTTATGCCAGCATCAGGCTCTGCATTGACCGCGTCACAAGATGTCAGTCCCGGTCAGTATGTTAAAAACGGCCTTTATTTAATGCAGCTGGAATATCAGGATCCCACTTCAGGCGGGGATGCCGATGCGCCTGAATTTAGCGCATCAGACAACTACTCCACCACCAATAATCAGATTGACGGGGTTGATGAAGCCGATCGTATTGAATACAACGGCGAGTATTTCTTTGTCGCCGATGTACCGATTTGGACAGAAGAAACGGGTCTGATAAACAACGTGCGGATATTGCGACGGTTGGACGATTTTTCACTCAGTGAGGCGGCCAATATTCCATTGCAACCAGAATTTAATGTGTCAGGGATGTACCTTTACAGTGATACGCTGGGTGTGGTTAGTCATACTTATCAGTATGCCACCATGGCAGGCGCACTGGAGGAGGATAGCCCGTGGCAACGAACAGACAATGACATCATTGTCGATGTTTACGATGTTACCGACCCGGCTTCGCCAGTCAGTGCCAGCCAAATCCGTATAGATGGCGGCCTGATCAGCTCGCGTCGTATTGATAACAATTTGTTTATCGCTACCCAATATGTGCCCAATGTGAGTGGACTGCCCAACATTGATGATACCGACAAAAGTTTGATCAAACTTTATCAGAGCATACTCAATGTTGCAGAACAGGATCTGGTGCCTAAGGTGACAATCAATGGTCAAAGCAGTGAACTGTTTCAGCTAGACGACTGTTTAATACCGGAAGCGGCCAGTCGCAGTAATGGCCATGCGCAAATGGTCAGCTTAGTTAAAATCGACCTGGACAATCCGGCGAATATAACCGCCGAGTGTTTGTTAACCGAGGCGCGCGGACTCTTTATGTCAGCGTCAAACGTATATCTACATGCTGATTTTGATCAAAACACCGTCTTTCACAAGTTGTCACTTGGCGACGAAATTCGCTATGAAGCCTCCGGTAGTGTAGCGGGCCAGTTTAGCTGGCGTAGTGCGCCGCAGTTTAAAATGGCCGAGCGTGACGGTAAGTTTATTGCGGTAACGACCACAGATATGTGGTCAACCGACAGAAAGCATGCCTTACATGTACTCGATCAGCAAGGCAGTGAACTGGTTGCCGTAACCAGCTTGCCCAATGCGTCACAACCGGCGCCAATTGGTAAACCGGGCGAAGACATTTATGCGGTTAGATTCTTTGCAGACAAAGCCTATGTGGTAACCTTTGCGCGTATCGATCCGTTATATGTCATTGATCTGGGCGATGTGAGCGCACCTTTCATTGCCGGTGAACTGGAAATACCCGGTTTTTCAAATTACCTTCATCCAATGGAAAATGGCCTGCTATTAGGGGTAGGGCAGCAGGTCAGTAGTGATGGTCTTCCGGTCAGCGGAAGTCAGCCATTATTACCAGTGGTCGTTGAGGGTATGAAGATCAGCCTGTTTGATGTGCTGGACCCGGCGAACCCGATTGTACTGGGTGAGCTGGTGTGGACCGATGCCTATACTCCGGTAGAGTTTGATCACCGCGCGCTGTCGGTACTTAAAACAGATCAGGGTTACCGCTTTGCGTTACCGTCTGAAACCTGGCTGAATAACGAAGACGGCTGGTACGCAATCAATGCACTTAACACTATAGAGGTTAACACAACACAGCGAACCCTGACGTTGCGCAACAATATCGAGCTTAATCCCGGGGAGGATGAGTATTTTGGTACCTATCAGGACCGCAGCGTACTGCATGATGACCATGTATATTATTTACACGGGAATGTGATTTATCATGCTCTGTGGCAAGCCTCATCGTCTATTGATGGGCCGTATTAGAGCGCTGTGCTTAATCAGGATAAAATCAGCATAAAGGTACCTTTTTTTACTTTTGTGGTCGTGCCAATGTGATAACGCACAGATAAGCAGTGACACAAAATACCCAGGCAAATAACAGTCTAGGTTGAGAGCTTTAAACGTTGCTGAAGCTGTGAGGTAAATGCCGGTAAATCGGCGTTCTTTTCGCCTATCACTAATACGTTGGTCTTCTGCAATGCGTAGCTGGTGCCCTGATACACCTGATCTGAAAACGCATCAGGCGCCTGGCGAGCCTTATCGGGGACCAAAAATACCGACATTCTGCCCGTTGGGGTTTCGATAATCATATGCAGGCTGCGAATGGAGTCCAGCAGACAATAATTAATGGATGCAATGTGGCCAATCGACGGATCTAATTGCGCACCGAATTGGGCCAGCTTGGCGTTTACCAGTTGCGGTGTAATTGTGGCTTCACCGACTGGTCGCTCATTTTCAGCATAATACATGTGGGCGAGGGCGGCCTCATCAAGTTCTACGTGCTGTTGCTGCCAGGCTGTCAGGGCAATTCCGCAGGTAAAAGCAACACTGGCTGCCAGGCCAATGTACCAACGGTTACGCCGTTTTTGCTGGTTAAACTCTATCAGCGATGTATTGAGAATAATTTTACTGGCCAAATCATCAGGCACAGGCACATTCGCGGCAGTTTTAAGCTTTTCGTCGAGGGCTTTAGTGTCTTTCCAGAATGCTTCATTGTCAGTATTTGACTGGGCAGCCTGGCACAACGCATTGTCGTCATCAGCGGGATTTGCATAAATGCGACGGCGGAATTCTAATTCATCCACTTTGGAAACCTCTTTGTTGCACTGGTGATGTCAGTACATCTTTTAACTGCGCTCGGGCTCTGAATAACCGGGTCATAACGGTGTTTTTGTTCAGTTCCAACTGGTGCGCTATTTCATCACCGCTAAAGCCAAATATAATTTGTAACATCAAAGGCTCGCGGTAATCAGGTGCCAGTTTACTCATTGCTTTACGAACCTGACGCACCTCTGCGGCGCTGTCCTGATCATCGTCGCCAGACACTGACACATCGTCTAAGTCGACCAGATCAAATTGCTTGCGCTCGAAACGGCGGGCGTTTTCTCTCCTTAATATGGTGATCAACCACGACTTAGCCGCTTTTTCGTCCTGTAAACTGTCCAGCGCCCGCCAGGCGCGCAGGAATGTCTCCTGCACAATATCTTCGGCAGTACTCTTATCATTAGTGAGCCAGTACGCGTAGCGATAAATATCACCGTGTAAGGCGCGAACCAGAGCTTCGTAGCGGAGCGTTTTCTCTTTCATCATTTACAAGACCTGACATTAATTAAATTCATTTCATTTAAATGATAAAAAAGCCAAAAAAAATAAATTTGCCAAAACGCGCTGAAATTTATCTTTTTATCCAGAGAAGACGGGCAGGTGACTATTGAGCATCATTTATACAATCATGCTCAATAGTCTTTCGGTAAGCTTATTGCTGGCGCGTTATCCAGCGGTCAATTTTTTGCTCAAGAATATCAAGGGGCACGGGACCGTCTTTGAGGACCTCATCATGAAAACCGGCATAAGAGAATTTTTCACCCAGGGCTTGTTTGGCTTTCTCTCTGAGCTCCATGATTTTGAGTTTTCCAATCATGTAAGCAGTTGCCTGGCCCGGCATGGCGATATACCGCTCAATGGCTTTGACTGAGTCATACTTCGGGTTGGGGGTATTATCCAGTAAGTACTGAATAGCCTCTTCGCGGCTCCATTTTTTGTCATGAATACCGGTATCAACCACTAAGCGGCAGGCGCGCCATAATTCCATCGCGAGGCGACCAAAATCAGAGTAAGGGTTCTCATAAAAACCCATATCCTTGGCCAGTTCCTCACTGTACAGCCCCCAACCTTCAGTGTAGGCGGTAAAGCTTAAGTATTTCTGAAACTTAGGAATACCTTCAAGTTCCTGGGCAATGGCGCGCTGCATGTGGTGGCCCGGAATACCTTCATGGTAAGCGAGCGCTTCCATCTGATAGGTCGGCATGGCGCTCATGTCATAGAGGTTGGCATAATAGCGACCGGGGCGAGAACCATCCAGTGCCGGGCTTTGATAAAAGGCTTTTCCGGCTGATTTTTCGCGGAATTCCTCAACCCGTTTGACCACCATTGGTGCTTGCGGCGTTAAACCAAAATAGTCTGGTAAAGCTTCGCGCATGGTATCGATCATGGCGGTTGCTTCCTGCAAGTACTGGGCTCTGCCTTCATCGGTATTGGGGTAGTAAAATTGCTCGTCGGTACGCATGAATTCAAAAAATTCATTGAGACTGCCTTCAAAGCCTACCTGCTGCATAATCCCGCGCATCGCATTATGAATACGTTCAACATTTTCAAGACCGATGTTATGCACCTCATCGGCAGTCAGGTCGGTTGTTGTAAACCAATTAAGCCGATTCTGATACCAGTTTTCGCCATTGGGCAAGCGCCACACACCATCACCTTCCGGGCTAAGCTCGCGCTGATGCTTAAATTCGGCAATCAGTTTCTCGTAAGCAGGCTTCACCGACACTAACAATGCTGCTTTGGCTTCTTCCAGCATGGTTGCAGAGTCGGTTTCACTTAACTCTAGTGCCGCCACCTTTTGCTGAAAGTCCTGCCAAATTGTGGAGTCGTTATCTGACAAGTCAAAGGGCTTACCGGTTATCACATTTTGCGCTGCCTCAACCATTTGGTCGTAGGCCCACTTTGGCGGGAATACGCCGGCTTCTTCGCGTAATTTCATCTGCTCAATGACCTGCGAAAAATAGGAATCAACATTATCTAAGCGGCTGATATAGGCCTGGGCGTCGCTGATATCATTAACCCGATGAATATTGATCAGGAAGCTGGGGATTTTGGTGTGCGCCGCACGGAACTGATGCACGATATAGCGGTGGTGGCGAAATTCGTCGTTGGCCAGTTGGCGCTCAATGCCGGTTTTGAACAAACGCAGGCTCAGTTTTTCTTGTTCGGTTAGCTTGCTGGTGTCAAAGCCGTTGGCCTCGTCCAGGCGGTTTTTGGCAATAGTGATACTGCGCTCAATATGGGCTTCACTTTCGTCATCCCACTTGCCGTAGTCCCATTTTATGCCGAGGTAACTCTGAAACTCAGGGGAGCGTTTTAAGTCTTCATTAAATGTACGTTCAAAAAAGGCGCTCAGGCGCTCTGATTCATTTGGCATGGCAGCACTGATGGCGGTTTCTGCCTGCTCGCCACTGGCTGGCGTTTGCACCTGTTGCTGAGGAGAGCAAGCAAGTAGCCCCGCCGTGACTGACATTAACAAACTAAGTTTTACTGTCGTTATTTTCATGTTGTTTCCACTATGTTGTTGGATATAGCGGGGTTAACGCCCCGTCTTTTTGCTTTTGTGTTGCCACAAGCTGTTTAAGTTTACCGGCTAACCCGGTGCGATCCCAGTCGCCGGCATTGGCGGCATAGGCCGACGCCATCATTGCGTCTACCTCGGGCTTTATTTGTTGCCTGATGTGCCAGCGCCGGGCGGCATTAAACTGCGCCAGCCATTGGTTCAGGCTTTGTTGAATTGTGCCAATGTCAGCCGACTGTATGGTATTGATTAATTGTTGCGCTGTGACTGCCTGGGCAGTATTCAACGGTTGCCCTGCTGGTTTCGCCGGGGCGGCATTTTTACGCTTAAACCAGGTGAGCGCCCAGCCTGTCAGTGTTACCAGCCAAAGTATAAGTAATCCCAGGTGGAAGCGGTCAAAGCCGGCCTGTGCGGGCGGCGGTACAACAGTGCTGTCGGCGCCTGCTGGTTGATTGGCCGTTTCTGGTGCTGGCACTGGCGCCGCAACAGGCGGGGTTTTGGGAGCCGGGGCCTGGCCCGCAGCAGGTGCAACAGTTACCGTTTTGCTTGGCAAAGTGGCCACTTCAGTTTTACCGGTTTTTACATTAAACCAGGGAACACGCACCTCAGGGATAATATAATCACCGGCTTTAGTCGGGATCATTGCCACAGATTCGGTTCGCTGAACAACCAAACGGTTGTCTCGCTCTGCGGTGGCACTGTTGGCCTGATCCGGGTAAAGCTTAAAGTCTGGCGGGTAGATCTGTTCAATTTCAGGCAGTTGCTCTTCAACCACTCCCACTGCCGTCAGAGTAAGGGTGCGGGTAATTGGCTCACCCACCACGAACTCCTGACTTTGCCACTCTTGGTCAAGTTCAACAAAATCACTGGGTAACCAATGATAGTCCACGCTGGTTGGGATGGGTTTAACTTCGATAGTGAGATCCGGGCCCACCCGGTTTATCGATTTAGTGCGATTGAAAAAGCCAAAACGCTGGTTGGTATTGGGGGCCATTACCTCACCGGAAAACACCGGCCCGCTGATAGTAAAGGTGCCGGACTGTTGGGGAAGAATAGCAAAATTGCGTTCTACCACCTGATAGCGACGGCCGTTGACTAACTCGGTATATTGTTTGTCATCGCCCAACTGCTGAATTTGTGCGTTTTCTAATTCTGGTGACTGTAAACTGCCGCGCTCAATTTGTGAGGCTAAATACAGTTTTACGGTGTAACGCAACTGTTGCTGCAGGTACACGCTGTCGTGATTGACTTCGGTGGTGACATAATAATCACGCGCCGGTGCATCTTCGCCTTGCTGAACGGGAATAACCTTTACCTTTATCGGTGCACTGCGTTGTCCTTCAATGGTAAAGGCCGGAATCGTAAAGTCGCCCACTTTCCGGGGAAACAAAGTGGTGTTCCAGGTGGTGGTTTGGCTTGAGGTAAAATTAACGATGGAGGTTTGTGAGCTCACCGACGTGCGGCCCACGACAAAGTCGCTCAATAAAGCAGAGCTGTCGAAGGCATTGCGCTCGGCATCACCTTGTGCCGTCACCGTCAGCGTTATTGCTTCATCCAGCATGACAGGGTTTTTGTCTATGCTGGCTGTCACGCTCTGTACATCAGCCTTACTGGCAAAAGAGCAGGCAAAAGAGATAAAAAGTAACCATAACCAATGGCGTTGTTTAAACATTACCAATCACTCCGGTTTGAATCTGGCGGGCGGCGATACTGCCGTTTCTGGGCTTCCAGTTGCATTTTGCGTTTGAGTAAGAAAGCGGGGTCATCGGGCACTCTGCGCAGCAGGTTATCGAGGCGTTGCTGAGTTTCTTTATCGCGTTCAGTACGCTCGGTTGACGCCTGCTGAGCTTCTGCTTGCCGGGCTTCGTTATCAGCCTGCTGCTCATCATTTTGCTGTTCGTCACCTTGTTGTTGGTTTTCTTCGCCTTCATTTTGTTGTTCTTGATTGGCGTCGTTGGGTTGCGGTTGATTATCCTGCTGGCCGTCCTGTTGACCCTCTTGCTGGCCTTCACTGTTTTGTGGCTCAGACTGTTGGTCGCTATTGTCAGACTCACCATCCTGTTGCTGGCTATCATCCTGGTTTTGCTGATCCTGCTCTGACTGATCCTGTTGCTGATCATTTTGCTGCTGTTGTTCCTGCTGTTCCTTTAACTGCTCAAGGAGCTCTTTATTTTCCTGCGCTGCGGGGAACTCAGGTTGTCGCGCCAGGGCTTTGTCATAGGCTTCTATTGCTGCATCAAGTTCACCGGCTTTGGCCAGTGCGTTACCCTGGTTGTAGTAGCCCTGGGCAGTATCGAGCGCGGCGAACGACTGCGCCGCAGCCATATAATCGCCGTTACGGTACTGGGCCGCACCTTGCCATGCAGTATCATCAAAATCATTGGTTGCGCTGTCATATTGCCTGGCTTCATAAGCCGCTAAACCTTGCTGATCGGCATTTAAAAACGGTTTTTGCCACCATGAGAGGACCGGTTTGACCGGCTCGGATGCGGTGTCAGCTGCCATCGCTTCAGGTGGCGTGCTCTGTTGTTGAGCCAGCGCCTCAGGGGCAGGAAGACTTGTCCCTACACCCACCAGCAAAATAAAAATGACCCCGCGTCTGAACGCCAGTGCGGCAATGGGTAATAATAACAGTAACAGGTAAGGGCCGGCTTCGCGCCACTCATCGCCCTGATTATCCTGATCGTCTTCGCGGGTTTCGCGATTGTCAAAGCGGTCCGTCTTGGCCAATGAGCGAATATCGCGGTCATCGGCGGTCAGTTCGGTAAAGCGGCCGCCGCCCTGACGACTGAGTTGCTGCAAGGCACCGCCATTGAGTTTCGGGATCACAATAGAGCCATTATTACGTTTGAGCAATTCGCCGTTAAGCTGCTTTATGGGGGCACCCTCAGCAGTGCCCACACCAAGAATATTCACCGTGTAGGGGGTTTCCGATAAAAAGTCGCTGAGGCCCTTCATTTGTGAAATTTCAACACCATCAGTAATCCAGTAGAGAACACCAGTCTGAAACCCTGCACTCCTTAATAACTCCTCTGCGGCTTGTAACCCCAGCACGGGATCACTACCGGCAACCGGCATGATTTCGGGGCTCAGGCCGGGTAACAGCGCTTTTAAGGTACTGGCATCCTGCGTCAGTGGACTAATGACAAAGGCATCGCCGGCATACGCCACAAGGCCCATATCGCCCTCGTCAATCAGATTAACCAGGTCGATAGCTTTGTACTTGGCGCGCGATAACCTGTCTGGCGTAATATCGGTGGCACGCATCGACAGCGACATATCCATGACGATGATATGCCCGGTTTTAACCTGGTAGACCGGTTGCGGGATCCGTTCCCATGTGGGGCCGGCGAGGGCAATCACGCCCAACATCCAGGCTAACGTTAAAAACGGCACAAAGGGCGAGCGGGTGGAGCTTTGTTTGCCGGTGACCAGATGCTGATACAGGTGGCCGGCAACAATGCCCTGCCAGCCTGTGGCCTGGGAGCGCCAGCGTTTAATAAACCACAAGACTAATACCAGGGGTACCAGTGCATAAAACCATTCAGGTCTTAAAAAATGAAAATCAGCAGGCAAAAATGTCATTTTGATTCGATTCCCATTGTTGCAACACGTCGCCACGCAGCACTCATCATTAACCCCGCTACCGGTAGTAAACTCAGCGCCAGGGCCAGTGCCAGCGGGTAATAATATAAGGCGGTAAGCGGGCGCATTTTTCGCTCATCGCCGGCAATAGGCTGCAAGCGGTCGAGCATTGCGTAAATTTGTTCCAGTTCGGCCGCGTCACGGGCTCTGAAGTACTGCCCGCCAGTAGCTTTGGCTATGTCGGTTAACATCGACTCATCGAGTTCCTGAGAGGGGTTCACCTGGCGGCTGCCAAAGAAACTGTTCACGGTCATCATGTCGGCGCCGACACCGATGGTATATACGGTGACACCTGCATCCACAGCCAGTTCACGGGCCTGTTCGGGGGTAATGGCACCGGCGGTATTTTGCCCGTCGGTAAGCAGGATCAACACCCGGTTTGAGTTGGTCTTCTGTTCAAAGCGCTTTACTGCCAGACCAATAGCGTCACCGATAGCAGTTTGTTCTCCCACCAGTCCAATGACCGATTCATCCAACAAGGTCGCGACCGTATCACGATCGTAGGTGAGCGGGGCTTGCAGATAAGCGGTGTCAGCAAACAAAATCAGGCCAAGCCGGTCACCCACACGTCGTTCAATAAAGTCCTGCAATACTGACTTTATCATGGCTAACCGGTTCACCTGACGGCCGTTCACCAGCATGTCTTCAATTTTCATACTGCCGGATAAATCCACCGCCAGCATCAGTTCCCGGCCTTCGCTGGGAATACTCACTGGTTCACCCAGCCATTGGGGGCGGGCTGCGGCCACGACCAGGCTGAGCCAGATCAGCGCAGCCAACGCATGCAGCCATTTTGCGCTACCTTGCGAAGATTCTGCCTGCGGGAGATCAGCTAATAAGCTAGGTACTCGTAAGGCCACGTCTGCACTGTCGGTTTTACCGCTTAGCAAACGAATTATCCAGGGCAGGGGGAGGGCGGCAAGCATCCACCACCAGGCAAACTCAAACATGGTTGGCTGCCTCCTGTTCATTGGTTACACCCGGTGCCTGTTTAAGCCTGGCATGCTTAAGCCAGTCGCTGACTGCGCGGTACATTTGCTCAATTTCCTGTTCGTCAGCGGGTAACGGCTGGTAAGGACTCTGCGCCAGAACGGCCAAGCCCTGCGCCGTCTTCTCACGGCGCTTTTCGCTGAGGCAATGCTGTAAAAAATGTTGCCAACGCTGCCCGTAGCTGGCGGCCGAATCAATGGCCGGATAATAATGCAGGGTAACGCGTTTGAGGAGCTGATTTGCCTGTGCAGGGTAGCTGGCATCTTTCGGCAATTGCTGGTGCATAGCGATCGCGTCACGACGAGCGCGGTTAAAACGCACGTGTTTTACCGTTAAGTAAACCAATGCTATCAACAGTGCCAGCAGAACAGCCAGTATTACCCACCAACCCCAGGCCAGTGGCCACCAGTCCACACCTTGTGGTGTCTGGATATCATTTAACTGTGCTAACGGGTCCATTGCGACAACCTCCGTAAGCGTTCAAACTGATCGGTAAGCGGTACGCCGGCATCAATGAAACTGAGCGGCGTTTTGCACTGTTTTAAGTGACTCTCAACCTGCGCCCACCGGGCTTGCTGACTGCGCGTGTAATGACTGGCAAGCTTACGATCGCCAAGTAACCAGGTCTGTTGTTGTTGCCCATTGGTGACATTCACCGGTTGCAAGCGACTGATACTGGGTAACTCCTGTTCAAGCGGATCGGTGATTGCCAGGGCGCTCACCTCACAATGCCTGCTTATTTGTAATAAGTGCTGTAGGGCGCGCTCATCAAGCTGGATGAAATCGCTAATCAGGTAAACCAGGCTGCCTGGTTTAGCCAGTCGTCGCAAGCGCCCGAGTGCCTGCTCCAGGTTAGTGCTCATTTGCTCTGCCGGTTTTGCTTTATGCACGGCATCAAGCTCGACACTGTTCTGACAGCGCATTAATTCGTGACAAATCGACAGCACAGCGCGTTTGCGACTGAGTGGTTTGCATTCTGAATGAAGCGTATCGGAATAAATAAGCGCGCCAACTTTATCGCCGCGTTGGGCTGCCGCCCAACTGATCAGTGAAGTCAGATGGGCTGCCTGCACCGATTTTAGTAGAAGCTGTGTGCCAAACTGCATTGAGCCTGACATATCACACAATACAAATACCGGGCGCTCGCGTTCTTCGCGATACACCTTGGTGTGGGTTTTACCCGTGCGCGCGGTTACCCGCCAGTCAATGGCACGAATATCGTCGCCAGGCTGATAATGACGGGCTTCATCAAACTCCATACCGCGCCCTTTGTGCTTGGTCAGGTAACTGCCTGCCAGGCGTGCCTGAGGCGTGCGCCGCGGTGATAAGTCCAGTAAATTAGCAAATTGTCGGTATTGCAGTAGTTCTTTGACACCTAACTGAATGCCATTTGACTGCAATCGTGCCAGTTGTGATTGCGTTGTCATTATTTACGGTACAGCCACCAGGTTAACGATCTTATTGAGTACTTCATTGGTCGTGATGCCTTCGGCTTCGGCCTGATAGGATAAAATAATACGATGGCGCAAGGCATTATGAAATACTGCCTGAATATCGTCAGGACCAACAAAGTCACGACCCGCTAACCATGCATGAGCACGCGCACAGCGATCAAGCGCGATGGTCGCCCGCGGGCTGGCACCAAACTCAATCCAGTCGGCCAGTTCCGGCGCATAGTCGGCCGGGCGTCGGGTAGCCATGATCAGTTGAACCAAATAGGTTTCTAGCGCCGGGGCCATGTGCAGCGCCAAGGCTTCTTTACGGGCGGCAAAGATATCGGACTGGCTTAAATTCGGCGCTGTCACCGAACCCTTGCTGAGTTCTTCGTTACGGGTAAGCTGTAAAATTTGCAGCTCAGTGCCGGCGTCGGGGTAGTCAATTTCCAGATGCATTAAAAAGCGGTCAAGCTGCGCTTCCGGCAACGGATAAGTGCCTTCTTGTTCCAGTGGGTTTTGGGTGGCCATGACCAAAAATAACTCGGGCAGGGCATAGGTTTTATTGCCTACCGTTATCTGATGTTCGGCCATGGCTTCAAGCAGCGCAGACTGAACCTTGGCCGGGGCCCGGTTAATTTCATCGGCGAGCACTAAATTGTGAAACAATGGACCTTGTTGAAACACAAACTCGCCGGTTTCGGGACGGTAAATATCGGTACCGGTTAAATCTGCCGGTAATAAGTCCGGGGTAAATTGCACCCGGTGAAAATCACCATCAATGCCTTTTGCCAGGGCATTGATGGCGCGGGTTTTAGCCAGCCCCGGAGGGCCCTCAACCAGCAAATGACCATCTGCTAGCAAGGCAATTAACATATTGAGCGTAAGTTGAGACTGACCAATGATTTGTGAGTCGAGGTATGCGTGTAACTGTCTGAACTGCTCAGCTGCCATAGAAAATCTTACCTTGTTTAGTTGTTATTTATTTAGTTGTTATCAAAACGCCGACAATGGACCTGCAGTAATACCACAGTGTGATGTTAACGGTGAACTATGACTGTAAAGCCGATGAAAGGTTCCCGCTATACAAAATGGCGTAGTCACTAAGGCCTGTTGACCTTTGCTGTGCACTTTTGCAGCAGTCCATAACCGACTACGGACGCTGCCCGAAGGGATCGTCATGAAAGTATGTTACTCTTTGTCACAGCCCTTTGACTTAGAACCACCAGGCCAGCAGGTCTGTTTCGCGATTACAATGCTTTCATCCGGACCAAAATTCGTACACCAAAGGTCAGCAGGCTTTGCATTATTGTTCTATCAGCTATGTGTAATAGGGTCGCTTTATTTTGTTTCAAGCCTTTAGCGCAGCTCAAGTAAAGAAATGTTGCAAAATATTCCAGTGTGGATTTGCTATTTGTTAAATAGTTTGTAAAAATCTGTTTAATGTCTACAGGTCAGACCACTTGACTAAATGCTAGTCAGGGTCACAATAAGGGTAAATTAATGGCTAAACAACAATCAGTTACTACGCGTGATGGCGACAGAATTGCTATCGTCGCAGGCCTGAGAACACCGTTCGCGAAAATGGCGACATACTTTCACGGTGTGCCGGCGGTCGATCTCGGTAAAATGGTGGTTAATGAGTTATTGGTCAGGAATGCAATCGACCCTAAACTTGTTGACCAACTGGTATATGGCCAGGTAGTGCAGATGCCAGAAGCCCCCAACATTGCGCGTGAAATCGTGCTCGGCACCGGCATGAATGTGCATACTGACGCTTACAGCGTATCGCGCGCGTGTGCGACCAGTTTCCAGTCAACCGTTAATATCGCCGAAGCGATGATGGCCGGTCATGTTGAAGTCGGGGTTGCAGGTGGCGCTGACTCCACGTCGGTATCACCTATCGGGGTGTCTAAGAATCTTGCCCGTGCATTGGTTGACCTGCAAAAAACTAAAACACTGGGTCAAAAATGGGCCGTACTTAAAAAGCTGGGGCTTAAAGATTTGCTGCCGGTTCCGCCGGCTGTTGCTGAATATTCAACGGGATTGTCGATGGGGCAAACCGCCGAACAAATGGCTAAAAGCCATGGCATAACCCGTCAGGCACAGGACGAACTGGCGCATCGCTCACACACATTGGCCGCTCAAAGCTGGAATGAAGGCAAGCTGAGTGGCGAAGTCATGACCGCTTATGCCGAACCCTACAAGGGCGCGCTTGAACAAGACAATAACGTTCGCTTTGAGTCTAAGCTTGAAGGTTACGCTAAGCTTCGCCCGGTATTTGACCGCAAATATGGCTCGGTCACCGCGGCAAATGCAACCCCGCTTACCGACGGCGCTTCAGCGGTTGTGATGATGACCGAAAGTAAAGCCAAAGCGCTGGGCTACACGCCACTCGGTTATATAAAAAGTTACGCCTTTGCGGCCATTGATGTGTGGGAGGATATGCTGATGGGACCTTCATATGCCACACCAATTGCATTGGATCGTGCCGGTATGACACTGGATGATTTAACCCTGATAGAAATGCACGAAGCCTTTGCTGCACAAACCCTGGCCAACGTTAAAATGTTTGCCAGTGACAAGTTTGCTCAGGAAAAGCTGGGCCGCAGCAAAGCGACCGGTGAAATTGATATGGATAAATTTAACGTGATGGGTAGCTCTATTGCCTATGGACACCCGTTTGCGGCGACCGGCACCCGTATGATCACGCAGATGCTAAACGAACTTAATCGTCGCGGCGGTGGTACCGGACTGGTAACTGCCTGCGCAGCAGGTGGTTTAGGCGCAGCTATGATCTTGGAGACAGCGTAATGACTGAACAAACAACAAGTGCCTTTACACTCACCCGTCAGGATAACGGTATTGCCATATTAACTATGGACGTGCCTGGCGAGAGCATGAATACGCTGAAACAAGCGTTTGGTGACGATATGAGTGCGCTGCTCGATGAAATAGAACAGGATAAGGCCATTAAAGGGGTGGTTCTGGTCAGTGGCAAGGAGAACTCCTTTGTTGCCGGAGCCGACATCACCATGCTGGACGCCTGCAGCACTGCCGAAGAAGCGATGGCCCTGGCCAAAGGCGGGCAGGACATTTTTAACCGCATAGAAAATATGCGGGCAACTTTTGTTGCGGCTATTCATGGCCCGGCGCTGGGCGGTGGACTGGAGCTTGCGATGGCGTGCCATTATCGTATTTGTACCGACAGTTCGGCGACACAGCTAGGCCTGCCTGAGGTGCAGTTAGGCTTGCTACCCGGCAGTGGCGGTACGCAACGTTTGCCTAAGCTGGCGGGTATTCAACAAGCCATTAAAATGATGCTGACCGGCAGCTCTGTGCGCGCCAAACAGGCTAAGAAATACGGTATCGTTGATGACGTAGTGCCGCGTTCGGTACTCATTGATGTGGCGCAGCAGTTTGCCGCTAAAAGTAAGCCAACGCGCAAATCCGAACCCAAAGGTTTGGTGAATAAGTTTTTGGAAGGTACCAGCCCGGGTCGCAATATTGTCTTTAAGAAAGCCGCTGAGCAAACCCAGTCTAAAACCCGGGGTAATTATCCGGCGCCGCAGCAGATCCTTGATGTGGTTGCGGTGGGCATTAATAAGGGTAGGCAGGCGGGCCTTGATGCTGAAGCGAAAGCGTTTGGACAATTGGTAATGACGCCGGAGTCCAGACAGTTAAGGCAGATATTCTTTGCCACGACCGCCATGAAAAAAGAGTCTGGCGTGGCTGCTGTAGCGCCTAAAAAAGTCAACAAGGCCGGTGTCCTTGGCGGCGGCCTGATGGGCGGAGGCATTGCCTTTGTGACGGCGACTAAAGCCGGCGTACCGGCTCGTATAAAAGACATCCAGCCGGCAGGTATTGCCAACGCTATGAAGTACAGCTACGACTTACTGAATAAAAAGGTCAAACGCCGGTTTATTCGCAAATCTGAAATGCAAAAACAGTTATCTTTACTGACCGGTACCCTGGATTATTCGGGGATGCAGGACGTTGATATTGTTGTTGAGGCGGTTTTTGAGGACGTTAAGCTCAAGCAAAAGATGGTCGCTGATGTGGAGTCTGGCTGTAAGTCTGAAACCATTTTCGCATCGAACACCTCGTCGATCCCAATTGCAGATATTGCAGAGGGCGCTAAACGTCCTGAGAATGTGATTGGTCTGCATTACTTTTCACCGGTAGATAAAATGCCGCTGGCAGAAGTCATTGCCCACGAGAAGACGTCAGATCAAACAATTTCAACCACGGTAGAGTTTGCTAAAAAGCAAGGCAAAACCCCCATTGTGGTCAAAGATGGCGCGGGCTTCTACGTGAACCGCATTCTGGCTCCCTACATGAACGAAGCGGCTAGTTTAATACTGGCTGGAGAGCCGATTGAACATATCGACAAATCATTGCTCAATTTTGGTTTCCCGGTAGGGCCTGTAAAGCTTCTCGATGAAGTCGGTATTGATGTGGGAACTAAAATCATCCCGATTTTAATTGATGCCTTTGGTGAACGATTTACCGCGCCTTCTGCCTTTGAAAAGGTTCTGGCAGACGATCGCAAAGGCAAAAAGAACAAAAAGGGCTTTTACGATTACAGTGGTAAAAAGCCCGGGAAAACCGTGGATGAGAGCATTTATGCACTACTGGGCGTACAGCCTGCAAAAAGCCGCAGTGAATCTGAAATCTCCGAGCGCTGTGTACTGTTAATGCTCAATGAGGCGGCACGCTGTTTGAACGAAGGCGTCATTCGCAGCGCCCGTGATGGTGATATTGGTGCTATTTTTGGTATTGGATTCCCGCCGTTTCTTGGTGGACCATTCCGTTACATGGATGAGCTCGGAATCAATAAGGTTGTCGAAAGGCTGAATCATTACGCCGAAACGGTGGATGCTAAGTTCAGCCCGGCCCAGGTGCTGACCGATATGGCCAGTAAAGGGCAAACATTTTATTAAATTATTATTACTTAAATGTTAAAAACCGGGCTCTGCCCGGTTTTTTTTGCTTTAATTGATAAAAGTGATGGTTTTCTGCGCGAAGGTAAGTAAAATTCGCCCTCGTTATTTACACGATAGCGTTTAAGCTAGCGCGAATATATTGATGAATTAAAGGGTGTCAAAATGTTGACGATTTTTTTAATTTGCCTGGCAAGCAGTTGCTATTACTATGTTGAAGCCATTAAATCGGGCTTATCTGCAAAACAGTGGGCAGTGGTGGGATTGATCTTTGGCCCTCTGGTATGGCCGATGTTCACCATTAGCCGTCATATGCGTTTCAGAAGGGATTGCGGCTTTAATAATGCCTATCTGCAGGCATAAAAAAAGGAGCTGCTGCTCCTTTTTTAGAATTCTTAACTAACCGACTAAATACGTGCTGCGCTAGTTTTTGGCTTATACTGTTGAGTTTCAGTTGCTACTTCTTTTTTCTGAACAGGTGCTTTCTGTGCGCCTTCTTGCTTATCGGCTACAGGTGCTGCTGTCGATATTACTAATGCTACTGCGTAAGCTTTCAACATCTTTCTATCCTCATTATTATATACAAAACAAACAAAACAAAACAAAACTGCCGACAATTTCTTATTGTCCATTAGTATAATGCGAACGGCGTGCCAAACTGTAAAAGCTATATTTATCAATGGATTGCGCGTTAATTTTTGTGAGCGTCAAAAAAACGTTGCCGCATATTCTTGCCACGCTATGCATTTTTATGCCGCTTGCCGGAAAATGTTGTCTTATTCTGTTCAATACCCATTATTTAGTACGATTACGGCCCGGTATGGCGCTGAAATATGCAGAATATATGTTCTTTTTGGTGGGGAAAGTCTTTATTTTAAATAGCTTAGAGATATTGCAAATAGATAAGGTGTAAATTTGGTGGCTTTGCTGTGCTTGCCTTTGATATCAAGCTAAATCAAGTTAAATCGTGTCAAATTAAACTCGTCGGTATGGCTTCAGGCTTATACATAAAACGTCAATTCTGCTGCGAGCCAGTGTGGCTGGGCAAGCGGCGACAGCGGCGACAGTGACGATAGGTGACCGGTTTACAGGCGAGGTTGATGCGGTATCAGGCTAGTCGTTTCAGACGCTCATTTGTAACTAATGTTAAACGGCGTTACACCACCACGTCGCTGCAAAGCAAAAAATATGGCGCACCTTGTGCAGCAGGGGAGAGAGACCGTAAAGCACATGTAACCCTTTGCGCAGGGCCATGATACTGTAAGCTGGATGCGTGTTTAAACACGCATAGCCTTGCTGCAAATCGCTTTGGATAGGCGTTGTCCGTTGCAACGCTCAGCCGATATTAAGGGGCAGATAGCCCAGGCAAACAGAGCGTTATTGCTTACTAGGAGAGGCTTTGCTGATAATTTTTTGCAGCAGGCTGTTTTCTTTTAAAAGTTTTTCAAAGCGCTCGGCATTTAAAGGCTTACTGTATAAGAAACCCTGTAACATCTCACAGTCATAACGGCGCAGAATATTCAGTTGTTCCTCGTATTCTACCCCTTCAGCAACAACCTTCAATCCAAGGTTGTGGGCAATGTTAATAATGGCAGCAGCCATATGGCGGTCGACATTACTCTCGGCAATATCGTCAATAAATGCCTTGTCGATTTTCAGGGTATTGAGCGGGAATTTCTTTAAATACGCCAGTGAGGAGTAGCCAGTACCAAAGTCATCCAATGCCAGGTGAATACCACGGTCACGCAGCCGCTGCATCATTCTTAGGCCTTCTTCAGGGTTCTCCATTAGCGTACCCTCGGTAATCTCACACTCCAGATGCAGGGGGGATAAGCCAACCTGTCGTAAGATCTGTTCTATTCGATCATCAAGATCAGGTAACTCGAATTGTTTCGCCGAAATATTGACGGCAACACGACCGTTAAATAAGCCTGCTTTAACCCAGCGTTTAGTGTCTTCACAAGCTTTTCGTAACACTTGTTCACCGATCTCGATAATTTGCCCGGTCTGTTCTGCTAACGGAATAAACTGGCCGGGACTGACAATCCCTTTGCTGGGGTGTTCAAACCTGACCAGGGCTTCCATACTGACCAGCTTACCCGTAGTAATATCCACCTTGGGCTGATAAAACACAGTAAACAGATCATCTTTAATTCCCTGGCGAATAAGGTTTTCGATTTGCAACTGACGCACAGCATTTTGATTCATTTCGCCACTGAAGAACTGGTAACTGTTGCCGCCGTTATTTTTAGCAAAATACATCGCGGTGTCGGCATTTTTAAGCATTTCCTGGGGCGAGGAGCCATCTTCGGGGTACAGGGCTATACCTATACTTGCGCCCAACACGAACTCCTGCTTATTGATAATAAATGGCCGGGAGAGTGTGTTTAGCACGTTTTGAGCGAAGTGGGTAATGGTATGGATATCTGAAAAATCTTCCATCAACACACTGAATTCGTCACCACCGAGACGGTAACAGGTGGAATTACTGTTAGTCATCCGTTGAATGCGCTTTGCCACCTGTTTAATTAATATATCGCCGGTTTGATGCCCCAGGGAGTCATTAATCTTTTTAAAATTATCCATATCCAGGCATAACAATGCGTGGTGGCTGCCTTTGCGGACCAGGTTATTGTGACTGGCCTGGAAGAATGAGCGGTTAGGCAGCTCGGTAAGCGGGTCAGAATTGGCCAGTTTAAGCAGCTCTTTCTCGGTACTCTTACGTGATGTGATATCAGAGAATACGCCCACGAAATGGGATATCCGGCCATCGTCATCGTGCACGGCATCAATATTCAGTTCTATTTCGTAGCGTTCACCGTTCACCCGGTTACTTTCCACTTCACCGCTCCAATTGCCTTTTACCCGCAGCGTTTTCTTGATTTCTTCGGTAAATGCGTCCGGATACTGGTGAAAATACAGGTACGTCGCCAACGCCTGGTCGCGGGTTTCACCGGTGTATTTACAATAGGCGTTATTCACTGATATAAAGCGGAATTTGGTATCAGTGATAAATACCCCTTCGGAGATATTTTCAATTGACCGTTTAAACAGGTTAAGCTGCTCTTCTGCGTCTTTTAAATGCTGGATATTCTTCAGCGTTCCGGTCATGCGGATTGGTTCATTATTATGGTCGCGCTGCACTACCTTGCCGCGGTCAAGAATCCATATCCATGTGTTATTGAAGGTTTTGGCCCGGTATGCCAGTTCAAAAAAGTCAGACTTGCCATCAAGGTGCTCTCTTAACGCGTCTTGTACCCGCTTTAAGTCATGGGTATGAATATTGGCTTCATAGCCACTGTTAGTGCGGATGTCATCCTGAGGGAAATCCAGCGTTCCCCAGGTGTTGGAACGGTATACCTGACCTCGATAGACATCCCAGTCCCACAATTCATCGCCACTGCTCCACAAAGTGAGTTTGAGACGCTCTTCGGACTCGGAAATGGCAATACGTTGGCGGCGGCGCAAATGATACTGGCGAACCACATACAAAGTGATCACTGCAGCAAAAAAACCATAAAAAATCAGTGCCGCCGGATGCAGCCATGGGGGAGGCAACACGGTTAGCGTAAGTTTGCGTGAAGGTGACCAGGCTTTGCCGTCTTCTTTGGCCTGTACTTCAAAGATATAATCACCAAATGACACATTATTATAAAACGCTTTGCGCTCTGCTCCGGCTTCGGTCCAGTTATGATCCCAGCCCGACAGTCTGTAACGGTATTTTACCGTTTGCGGCGATACCGGATTAACCACCCCGAATCCAAGACTGAATCGCGAATCAGTGTAAGCCAGCGTAAGAGAGTCCTTAAGGTACAGTGGCTTGTCCAGCAGTTGGGTGTCAGTCTTGTGACTAAACTTTTGCTCTTTGCCAAAGATACGTAACGAAAACACCTGGGGTACACTTGATGGCAAATCGTTAAATTCATCGAAGGCTAAAAATTCCGGGTAAAAATAGTGAAACCCTTTGCCGCCGCCGAATACCAGCGCATTGTCGCTGGTTTTGGCAATGGCACCTTCGGAGTAACTGTTATATTCAAGCTTTTGCTCGCTGAGCGTAATATCAAAGGCGACGTCAGGCAAAGTAATTTGCCTGATTTCAGTGTCGGAAGCTATCCAGATAGAATCTTTAAGTCCGATCGCCGAAAGTACGCTGCCATAAAAATCCAAGGAATGATGGTTGACAGGTTTTAATGTTTCTTTATCGAGTTGAAAAACTCCGGATAAATGTGTGGTAAGCCAATAATAGTTGCCCCACTCATAAACTGATTTGACCGGGGTTGAGTCTTTTCGTTGATCTACCTTAAGACTGATAGTGCTGACAACGTCATTTAGTTCCGGGCTGAAAATTTTAAGTTTGCCTTGCGTGGTAAGCCACAGGTTACCGTCGTTATCGCTGAATATTGGTGAATAGATAGAGCTCTTAAGCTTGTCAGGGTGATTCTTTACTTCATACTGTAAACTCGAAGTAAGAGAATCTTTACTGGTATCCTTGGTTGGTTCAATTGAAACTAAGCCATTTTCCTGAGTCCAAAACCATATTCGCAGCCCATCGTAATGGATTACATCAACGATCATGCCTGGCATAAATTGCTCTATCATGACCATTTCGTGGTTGCGTTCAGTGTAGAGTTCTACCCCTTGTGATGTGGCGAGCCAAATATTGTCCTGCTGGTCGACTACCATATCCCAAAACTGATTTTGATGACTGGTTAAGAAGTATTCCAGGGTACTGTTACTCTTATTAAACCGGCCCAACCCGGCACCTTGTGTTGCGATCCACAGGTTACCTTTGCTGTCTTCGTCAATAGCCCAGATTCGCTCAGAACCATTGTCGGTCAATGTGGTGCCAGCGTGGGCATACAATCTAAGGGAATTTGTAGCCGGGTTGTGGCGGTAAAGGCCCTCAAAGGTCGCCAGCCAAACCGAGCCGCTTGAGTCAGGGTAAATATGGCGGATGAACTGATTATTTAAATAGGTGAGATTTTGGGTATCTTTACCCAGAACGGTGAG
Source organism: Alteromonas gilva (assembly GCF_028595265.1). Classification (NCBI taxonomy): domain Bacteria; kingdom Pseudomonadati; phylum Pseudomonadota; class Gammaproteobacteria; order Alteromonadales; family Alteromonadaceae; genus Alteromonas; species Alteromonas gilva. The sequence continues at coordinate 2,813,231 of NZ_JAQQXP010000001.1, read as the reverse complement.
CTTGTCTTTAACCAGGTTGTAGATCCCGAGACCGTCTTCTGTACCAAACCAAATCAAGCCTTCTTCTATTTCCTGAATAGCTCGCACGGTAGAATTAATCAACTGTGGGTACGAGTCGTTATTGATGTTCTGAACGGTTTCGCCCTGGTTACTGATAACGGCAATACCGTCATTAGTGGCCAGCCAGTATTTGCCGTCAATAACCTTGATATCAAATACCGACGTCGCTGTTACATTAATCCCCCAGGGATTAACCGTTTCCAGCGAAAACAGCTGGCGTCTTTTTTTATCGTATATATATGCACCAGAGGCGTAGGTGCCAATCCAGATACGTGTGGGTTCGTTATGAATAATATTGATATCGTCTGGGAAGTCGATACGGTCGTCGAGCAATGACAGGGTTTCACTCTCTGCATCGATGGAATAAATGTTCGACGTATCAGCAATAAGGATATTGCCCTGATTATCTTCGCTGATTGACCAGATATCATCGTTTCTAATCAGCGAGTTTTCGCTGTTATAAATTTTAAAGTCGTCAGACTCGGGCTGATATTTTGCTAAGCCAGAGTAGGTCCCTATCCAGAGTTCGTCGTCAGACGACAAATACATTGAGCGGGCAAAGCCTGGCGGGATAGAGTTGTCGGATTGCGAAGAGTGGCGGTAATGTTTGAAATTATAACCGTCGAAGCGATATAAACCGTCGACCGAACCCACCCATAGAAAACCGTGCTGGTCTTCAACGATCGACATTATTGTATGGTCAGTTATACCGTCTTCACGAGAATATTCGTTAAAACGAATATCACTAAGCGCCGTTGCAGCTATCGCGCTGCGGGCAAAAAATGTAAACACTACAATCAGTAGTGTTGCTGTCGATAAATGGGTTGAGCGCACCATACACCTTTGGCAATGTATGCCTTATATTATTGTAATTTAAAGTGGTTAGCATCCCTTCTATCCATACCCAATATGCCCAATATGCAAGTGATCTACAAGGTTTTTTTTGTAGGACAGTGGCCGTTGCGTAATTCTTCTCCAACCCGGTATGTTTAAATACTCTAAGTGGTTGCATATTGCTCAAAGGTAAAACTCAACTTTCGATTTAAAGTCAGCAATATTGGCGATGCTCGCCTCGGGCGAAGCTGATATTGACGGGAATTTGCCTGGTGCAGACAGCACTAACTGTTTAAAGCTTTGATTTATGCTCATATCATTGGCGTATCGTTCAATATCGGTAAATTGCATAGTCTCGATGGTGCTGGCAATCATTAAGTTATGGTTAAGGGTAGGGTCGTTTGCCCCCAGACTTTGCCATATTCGCTGCGAACGCATCGACTGATTCAAATCGGCATCCTGTAGTTGCTTTAATAAGTTGCGTTGAATATGTGGCCAGTAGTTTTCATAGAATGGCTTTTCGCTGGTTTGCTGATGTAAAAATGCCGTAATGTGTTCTAATAACACCTGCGGAGAGTTGTTCGGGCTTTGAATGTAAAATGCGATACCGGGATGCTGGTTATGGGTGACATAACCCGTGCCGACGATATAGCCGAGTTGTTTCTCTGTTCGCAACGTATTGAAAAAAGCCCCGGCCAGCATCTGCTCCAATACCATGCACATGGCGACATCCCATACATCATTACTGGGTGCCTGTAAAAACAGCACTATCGCAGCATCATCGTGTTCACAAACCACCTCGTGATACAGCGTTTTACCCAAGGGTAAATTTGCCACCGGGCGTGGCAGCGGAGGCGCAATGGCGCTGGGTGTTTGCGCGCGGATTGACTCAATGATGCGGTTGGCAGCACCGGAAGACCAGTTGCCGTGAATAAGCCCGTCAATATGGTAATAATCAAATGCCCGATCACGCACGACTTTTATATCGTCAAACTGGCACTGCGCTACGGCATCGAGCATATCGATAGGCGCATGCGTATTGCGCTGTATTAACACGCTGAGACGTGAGAACAGGCGGTTGATAGGCTTGTTCAACAGCGAATTATGCAGGCTCTGACACTGTACCTGCTGGACCTGATGAAAGGTCTGCGGGTCGGGTGAAAAATCCCCAATAGCGGCAATCAGGCGGTTAACTAACTGCCCTTGTTGGGCACTGAACCCCCGGGTATGTAAACTGAATCCGCCCTGATGGCCATAGATACGGTAGTGTAAGCCAGCAATTTCGGCACGATAAAACTGACCCTGCAGGTAGTCGTTAACTGCCGCTAACCATAAGCGTTTGGCGGCAACCTGGTGAATATTCTGAGCCAGCGCCGGTACGTCAAAAGAGACAAAAATATCGCCCTTAGGTAAGGCGAACTGATGATCCTGACAAAACCAGAAGTCCATGCCTTTGGTGGCGACAACAGGCTGAGGCAGGGCGAACTTTTGCTCCGGTTTACTTAAACTGTAACTATCACCAATAAACGGATTGGCCGGAGGTAAATAGATTGCCTTAACTGGCCTGGGCTGTTGCCAACTGACCAGCTTTGCTTCGCTTATGGGCTGCATTGCATATTCAGCATCATAATAAGCGCACTGCTTATTGGTTTGTATTTCCGGTGCAATGACTTTGAGCCGAAGGTTCTGCGGCGTAAAGTGAGTGAGTGCCTGTGCTAAGCTTTGTTGGGTCAGGGCTTCGCGCTGACAGGCGCTGGCAATATCCTGCCAGTCAAAATACTGGTGTAACTCAGCGAGGTCACTGATGGCCTGTAACGGCTTATGGGAGTCATCATACTGGCGGGCTAATTGATTGAGCTTCGCTTTTTCCTGTAAGCGCCAGGTTTCGTCACAGGCACTGAGAAGCAGTTGTAACGCATAAAAAATGGCATTTACAATGTCATCCTGATAGTTCAGGCCGGACTCGGTCAGTTGTAAATTAATATTGAAATCTTTAAAGGTTTGTCCTTCGATACCTGAGCCCGCGATCAAATTAGTCACCCAGCCTTTCGCTTTCAGGTAGGCAAACAAACTCCCTGACCCCTCGTCTCCCAACACATGACTTATAAAATCCAGTGGTTTGGTGTCGATTTCGAGCTGTAATGCTGGCAAGGCAAAGGTCACAATTAAGCGACGGGCAGCCTGCAGAGGTTTGATATTAATTTGTACGCCCAATTGCTCAGTTGTATAAAGCGCAGGCAAATCAATGGTTGCTGCTTCACCAGGTGATATCTGACCAAAACTGTCGGTGAGCCATGCCGCCACTTGCGCAGCGCTGAAAGGCGAATAAATACACATCGTCAAATTTTTGGCGCAATAATGCCCGGTATGAAACTGCCTGAGCAAGGTTTGCAGCTCAGCTAAGCTAAAACGGCTGAAAATCTCTTCGTTGCCTACTGAAAACTTAGTAAATGGGTGGTCAGGGTTAGCGGTTTCTTTGTGTATTTGGTACAGGCGCCGTAAATCATCTTTGCGCTTATATTTAAACTCAGCATCAATAGAGCGGATCTCGGCGGCGATTTTCGCAGTCTCAAACAGGGGCGCATATAACATCGCGGCAAACGCCGGTAATAGCTGGGGGAGGGCCTGAGCCTGAGCCTGAAAGTGATAATTGGTAAACTCGGTGCCGGTCCAGGCATTTATTGCGCCACCAGCTTGTTCAACCAGCTCATTGACCCCATTTGGCTTAGGATGGTGTTTATTACCCATGAACAACATGTGTTCTAACAGATGGGCGAGCCCAGGGCATTCCTGAGGATCAAAAAAATGGCCTGCTTTTACGCTTACAGACACACAACAGCTGTCGATGTCTGGTTTGTGAATGACGAGTACCCGTAGACCGTTGTCGAGAACAAGTGATTCAGTACTGTTTAAGTCCTGGATTATATTCAAAGTGATCGTCTTATTTATCAGTGTATTATTTCGACAAACGCAATATTTTTTGGCTAAACTAACAATGCGTAATCTAAGTACTGCAGATTAAGACTAGGCGCGGGCGTTTACCTTTGTTATCGTACATTTCCATATTTTCATCATATTAGCAATGTTATGTCAGGTCAAAGTAGCAAAGACGACATTTTTATCTTCATCATGCGGCACGGTGAGGCAGAATCTTTGCTTATTAATGATAAGGACCGGCAATTAACCTCGCAGGGTTGCGCTGAGATTAGCCTGTCATGCAACTGGCTGACATCATCCTATTGTCACGATCGGCAACTGGCCACTGTGTTAGTGAGTCCGTATAAACGAACCCGACAATCATACCAGGAACTTGCCGGTATTCTGCAGGCATCACACTTTGAAATATGCAGTGATATTACGCCTGATGGCAATGTAAAGTTAGCTCACGATTACATCGACGTCCTGGCCCAACAAAGTTTACAGTCCGCAGCAGGTCGGCCGCTGTTGGTGGTCAGTCATATGCCCTTTGTTTCCTTTTTATTGGATGAGTTGTGTAGTACTGAACAAATGTCATTATTTTCGACAGGATCGGTGGCGGTAGTTCGCTATTCGGTGTCACAGCGCAAAGGCGTTTTAGAACAACATTTTCAGGGGCGATAATCACGTTTTGTCGTGGTGGATCATAAGCATCCACAATTATTACGCATAATCTTCTTTAGAAAACTTGCAAGGTTCCGATAAATAGCTTGTAGAGTCCATAATCCATGAGCAGACATGTCAGGCCAGTCGATTCCAGAACAATTGCGCAAATCCTTGCAGCAGCATATCGAAGATGCTGATTTGCAACAAAATGACGAGCTCATTCAACTGATGAGCAAGTTAAGCGATTTGTCGGATAAGGTTGCCGCGGCCAAAGCGAAAGCCCTGGCCAGACGCAAGGTCACTCGTTAGACGGATTATTAACCTGTCGGTAATAGTCAGGTATTACACGGACTGTTTTTATCATGTTCTCATTAATATCAATGATTTCTATTGGGTAGCCGGCAAGTCTCAGACTGACGTTGTTTTCGGGGATCTCTTCAAGGTATTCCAGAATCAGACCGTTAAGGGTTTTCGGGCCTTCCGTGGGGAATTCCCAGTTCATCTCTTTGTTTAGCTCGCGAATATTCGCGCTGCCATCAATGAGTACACTACCATCTTGCTGAATAGAAACTTCTTTACTGTGATCAGGCAGTGTCGTGGTGGTAAAGTCGCCAATGATTTCTTCCAGAATGTCTTCCAGTGTCACCAGACCCTGAATATCACCATACTCGTCAACCACCAGCGCAATACGCTCTTTCTCTACCTGAAACTGGTACATGAGTGTATGCAATGGGATCGACTCCGGCGCAAAGTAAATTTCGCGCACAGCCCGCAGCAGCGTTGCTTTAGTAAATTGATCTTTAGACAGTAATCGCAGCGCATCGCGCATGTGCACAAATCCCACTGCATCGTCGATACTATCGCGATACAGCAGAACGCGTGTGTGCTGTGATTGGGTTAGCTGTTTTTGGATGTCTTTCCAGTCATCATTAATATCAATGGCAACAATGTCACTGCGCGGCACCATAATATCTTCGGCAGTCACATTCTCCAGATCTAAAATGCTCACCAGCATGTCCTGGTGTTTTTGGGGAATCATCGAGCCAGCTTCGTACACAACGGTGCGCAGTTCCTCACGGCTTAATGAGTCGCCGCCACCGTCCTGAGGACGAATACGTAAAATCGCTAATATGCCGTTGGTAATGCCATTAATAAACGCCACAAAGGGGTACAGCACCACCAGCATCGGCGTCAGGATCAACGAACTTGGGAAGGCGATTTTTTCGGGGTAGAGCGCGGCCAGGGTTTTGGGCGTTACTTCGGCAAAAATTAATAGTATAAAGGTCAGGCCGATGGTGGTTGCAAATACCGCCCAGTATTCACCAAACCAGCGCGTACAGATTATGGTCGCAATTGCCGATGCGGCAATATTAACCAGATTGTTACCAATCAGTATAAGCCCGATCAGGCGATCAGGGCGCTCTAACAGTTTATATACCCGCTGGGCACCCCGGTGCCCGGCACTTTGCTGGTGCTTGAGGCGATAGCGGTTAATAGACATCATTCCAGTTTCAGAACTGGAAAAGTAGGCTGACAACGCAATCAAAATGCCCAGTGCAATCAGCAGTGCACTGGTAGAAATCTCTTCCAACGAGGGGTACCTTATTTTTAATAAACAACCAATGTAGACAGTCAGCTACGCGGTTTCAAGTGTTAATTAGCCGTATCCGGTTAGAGAATGATTTCACTTACGAAGCGACTACCGAAATAGGCTAGCGACAATAGTATAACGCCTACTACTGTCAGAGTAATGACTTGTTTTACGCGCCAGCCCCAAAGTTTTTGGCCAATGAGCAAAAGCACAAATACCAAAAGACCGGCAATTGACAATACGGTTTTGTGTATGTATCCGCGACCAAACATATTATCAAGAAAAACAAACCCGCTTAACTGCGCCACCACGAGTAAAATAGTGCCGAGTAATATCAATTTAAATAAAATCGATTCCACCAACGTTAAGGGCGGCAACGAAGAATGCAACAGACCGGCGCCTTTATGTTTAAGTTGATGGGTGATATAGGACATCTGTACGGCGTATAAAAAACCAATGACTAATGTGCCATAGGCAAACAACGACAACGAAATATGAATAATCAGGCCTGGCCGCATGGCAATCTGCATAATGTGCTGCACCGGAATTAATAGCGAGGCCAGCACTGTAAAGGCCGAAAAGCCAAAGACCACCGGCAATAAAATGGTATTTGGCAGCAAACTGCTGCTTATCAGCATCGATAAAGTGATCAGCCAGGAGACGAGTGACAGCACATTCGTAATGCTTAAATTCTGACCGCTTTGCGCTGCCAGAATTGCCTCACCCAAAAACAGAGAATGACAAACAATTGCCAGTGCTGCCACGCTTAGCGCCAGCATGCGATTGGGTCCCTGATTGTGAAAAAATCGCCCCGTTACCGAAATCGCTGAGAATAAATAGGCAACAACCGCCAGCAGCGCAAACAAGGTAGCCATTTGTCGTATATAACCTGTTGATGATTAATAAAGATCAATTAGGAGCAGAGAATAACAGAGAATTTAACCCGATGTCTTCTTGAATACGATAAAAGGTCAATTCCCCCCTACGTAAAAGGCGTAAATTTCGGTATACTGCGCGCATTACACTCAAATCAGGTGATTGATTTATGTTTGAGAATCTCTCTGAACGCCTTGGCCAGACGTTACGCAACGTTAGCGGGCGTGGACGACTAACCGAAGACAACATCAAAGATACGCTACGGGAAGTTCGCATGGCGTTGCTTGAAGCCGATGTTGCGCTGCCGGTGGTAAAAGAATTTGTTAGTCAGGTAAAAGCCCGTGCAGTCGGCACTGAGGTGTCTAAAAGCCTTAAGCCAGGACAGGTCTTCATCAAGATTGTTCAGTCTGAGCTTGAAGCGGTTATGGGCGAGGCTAACGAAAAGCTCAATCTGGCCACCCAGCCGCCAGCGGTAGTGCTGATGGCAGGTCTGCAAGGGGCGGGTAAAACCACCTCGGTAGGTAAGTTGGCCAAATACCTGACTGAGCGCGAAAAGAAGAAAGTCATGGTGGTCAGTGCGGATATCTACCGTCCGGCGGCAATCAAGCAGTTAGAAACCCTCGCTGAAGAAGTCGGGGTAGGGTTCTTTCCGTCAACCATTATGCAAAAGCCAGTCGATATCGTTAACGATGCGATTGGAGCAGCCCGCAAGCAATTTTACGATGTACTGCTGGTAGATACCGCCGGTCGTCTGCATGTCGACGGCGACATGATGGACGAGATTAAGGCGCTGCACTCGGCGGTGAAACCGGTGGAAACCCTGTTTGTGGTCGATGCCATGACTGGTCAGGATGCCGCTAACACGGCTAAAGCGTTTAACGAAGCGTTACCATTAACCGGCGTGATCCTCACCAAAGCAGACGGTGATGCCCGTGGTGGTGCGGCGCTGTCGGTACGAAAAATTACCGGTAAGCCGATTAAATTTATCGGTATGGGCGAAAAGCTCGACGCGCTGGAACCTTTCCATCCTGAACGTATTGCCTCACGTATTCTGGGCATGGGCGACGTGCTCAGCTTAATTGAGGAAGTAGAGCGTAAAGTTGACAAAGACAAAGCACAAAAACTGGCCAAAAAAGTACAAAAAGGCAAAGGCTTTGATTTGCAGGACTTTAAAGAGCAGTTAGAGCAAATGCGCAACATGGGCGGCATGATGGGCATGCTCGATAAATTGCCCGGCATGGGCGCCATGACCGATAAAATCAAAGATCAGGCTAACGACAAACAGTTTACCCAGATGGAAGCCATTATTAATTCCATGACACCGGGCGAACGGGAACGCCCTGATGTGATTAAAGGCTCTCGCAAACGCCGTATTGCTGCAGGCTCGGGTACCCAAATTCAGGACGTAAACCGTTTGCTTAAGCAGTTTACCCAAATGCAAAAGATGATGAAAAAGATGTCTGGCGGCGGCATGAAGAAAATGATGCGTCAGATGAAGGGGATGATGCCCCCCGGTGGTGGCGGCCCGGGTGGAATGTTCCCGCCCCGCTAACGCACCGGACGCCGAGCAGGTTGTTTTGATCTGCTCGGCGTTTACGTAGTCCGGCACCATCACAAATATTGATGGTCACCGGGTACAAAAGATGTAGGTAACGTTTATACTCGCTAAATCCGTAAATTGAAACCAGGTTACTTTTCGTTAAATGAAAAGAACAAATTGCTTAGCCTCACTCATCATAGCGATTACAATGAGTGTGTGCTCTGGAATGAACTTTCTGTTCGCAGAGGCGTCGGTTATAAAGCCTCAGGCGGACATTCGCTGGATTAAAAACCCGTCTCCCCCCTTTCATATTCTTGAGGGGCGTTATTCCGGCCTCGGGCTTTGTGACGTACTGGTCGATAAGTTAAATGAAAAACTGGTGCCGCTGAGCACCACTATCGATATTTATCCGCAGTCAAGAATTGAGCGACTGATTGAGAGCTCCGAAAACTTGTGCTTCCCCTGTATGATTAAGCGCCAGGATAGCGACCGTTTTGTTTATAGCCGCAAAACCACAGTTTACCCGCCGTTGGGAGTTATCCTGAGTAAAGCGCTTTTAAGCGAGGTATATCCGGACCAACCGCAAGCTATCTCGCTAAAAGCAATGCTCAACAATCAATCGCTGATCTTCGGGGTTGCCGAAGCGCGGCGTTTCCCGGATATTTTACAAACGATTATTGACCAGCATGAGGGGGCCAGCAACGTACTCGCCTTACCGGGAGTGTTTGCGCCACTTCGCTTGCTCCAGCAAATTGAACTGGGTCGAATTCATTACACGCTGGATTATCCGGGTGTACTTCGCTATTTTTCAATTAAAGAAAATAATCAGTCGCTTCGGTATTTGCCTACTACAGAGTTCGGCGCGCAGTCAGTTTATGGCGCCATTGGTTGCACTAATAATGACTGGGGAAAACGTGCAGTAGATGCTATCGACGCGGTACTTGATGACGTAATGGATGATCCTGAGTACAGAGCAAATCAGCAATTCTGGCTCAATACGCTACCCGAAAACCCATAAATACGCTTTGCCTGTTCATTTAATACACGATTGTTGCGGTTTTTCTTCAGGAATTCAAAACTGAGCCCTGCAAAACTGTGCAACAACACGAATTCATAATAAACTGACGCGCTAATTTCGCCGTGCAGTTCACCCAGCGCAAGCAGCGCCGGGAGCGGATTCTCATTTACCCAATCAGACAAACATGGCGAAGATTGATCTAATAAAGTAACAGGAATCTTATGGCCGGTCTTAAACGCATCGTATTAATCGACACCCATTTACCGGGCGTCGTTGAACTTAAACTCGACGGGCACACCAACATCTGCGGCACCAATGCCTCAGGTAAAACCACCTTACAACGCCTGATCCCGGTATTCTATGGTGAATATCCAAGCCGCGTAGTGCCGGCCACGCGCGACAGCTTTGAACGTTGGTATTTACCGCGTACGTCGTCGTTTATTATTTATGAATACAGTCGTGCTGATGGCGAACTATGCCAGGCGGTATTGTCTTCTAATGGCACCGGGGTTAATTACCGGTTTATCGCCAAAGCATTCGAACTCGATGACTACCTGTACAAACAAAAAAGTGGTCAGCACGGGTCATTGTCGGCAACGGAAATTGCCCGCGCAATGAAACGCAACAATGTGATTGTGTCGAGCTTGCTCACAACCAAAGATTTCCGCGCGGTAATTCAAAATGACCAGGGTGTATTGAATCAAAGCAGCAGTGCTCGCGAGCTTTTAGGTTACGCAAAAGTGTTTAGCCTGAGTCAGTCCAGTGAGCACTTACGCCATATTGAGAAGCTGGCCAAGGCGGTGCATTCCAAAGAAGGCAAAATGGAAACCATAAAAGCCATGATTGCCGCTATTTTGGAAGAGGACGGAGTACAGCCGCCTACCTCAAGTTTGTCGCGCAACCGCGTCGATGATTGGATCCGTGAGTGCCACCTGATCCGTGCGTTTGATCAAATCCGCCCTGAATTCACCCGTCTTGAGCAAGCGAATATGGCATTGCAGGATGCCGAGAATGATTTGGCGGCGATCAATCAGGCCTTCGCCCTGGACAAATCAAAACTTACCGCACGGGTTGAAGAGAGTCGTCAGCAACTCGACGATGTGCTGCACCAGAAAAAACACAACGATGCCACGTGGAGCGAACAACGGGATACGTTAAATCAGCAAGTGTCCGCGTCGCGCGCCGATGTAGAAAAGTATACCGCAGAGCTGGATGCGGTGGAGCGAGAGTTTGACCAGTGGCAGGAGCAAAACATTGAACAGCTTAAAGAGGATGTTGGCAAACTGCCACAGTGGCAGCGCGAACTGGAACTGGTATCAAGTCGCTACACCTTGCTCACTGAGCAGCATCAGGATATTGAGTCGGCCTATAACCGCCGTGTTGCCGAAATTGGCGAAACCCTGAGTGCACAAATAGAGGAGCTTTCTGAGGCGCGTCAGGAAGCCGCAGAAAAACGCAGTGAACAGCAACAGAAAGAGCGTCAGGCACTACAGGATATAAAAACTGACTACGAAAATCAGGTACAGCAACTTAGCGATACCTACCAGAATAAACGCAATGAATTACAGGTCAGCGAAGCACAAGCCAAAGCGGCACTGGCGAATGCCGGCTACAACGAGTTTGAGCAGTCGCAGTTAGAGCTACTCGATGCGGCGATAAAAGAAGCCAGCATTAGCGAAGACACCGTGCGCTCGCAGTACCGACAAAGTCAGAGTGAATATAAGCAAGCCCAACAACAGCGCGATAGCGCTAATCAGGCCCTCGAAAAAGCCCGTAATCAGCACCGCAAAGCCGAACAGCAGGTTGATGACGTAAATGCACTGCTGTATCCGGGAGAGGGTTCTCTGCTGGAGTTTTTGCGCGCCAATGTGAATGAGTGGGAAGGTTCTATTGGTCGTTTAATTCGCCCTGAATTACTCGACCGTACTGATTTGCACCCCGCTGCGGCCGATAACAGCGACGCAATGTTTGGCGTTAAACTGGCGCTGGAGCATATCGATGCCCCGGCGTATGCTAAAACCGAACAGGATTTAAAAGACAGCCTGAAAGAGTCAGAAGCGGCGCTTGCCAGGGCTCTCGACGTCCAAAACGCCTGTGAGGCTGAACTGGCAAAATGTAACGAAGCGGTGCGCGTGGCAGAACTTGCGCTGACCCGCCAGGACAACGCTGTTCGTAGCGCCGAAGCGGCCCGTAAACGCGCCACCCAGGACAAAGAGTCGGTACTAAGTGAATATCAGCATGCGCTCAAAGAACGCAAACAGCGCGCCAAAAGCCAGTTAGAAAGCAACCAGCTTGCACAAAAAAAGCTGCAACAGCAGTTTGAGCTGGATCGCGACAATATTCAGGATCAACAGCGCGAAGCCGTGACCGAACACAGCTTCCACTGGCAACAGTTAATTGCCGACAGCGACGCACGGTTAGCCCAGCTTGATGGCGAAATTAAACAAGCCAAAGCATCCGCCGCCAATGACCGCGACGAAATGGCTAAATGGCTGGAGAACGAACTCAATCAGCGCGGCCTCGATGTGGATGAAATTGGCCAGTTAAAGAAACAGGTCAAAGCGCTCAAAGATTCCATATACAAAACAGAAACACAGCGTCATAAAGTGGCCGATTACGAGCGTTGGTACCAAACCGTATTTACCGGTCAAAAGGTTACCTGGCAGCAGGGCCTGACCAAGTCCCGTAAAACCTTAAGCGATGCGGAGCGTGAGCTTAATGAACTACAGGTACAATTTAAGGAAACCCGGGAAACCCTTAAAGGCCAGCAGTCGGCCCTTGAAAAACTTCTCACGGTGGCTACCGAACAGTTAGGCCAGGTCGATGGACTGGCTAAAACGCTGAGCAAACACAGTTTGCCTGCCGTCGACGCTGTCAGTGAGTGGCAACACGATGAACTGAGTATTACCCAGCGGTTATCACGCGCCCAGGCCTTGCTGAAAGAACGCGAAGAGCTGCTGAGCGATATTCGTAACTATGTGGAACGCTTCGATCAGTTAATTGCGGCGCAGGCAGGCACCGGGCTGTCGGATACCTGGGAACGTGCCCGCGAGGAATGTGCGGTGATCAATGCCCACGGGGTGAAAGGTATCGACCATCGCCGAATGGTCGGGCATTTAGCGCAGCTGCTGAACGTGATTGTGCCGCAAAAACTCCAGGGTCTGCGCGAGCAGGGGCGTATTTTCGGGGCTGATTTAAGTCAGTATTATTACGTGCTGGCAGATATCGATAAGCGCATAGTGAGCCAGAGCCGGCGTATCAGTAAAGAGGTCGATGGCGAGTTATTCTTAGAAGGGGTGTCAGACTCTGCCGTTAAAATCCGCTCACGCATCAGTGAATTGGAGTTCTGGCCGGAACTGGAGCAATTCAGACGTCTCTACGACAGTTGGCTGGAGGAGGGCGCGCATGAGTTACCCGACGATGAGTATGGGCAAAGCATGCGCCGGGTGCTGGACATTCTGGGACGCGCAGCGCTGACCGGGGGGATCAGTAAATTGCTGGATATCGAACTGCATATTCGGGAAGGTAACAGCGATCTGGTTATTCGTACCGACCGTCAGCTTAATGAGTCATCCAGTCATGGCATGGCATATTTGATTTTATGTAAGTTTTTGCTTGCCTTCACGCGCCTCTTGCGGGGCAATGCACAGGCTGTAATTCACTGGCCTATCGACGAATTAGGCACGCTGCACCAAAGTAATGTTAAGAAAATTTTTGACGCCTGTCAGAGCAATAATATCTCGGTGGTGGGAGCGTTTCCTAACCCCGAATCCGATGTGCTTAAATTGTTCCAAAATCGTTACCTGATTGACAAGGTAACCAAGCAGTTACAGGTCGTGCAGCCTAAGAGCAGTAACCTGTCGTCGTTAATTCAGGCCCGTAAGGCTCAGCAGGGAGTGACCAACGCATGATGACAGAACAAGGTAAAGTACTCAGCGCCTTACTTAATGGCCAGTTTATTTGTCAGGTCAGTGACGAAGACAGCTGGCGGTTTTTAAAAAGCCGCGATAACGCCACTAAGCTCGAGCCGCACTTAAATCTGCTAAACCGCACATTGTCGACCACCGGCGAGGGCGAGGTGTTTTTTGCCGCCTATTTAACCCTCGGCGAAGACGAACGCAAAATTCTCCAGCAACAGTTTCAGGAAACCACCTCGAGCCTGGTACCGCTGGTTGAATGGTTGTTGTTAGTGCAGCAAGCCAGTGAGTCGGATATGCCGCTTACTATGGGCAATGCTATTCGCTTAAATGAGTTGCAAAGCGTGATAGAAGATACCCCCGCTTACAGTGAGCAACTGGAAAAAATTTCCCGCTATCGTTTGTTTGGCTCTACCAGTGTTAACCTCGACGGACAATTAAAGCAGGTATTTAAAAAACTCACGGATTTAGGCTACTTAATAAAGCCTAACCCAGAAAAACAAATTTACCTGGCAACCGGTAAAGTTGAGCACCTGTTTGAAGTGATACGGTTTATTGATGAAACCGAGTCGTTGTCACTGTCGGAACAAGCAGAAGCGGCAATTCAGCAAGGTAACCTGTTATGAGCCAGGCGCTGATCCAAGCCGGTAATCGCTTTTTAAATGCGCTCGGACGGCATAGCGATCTTATTATGCATGCCTATGTGAATGGCTCCGTGGAGGAGGCCAATTTCAGCCGCAAAATACTCGAGCAACTGACCCAGTTGGGGATTTTATGGCGGCCTGACCCACAAAGTGCGCTGCGGCTCAAAAGTGCCGTGCGTAATTTGCTGGAGAATGGCCTGCAGGATGAACGTAACCGTAATATTGACGCCAACATTGGCACGGCGCTGGCAAGCTTAAAAACTATTGCTGAGCACTACAAAGAGGCCTTGCATTACAATCGCTTTAACGAAGCGCATGCCTATATGACAGATCTTACCGAGCATGTGTATCAACTCACCGAGTCGCTGGCGAATAGTGTCAGGGTAATGTTTAGCCGGATTAACAATGAGTTTGGCTATGTGTCATCGGTTGATGCCAAAATACGTGAGAATGAACTGGCGCAGGGACAGGTGTCAGAGTTATTAAAACAACTTGAGTGTTTCAGGTTCGATGAACTGAGCGAAATTGCCGGCAGTAACCGCGAGCTACGCCATTTATTAGTGGTTGCGCTCCAACAAAACTTTTCTAAAGCCACCCAGGAACTCTCGGTTGCCCAGGCGCGCCTGCTGGACTTACTGGGTCGTTTTCGGGAGTTTCAGGGCCGCACCCGACTGCTTAAAGGCTTTTTATTGCATATGGAGCACCACCCTGATTTTGTACCGGGTAATTACCCCAACCTGACCCAGGTGCCAATATTGTTTAATCAGTCTGATGCCATGCTGAAGCCGGCCAGTATCGATGTGAATCAGGTATCCCATGAGCAAGAATTACAGCAAATTGTTGCCTCTCTCAGCTCTGTTTACCGGCGCAAACCGGCAGACAATAAACAAGCCAAACCTTCAAGCATTGAGGTGAACGAGCAACAGGCGGTGGATTTAGCACTCGATCCGCTGCAGGCCGAGGTCGATGCCTATTTCTGTGAAGTGATCGACAACGGCCAGGCATTGTCGGCGCTCGATTATTTTAGTGCCAGACAATTAGAGTTTGATCCTGAGGTGTGGTTGTATCAGGTAATAGGCGGCTATCAGGCGCTGGATGATGACGATAAACATTTCTTCGCCATTGATCCGGTTGGTCATCCTGATGAGTATTATACCGGTAATTTTATTATTCACGACGTTACACTTGGGTTGCGATAAGTTGCCGGTTCTTTAAGCGATACCGGCATAATAAATATTTATTTAAACTTTTTATTTACAATTGCGTAACATAATAAGGTATTATCTGTTAAGTGGTAACTGGCGGGATGCTGGTATAAGTAAACAGGAGCTGTTATGCATTTATCCGAAGAACAATTATTTAATCAGGCGCTAATTAAGCTGGCGGTCCTTTTTTATCAGGTCGATCGCAGGATTTTACTGAGTGAGCAGGACTACCTTGAAGAGCTCGTGGAGTCGTTGGAGTGGGACAGTCCAATTTGCCGCGAAGCGTTCGTTAATGACGTTATCCACCAAACACGCACGGCTTTAGATACAGGGGATGCCGCGGACATTTTGCGTAGTCTGCAAGGTGAACTCTCTTTTGATGCGAATCGCGCGCTGGAAGTGGCCATGGCCATGTCAGGCATCGATGGCGAGCGCAGCGACGAAGAAACAGAGTTACTCAGTTTACTTACTCATAAGGTACTTGCCCGGGCGCTCACGACCAGTGCTCTGGAAATCCCCGCGGCCTGATACAGCCCGGGCAGTCGCGCCCGGGTATGGGATCTGAACAACGCGCGTGCCGGTCAGCCGGTTCGCGCTGCTCTGCGTCTTGCATTATTGTATGGTAGCCGTTAGGGTCATAACACGTCGTAAGTTATTGGTCTTTAATGCTGCATGTCGATCCGCATTTTCTCACCGCTCCCTTTGGTAATTTTATCTGCTATTGTCCTTAGCATGCTGGTGCTTACCAGCTGTCAGCAGACTATGCAGCCACGCTTTGTTGCTTCTGTAACCCCTCTGCCCACCACAGTGTCACCGTTTACCCGTTATCAGCATGCAGTTGCTCAGTGGCTGGCTGAGCATCGTGTCAGCGTGGGGAATAATGCCAAGTGGGAAGTGACACTCAATACCCCGTTTGAATGTGGCGTAGGTAACAAAACAGGGGTTCTTTTTGTGCATGGACTGGGGGATTCACCTTACTTTTTCAGCGATGTCGGCGAACGGCTTTGCCAGCATGGGTTCTGGGTACGCACGGTCTTGTTGCCAGGTCACGGCTCTAAGCCAGGCGATATGCTCAATGCCAGTTATTCTGCCTGGCAAGATACCGCCGAATACCATATTGATGCGTTTTCACAACAGGTGAACAGGTTGTTTTTAGGCGGCTTTTCAACCGGAACCCATATTGCTGTCGTGGCGGCCAGCGAGCGACCGGCCATTAGTGGCTTACTGTTATTTTCACCGGCCTTTGAGCCGAACTTTGGAGTGACCTGGCTGGCCCCGTATATGACCTCAGTCTATCGCTGGCCTAACCTCGAGCCTGAAGATAATCCAACGCGCTATAATTCGGTCGCCATGCAAGGCTTTGCTGCCTATCAACACAGCGTTGATGCGGTGTCACAGACTCTGGCAGCGAAGCCCCTGTCACAACCTGTGTTTATGGTAATACCCGAGGGAGATAGCGTGGTGGATGTCCGTGAGGTGGGCAGGCTCTATCAGCGCCGGTTTAAACATCCGGATAATGCATTACTGTGGCTAGGAAACGGGGCACAGGCGCCAGCAGGGGCAAAGGTACTATCGATGACGATTCCGGCACAGCGTATTAGTGCGGCGTCGCATATGAGTGTGCTGTTTAGTCCGGGTAATCCGCTGTATGGCATCGATGGCACGCTACGTATTTGTGACAATGGCCAGTCTGATGAGAAAACCGCACGCTGTGAAGCAGGAGAGACGGTCTGGTATGGTCCCTGGGGCTACACAGAAGAAAACAAAGTATATGCCCGGCTTACCTATAACCCTTATTTTGACATCATGGTGAGAGAGGCTGTGGCCTTTTTAAATAAACAAGCCGCGAGTAACTGACGTTATTCGCGGCTTGTTTTAGTGCGCCCACAGGGCTAGATTTGTGCGGTATCGAGCTCTTTTTCCAACTGGCGGGTTTCGTCGGCGCGTGGTTTGGTAAAGCGCGCCAGGCCTAAATAAATCACCGGTGTCAGGTAGAGGGTAAAGACCACCGCCAGGCCAAGGCCACCAAAGACTACCCAGCCAATGGCGTTGCGGGCTTCGGCACCAGCCCCGGTCGACAGGATAAGCGGCAAACCACCTAAAATGGTTGATACTAGTGTCATCATAATGGGCCGTAAACGCACTTTCCCGGCCTCAACGATGGCATCAAACACTTCATAGCCGCGGTCACGCAGCTGATCGGCAAATTCCACCAGTAATATGGCGTTTTTAGCCAGCAGGCCGATGAGCATTACCAGACCAATTTGCGAGTATACGTTTATAGATGTGTTAGTGAGATACAGCGCATATATGGCAGCAGCAATACCAAAGGGCACTGTCAGCATTACCACAATGGCACTGTTCACATTCTCAAACTGCGCCGCGAGCACTAAAAATACAATTACAAAGGCCAGTATGTAAGTCAGGGCGACCTGCTGTGAGGTTTCTTCAAAGGTTTGCGCTTCGCCCAGGAAGATTAAACCAATCCCATCAGGGAGCGTTTCGCTGCCGATGGCGCGCAGCTGATCCACGGCATCACTAATGAGAACGCCCTCAGGCAGATTCATCTCGATTTTTATGGCCCGGCGCTGAGCCTGACGCTCAAGTTCAGCCGCCACACCTTCCTCGGTAATGTAGGCAACACTGGATAGCGGAATCAAACTACCGTTGTCTGATTTAACAAACAGGTTGGTTAAATCCCGCGGATCCGCTGTATTGCGATCGTTGGTTTGTAAAATAATGGGGATTGCCTGATCGCCGATATTTAAATCCACCACGTCGTTGCCACCAATGGCAGCGCGCAAGGTTGATGAAATATCGTCAAGCGGCACGCCCAGTTCGTCGGCGCGGCGGCGATCGATATTCACCCGCAACTGCGGCTGGGTCGGTTCGTAGCTTATACGCGGGTTGCCAAGCTCCGGCATACGTTCTTCTATCACCGCCGAATATTGAACCGCCGCGTCAAATATGCGCTCATAGGTGTCGCCGGTTAGCGCTAATTCAAGGCCACCACCGCGACCACGCAGGTTTAAGCTGTTACCGCCAAATGCATTACCCGGTGCACCAGGCACCGATTGTAGTGCAGGGCGGATTTCACCGATGATGTCCTGGAGCGACTTATCACGCTCGTCCCAATGCTTCAGATCGGCGGTAATAAAGACAATGTTAGGATCCCAGCTTCCTACAACGGTATAAATCGATTCAATGGTATCGCTTTCCACATAGGGCATCAGCAGGCTTTCCATTTTCATCGCCTGACGGTCCATAAAATTCAGGCCAACACCGTCAGGGCCGCGGGCAAAAATGCGCACCGTGCCACGGTCTTCACTGGGCAGTAATTCGTTCTCGATATGTTGAGAGGTGAGATAGGCGCCGCCTGCGGCAAGCAGACACAAGACCAGTACCAGCCACGCATATTTCAGTGACCACAGTAAAGTGGTGCGATAAAAACTCAAACAACAGTTACCAAAACGGCCTAAAGTGGCATCAAACAGGCCGCGCTTGCCCGCTGTCTTACTTTTTATTGGTAACCGGGCTGTGAGGGCCGGCACCAGTGATAAGGCCACAAATGATGAAATAATCACCGAGCCGGCCAGTACGCCACCAAATTCCCTGAACAGACGGCCGGCCGTAGATGGCAAAAAGGCGATCGGAATAAACACCGAGGCCAGTACTGCGGTGGTCGCTATTACCGCAAAAAAGACCTCGCGCGTGCCGATGACCGCAGCGGCTCTGGCGCCCAAGCCCATTGCGCGCCGGCGCTGAATATTTTCTGAAACGACGATGGCGTCATCGACAATCATACCAGTGGCAAGCACCAGTGCCAGCAACGTCAGTATGTTGATAGAAAAACCCAGCAGCCAGATAATGGCTAACGCACCGACCAGTGACACCGGAATCGACAAGGCAGGGACAATAGTGGCGCGCCAGGAGCCAATAAAAAAGAGCAGGGTAAAGACAACCAGTATAATTGTCAGACCAAGTGAAAAAGCCACTTCTTCTACCGAGTCACGAATAAATTCGGCATCGTCGGAGGTCACCTGGATGTTCATATCGGGGAATCGATCTTCAAAGGTATCTACCAGCGCGAGAATTTCATCTGAAATTTCTATGGTGTTAGAGCTGGCCTGGCGAATTACCCCTAAACCGATTACTGGCTTGCCGTCCAGTCGCACGGCGCTGGTCGAATCTGCGGGGCCAAAGTAGACACTGGCGATGTCGCCTATTTTAGTGTCGCCATTGATGACAATATCCTTAACATCTTCAGCCGACAGCGAGGTGGCATCGGCGCGCACAATCAGCATTTGGTCGCTCGACTGAATACTGCCGGCCGGCACATCAAAGGGGGCAGTGCGCAGTACATTAGCCACATCGGTCATGGATAGCCCAAAGCTGGTAAGCCGCAGGGGATCCACACTAACCCGCAATACCCGCTGGCGGTCGCCATTCATGCTAACATCCGCGACGCCGGGAATACTCAAAAATAATGGCGCTAGATCCGTATCGACGCGCTCGGTGAGCGTTTCCTGATCCAGAGTGTCGCTGGACACGGCTAAACTCACCACCGCCTGAGCATCGTTATCGGCTTTTATGATGGAGACTTGTTCTACCTCGTCTGGCAACGCGCGCTGCACACGACTAACCGATTCGCGGGTTTCATTAGCCGCAGCGTCCAGATCAATGCCCGGGCGGAATTCTACCCGCACCCGGGCGGAGTTTTCTTCACTTTGTGCATAGATGTTTTTTACCCCGCTGACGCGCGCTACGGCGCCCTCGAGCGCTGCGGTGACTTCTGCATCAACGGTTTCGGGAGAGGCATTAGGATAACGTGCACTCACAGTTATCGTGGGGGTATCAACGTCGGGTAATTCGCGCACCTCAAGGCCATTGAGTGCAGCATAACCTGCGATGGCAATCAGTAAATTAAGTACAATTATCAGTACTGGTCGGCGAATCGATAATGACGGTAAGTCATTGTGATTGTCGGCAAGGTTACTCATTTGGCGCTCTCCGCGCTAATGACGTGGTGATTTCCTGACCTTCACGCAGCGACTGAATGCCTTCTGCAACCAGTAAATCGCCGCTGGATAAATTACCGTTGACCAAAATTGTGCCTCGTAAGCGCTGATGCACGCTTACGTCAACACGCTGCGCCTTGCCATCCACGGCTTTGTAAATATAGGCACCGGTGGCGCCCCACAGCAAGGCTGCTTCGGGTATCGCAGCATAGCGATCCCCTTGTAAATTAATTTTAACTCTGAAGCTCATGCCCGGGCGATACTGATCCTGCGCGTTATCCAGTAAGGCTCTGGCAGACATGGTGCGATCCGTATCGTTAATGCGGGAATCAAGCTGGGCAATATCGGCAGTCAATGATACTTCCCGCGACGACCAGGGCTGCAGGGTCACTTCTTTTTCTGAAAACAGTAGTGTGACCGCTGATTCCGGCGCCCGAAAATTAACAAACAGTTCGCTGCGATCGTCGATGGTGGTGATTACCGTGGTAGTGGTAATGCGATCGCCGACTTCAACATCGGTAAGGCCCACGTAGCCGGAGAAGGGCGCTGTGATGTGGCGGTCCTCAAGGTCGGCCTTGGCTTCATCGAGGGTGACTTTGGCGAGGTCACGAAGGGTTCGGGCAGCGTCTATTTCGCTCTCCGCGACGGCACCCATACCACGGCTGTCGAGCAAACGTTTCAGGGCGCGCTCTGTTTCTTCTAATTGCAACTCAGCGCGGCGCACTGCGACTAACTGGCGACGATCATCAAGCTCAACAAGTACGTCCCCTTGTTGCACTTTTTGACCAGGTTTAAAGTTAACGGCTGTCACTCTGTCACCTACCGCGGGGTATAATGTCACCGATTTAACGGCCTCCGCTGTGCCTACTGCTTCGACGGTTTTTTGCTCATTGACAAACTCAATTTGGTTAAGCACAACTAGTTTAGGCCCACTGTCGCCACGCCAGCTCTGCGCAAGCGTAGCCGGTGAAATTAGCGCTGCCTGAGCCAGGGCGCTGATACAAATTATTGTTCTGATCGTCTTAAGCATTTTAATTCCATAATGTCACTTTCAGTACTGCTACGTGATAAACCGACTGAGGGAGCATTTTATTTTTATGTTAATATTACTTATTATCTCTTAACGTTCTGAATGGGGCTAGGGTAGCAGCTGCAACTCGGCGTACTCCTGATACAAGGTGTCGATTTTAATTAACTCGGCATGTTTGCCGGTGGCACGCACCTGACCATGCTCCATTACAACAATACGATCGCACATTTGAACGGTTGCCAGGCGATGGGCAATGATTAGCGTCGTGCGCCCTCTCATAAGGTGTTTTAAGGCAATTTGTACTTTGTGTTCACTGACCGCATCAAGGGCGCTGGTGGCTTCGTCAAGTAGTAGAATGGGGCGGTCGGCTAAGATGGCCCGCGCAATCGCGATACGCTGACGTTGTCCGCCTGAAAGCTTAACCCCGCGTTCACCGAGCTCGGTGTGATAGCCTGCAGAGAGTTCCTGGATAAAGTCATCGGCAAACGCTTGTTGCGCCGCGTCGATAACCTCCGCTTGCGTGGCGCCGGGGCGTCCATAGCGGATATTGTCCATCACCGTGCTGGCAAAGATAACCGGCTCCTGCGGCACCAGCGCGATTTGCTGACGCAGACTATCCAGGGTCAGGGTGCTGATATCGTGTTCACCGATCCATATTTTACCGTCGTCAATGGGGTAAAAATGCTGTAGCAACTGAAATAAAGAGGATTTGCCGGCGCCGCTTGGGCCAACCAGTGCAACGCACTCTCCTGGCTGAATCTGCAGGTTAAATCGCTCAAACAGCGAACTGCTCTGGGCATAGTTAAACGTCACGTCATCGAAGCGAATCCCCGGTGGCGCGGTGAATACCGCTATGTGTTTCGTACCGCCATTATTGTCTGGTTTGGTGGCCAGTAGTTCTAACAGCCGTTCACTGGCCCCGACACCGCGCTGGATCTCGCCTAACACTTCACTGATCGTGGCAATACTACTGCCCGCTAATACCGCATAGAATAAAAATGCTGACAACTGGCCAGCAGTGATGTCATCGCTCATTACCTGACGAATGCCTAACCAGCCAATGCCGATAACCGACAGCATGCTGACCAGCATGATGACGCCAATCAGCATGGAGCGGTAGTGTATTCGGTGCGAGGCCGCCTGCAGCGCGGCCATGACTTTTTCGCTAAATTTTTGTTGTTCAGCACTGACCGCATTAAACGCCTGTACAATCATAATTTCATGCAGGGTTTCATCGATTTGTGAACCCATATCGGCAATACGATCCTGACTCTGACGTGAAAAATGACGCACTTTGGGGGCGATGAGTTTAAGTGGTACCAGTATAAACGGCACTGCCAGCAGCACACACAGGGTCAGTAAAGGACTGGTAAACAACATCAGAATCAACGCGCCGACAAATCCCACTACCGAGCGCAGCGCCATCGACAAACTCATGCCGACTACAGTTTGTATTACGCTGGTGTCATTGGTAAAACGCGAGATCACCTCACCCGTACGGGTGTCGGCAAAAAAGGCCGGTGGCAGGGTGAGCAGATGCCGGTAAACCTGAATACGAATATCCGCGCTGACCCGCTCGCCAAGCCAGGTCATCAAATAAAACCGAAAATAGGTAGCAAGGCAACCGAGTACTGCAAACGCAATTACCCAACCGATTGCCGCGTCAAGCCTGGCGATGTTGCCGGCATTGAGCCCCTCATCAACAGTCAGCTTTATCCCCTGGCCAAGCAATAGCCAGGCTGAGGCGGCGACAATCAGCGCCAGTAATGCGCCAACAGCTTGCCAGGTATAGGCTTTGAGCAGGCCCAGGAGCCAATAAAGTACATCTTTGGTAGAAATCAATACGATCACCAATACAAATTATCAAACGCCGGTTAAGGCAAAAGGGCCCCGTAAAACGCAGGGCCGGGTCATAGTCAATACAGTCGCTTGCAGCGAATGGTTTTTTATTATTTCAGGGCGAGTCAAGAATAACAGGGGAACATTACTTTGTTGTCCAAACTAATGTTTTTTTACTGTTGGGATTATGTTACGTGATATTGCCGTTGTTACACCCCGGATTACCCGTAAACTGCTGATACCACTTAACGCCAATGTTGGCCGCTGCTTTGTGCCTCACAATCGCCCGGCATCATTATTCACCAACAAAAGTCGCCACGCGACGGCGAACTCCTCACACATTTACACAGTATATCGCTTTAAAGTAAGTTTAATCGCTGATACGGCTTGCATTTTTGTTGTGTATACGTATAATTCCGCGGCCTTTCGCCTTGTCTGCACGTTTGCAGCATGGTTGAAAAGGTAAGTTAACGGTAACGCTACAACGAGTTTGAGGCATTTATGGTTACTATTCGTTTACAGCGTGGTGGCGCCAAAAAGCGTCCATTTTATCAGGTAGTGGTTGCAGATAGCAGTCGCGCACGGAACGGCCGTTTTATTGAAAACGTCGGTTTCTTCAACCCAACTGCACAAGGTCAGGCTGAACGTCTTCGTTTAGACATTGACCGCGTAGAATACTGGGTTGGTGTTGGCGCGAGCTTATCTGAGCGCGTGAATACACTGGTAAAAGAAGCGAAAAAAGCGGCAGCGTAAGCTGTCCATAATCTGGTAGGTTTAGATGAGTCAAGCGTCTGACAAAGTGGTTATTGGCAAAATCGGCGCGCCCTATGGCGTGAAAGGTTGGGTCAAGATCAACAGCTCTACCGAAGTACCAGAAGGTATTTTTGATTTCAGCCCGTGGTATCTGGCTGATGGTAAAGAATACCAAACTGATCAGTGGCGACCGCATGGTAAAGCCATCGTAGCAAAGCTAGTGGGTGTCGATAGCCGGGATGATGCCGAGCGCATTAAAAACCTGGATATCAGCATTAACGCTGAGCAGCTTCCTGAACTGGAAGGCGATGATATTTACTGGCGTGAGTTAACCGGCATGCAGGTAGTAACTACGCAAGGTTACAACCTGGGTGTGATTAAAGAAGTGTTCAATACAGGGGCGAATGACGTAATCCGCGTTAAAGCGCTCAGTAGCGATGCTTTTGGTCAGAAAGAAAGATTATTACCGTTTGTGTACGACTCTGTTGTGCATAACGTAGATAAAACCGAGCGGGTGATTACAGTTGATTGGGATCCGGGGTTCTAAGTGACCGCGGAAAAATGGTTTGGCATCATCAGTTTGTTTCCTGAGATGTTTGCCCCTTTCACCCAACAGGGTGTGATAGGGCGAGCAGTTAAGACGGGCAAACTTGAGGTCGAGCATTTTAACCCCCGAGACTTCACTCACGATCGTCATCGTACTGTTGATGACCGCCCCTACGGTGGTGGCCCGGGCATGTTGATGATGGTCAAGCCGCTCACTGACGCAATTACCGCCGCCAAACTGGCGGGGGGTGAAAAAAGTAAAGTGATTTACCTGTCTCCACAGGGTAAGCCGCTTACCCAGGCGGGCGTTAAATCGCTCGCTGAGCACGATAATATTATTTTATTGTGTGGTCGGTACGAAGGTGTTGATGAGCGTGTCATTGAGAGCCATGTTGACGAAGAATGGTCAATTGGTGATTACGTGCTCAGCGGCGGTGAACTACCAGCGATGGTGATGATGGATGCAATTGCGCGTTTGGTGCCGGGTGTACTCGGACACAGCGATTCAGCAATTGAAGATTCGTTTAGCCATGGTTTGTTAGATTGTCCGCACTATACGCGCCCCGAAATACTCGACGGCAAAGCGGTACCTAATGTGTTGTTAAGTGGTGATCACGAAAAAATCAGGCAGTGGCGGTTACAGCAATCTTTAGGCAGAACCTGGTTGCGCCGCCCTGAGTTATTTAACGACCTAGCTCTGACTGAGGAGCAACAACGGTTACTGGATGCATTCCAGGCGTCGTTGCAGCAAGATGACAGTTAACTAGGATGAGAGGATATGATGAGCAAAGTCAGTCAAGATATCATCAAGAAAATTGAGCAAGCACAGCTCAAAACTGATGTGCCTGAGTTCGGTCCAGGTGACACAGTGATTGTTAAAGTTCGTGTAACTGAAGGTGATAAAGAACGTCTTCAGGCATACGAAGGTGTTGTTATCGCTAAGCGTAACCGTGGTCTTCACTCGGCTTTTACAGTACGTAAAATTTCAAGTGGCGAAGGCGTAGAGCGTGTGTTCCAAACACACAGCCCGGCGGTATCTTCTATTGAAGTGAAACGTCGCGGTGCAGTGCGTCGCGCCAAGCTTTACTATCTTCGTGAACGTTCAGGTAAATCTGCACGTATCAAAGAGAAGCTTAACTAAGATTACTAATCCTTGCGTTATTGTTAACTTAAGAAAAGCCCGCACTTGTTGCGGGCTTTTTTGTGGCTTACAGTAAAGCCAGACATCACCACGAGGCAGGTTATGACACAAGCTCAGGACATTTGGCAGCAGATGCTGTCCGGACAGTGGTATCAGACTCAACACCCAACTCTGGTGGTGGCCCGGGAGCGCGCCAAAGCATTGTGCTGGAGGCTCAATAATCTGCCTCAAACGCCAGCAAGTGAGCGTCATTCCATACTGACACAGCTGCTGCCCAATGTGAGTTCTGTCACCGTGGGGGCATACTTTGGCTGCGACTATGGCGTCAATATTTATGCGGGTAGTGATCTGCTTGTTGGCCGTAAAGTGGTGATGCTCGATCCGGGTATCATTCGTCTGGGACACAGTGTCACCATTGCTGATAACGTGGTGCTGGCCACGCTTACACACCCGCTGGAGTCAGACCGGCGAAAAGCAGGGTGGCAGCAAACAGCGGCCATCACAGTAGGGAATAACGTGACGCTTGGTGAGGGATGTTCGGTTTTACCGGGAGCAAACATTCCTGATGATACTGACATCGGGGCTGGTGCGGTTGTTACTGCCTCAACAAGCTTCAGCGGCCGTACTGTTGGCATTTAAGCAGCGTGACAGCCCGGCGGCTGTCACCGTTACATTCATACTGCTAGTCGGTAAAACGCTTGCCCCAGATTGATTAAGAGGTTTTGTCGTACTCGGTTAATTTATTAAAGCGGATCATCTCACGAAGTTCTTCGCCGTATTCCTCGCCTCTTTCAGAATACTTGTTTAACCCGTAGCTGAGTTCAATGCCGCTGAATGAAGCATTCTGTGCACGAAGCGACTGGCGAATACTGCGTAATGACTTGTAAGCGTCGTGGCCATTTAAGTTAAGCATATAGCTTTTAACAGAGTCAGCGGGGGAGCGAAAGTCAGCAACCTCGTGGATTTTACTTTCATCGCGACTGTTTGGCACAATGCCACAACCTTTCTCAAAACACCATTGACCGAAAAAGTTATTACCCTGTTGCGCAAAGCGTGACGTGCCCCAGGCACTTTCATTGGCTGCCTGTGCTAACGCGAGGGAAGGGGGCACAATATCAACGCGACGCAGTAATACATCACACAAGGACTCGTTTTCAATGTCTACTTTATCTATGCGGTATTTAACGGCTAATTCGGCAAGTTGGCTGTCGGCATTCTTATCGTCTGTCGAGCAAACACTGGTAACAAATTCTCTGTCGGCAATAAATTCCTGATTGACGTCATCAATGATGGGTTTGAAGTAGGAAAAAAATGCCATTTTTCGTTCCGGCCCCGCCGGATGCTCTGAGAAGTCTGGTGGAGTGACCCGACTGAAAAAAATAAACCACACCGCAATAACCAGTGCCAGTAGTACGGCCATTAATCCAATCAGTATTTTACTGTCTTTGATATTTATCATCATGATTCCGTTTATTTTGTTAGTTGTATGTTGTTGCGCAAACGGGAATGTACCTTTAATAACACGGGTAACGCCGGGGCAAGCGACGATTTGAGCAACTCGGTATTCTCTAATAAGTTATGGCATCGCAAAGAGATCATTTTTTGGCGACTGCTACGGCACAGCGGGGGCTAACCAGACGGGATTCGGCTTTGACTATGTGGCGAGTACCCACTTTGCTCATCATTTCCTAGCCTGCTGTGTAGCGCCTGACAATACTGATAACCTTGTCGCGATTAACCGGTTTGGTTAAAAAGTCATTCATACCGGCGGCAAGGCAGCGTTCGCGGTCTTCGGCAAAAGCATTGGCGGTGAGGGCAATAATAGGAATGTCGGTCATGCCGAGTGTATTGCGAATAATTGAGGTGGCTTCGAGGCCATCCATTGTAGGCATTTGAACATCCATAAAGATAAGATCAAACTCAACGCCATGTAATGCGTCGATAGCCAGTTGGCCATTTTCGGCGACAGTCACTTCACAGCCTGCTGATTCGAGCATACTGCGGATAACCTCGGCATTAATTTCGTTATCCTCTGCCACTAACACTTCTACAGTCGTGTTGCCCGCCGTGCTACTTTGAGGTTCCTCCCCGGAAGCCTTCAGTGATTGCAGAGCAAGAATATCTGACTTGATGGCATTACGGTCAACGGGTTTAGCATACATACGCCATATCGCATCAAGAATGCGTGGTTCGGCATCTATATGTTCGAGTACTGCAGAGACTACAATGAGGTAGGGCGGCGGAACCTGACCGCGGGCCAGGACTTTTCTTATCAGCGTAACACCATCAATTTCTGGCATCGACAGATCTATCAGTGCGACATCAAATTTCTTTTCACAGTCTAAAAAATCCTGAGCAGAGCTAAAGGTTAGGGTTTCTACGCCCATTTCGCTAAGTATATGGCTGAGATACTCCCGACTGGTTTGCAGGTCGTCGACCACGGCCGCTTTGAGCGACACGGCTGGCAGCAAATCGCCGGGCTGGGCAAGCGGTATATTCACGGGCAGTAAAAACCGAAACTCACTGCCCTGTTGCTCCGCTGAATCAAAGGATAGTTTGCCGTCCATGAGTGTCGCCAGGCGTTTAGCAATGCTAAGGCCCAGCCCCGTGCCGCCGAAGAGTTTGGTGGTGGATTGATTGCCTTGTTCAAAGTCGTTAAAAATAGACTCTGCGTGCTCGGGTAAAATCCCCACACCGGTATCGGTAACCCTGAAACTCAGCCAGTCCCGCTGGCCATGCTGCACTAAAGCGACCTCCAGCGTGACGGATCCCTTAGGGGTAAATTTCACGGCGTTACTGAGCAGGTTATGCAGCACCTGAGACATCCGTTTAGGATCGCCGATTACAGTGGTGGGCAGATTCGACGAGCGCTGATAATTAAACGCTAAATTTTTTCGCTGACAACTAATTGAATAGAGTGTGGCAAGATCATCAAGCATCTCAAGCAGATTAAAATGCTCGTTTGAGATCACCAGCTTGTCAGCTTCAATTTTGGATAAATCGAGAATGTCGTTAATCAGCGTCAGCAACTGGTTTCCGGCGGCGAGTGCTTTTTTAAGGTAAGCATTCGCTTTACCGGGATTCTCCCGGGCCAATTCAATCATGCCAAACATACCATTCATCGGCGTGCGCAGTTCGTGACTCATATTGGCTAAAAAAGAGGACTTGGCTTTGCTTGCCGCTTCAGCCTCCTCTTTTGCCACTTTTAACCTGGCAATGGTGCGGTTTATTTTTTGTACCATTGGCCTGAATATTAAAAGGGCTTCGCCAAGCAGCATCAGCAAGGTGATCACCCACAGGTAAAACTCAATGGTTTCAATTTCAGCAACACGTTCCCGGGCGCTTTGTTCAAAAATATCGACGGCCTCATCGAGTTTTATTAACAGTTGATCGGAATAGGCTTGTGCAAATATTTCAGGTACCGCAAAACATTGCCCATTATTGAGTAAGCGATAACCTGCTTGCAGATAAGCCTGACTTTGCGCATCCAGCCCGCCATCGCTAAAGTACATCGCGTGTAATCGGGCGGGCATATTCGGCTGGTTTACCAAGTAGGTGTGATTTTCTGAAAATCGTTTTAGGGCAATGGCCAACGTATCGCGGGGCAGGCTATCAGGAGTATCGCACTGTGATAAACGCGTTACTGCCAACGATATGCGCTGTGATAGCATGCGCTGTTGACCGGCCCGGTTAATAATCTCAGCGTCTTTACGTTGCGTACTCAATAAGTCCTGGATCGTCCAGGCTGAGATCGAAACTGTTACTGCAATGAGTACCAGCGCGAGAATATAGCGTGCTGTTAATGTCATTAAAACTTCCGCTGCAAGAAAGGCTGTGAACGCTGGAGCTTTACGTATTTTCAATCGCCTGTTGGCTATAATGAACAGTAGCATTGCTCATTTTGGCTAGCAAGGTGCTGGGTAGATCACCTTTGCAAATAAAATAAAGGTCCACGTGGCTGTAAGTATAGAAGTTTTTTTACGCTTTTCCGCAAGAGAGGGTTTTTTTTTGGTAAATAAAAAATGCAGAGATAGCCACCAAAAGGCTGGTGGCAAAACTGTCTATTGTATAAACGGGCACGTCGTGTGCGTAGATAAAACCACCGGCACGAGGCAATGGTAAACAAAGCTAAAGTCGACGTCCGGCGTGACCAACCTGCTGTTTGAAGAGGGATTTATTTTTGCCTATGCCGGTGGCCACCTGTTTTGTCTGGATGCTGACAGCGGCCATGTATGCTGGGAAAACAAACTGGTCGGTTTAGGCTACGGCGCTTGTATCATCGCCATCGAAAATCCAAATGCATCACTCATTGCTAATCAACTACAGCAGGCGCAGCAGGCCTCAGTATCTGCGGCGGTGGTGGCAAGTTCGGCTGCAGTAGCGGGATCCAGTGGCTCTGGTGAGTAGCATGCTGAGCTATTACGTGTACCGTATGAGGATGCGGCACACGTAATAAGCGTACAAATCAGTCCGAATGGAGGGCATCAATCGGGTTAAGCTTTGAGGCTTTTATCGCGGGAAATACACCAAAGCCTACGCCAACCAGCAAGCAAATCGATACCGACAAGACAATAGCGGTGAGCGACCAACTCACCGCCCACTCCGAATAAAAGCCAATAATTTCTGATAATACCAGGCCAAAAACGATACCGAGTACGCCGCCCAGAACAGAGATCACAAAGCTTTCAGCGATAAACTGTAGTTTTATATCCTGTTGAGTGGCCCCTACTGCCCGTAACAGGCCGATTTCTTTGGTGCGTTCAAGTACGTTGGCCAACATGATATTCATAATGCCGATACCACCGACCAACAGCGAAATACCGGCCACGCAGGCCATCACAATGTTGAATATACGCTGGGTGTTTTCCTGCTGTGCGAGTAATTCAACCGGGATAATTAAACGGTAGTCCTCGACGCCAGCATGGCGTTGGTCAAGGAGTTGGGTTACCGCTTTGGCGGCGAGTACCGTGGAGTAATCCTCTGTCACTTCAAATTTAACTACATCCAGTTCGCTGGCCAGCGGCTCACTATTGAGTTTTTTCTGACTGGTGGAAAGGGGAATAAATACCCGGTTACGATCGCCGTTGATCTTAACTCCCTGGAAGGCATCCTTATTAAACGTTGGGGCAGCAATAACCCCTACAACTTCAAACCAGGCATGGTTAATTTTTACGAATTGTCCTAAAGGCTCGGCATCAGGAAACAAGGCCGCTGCAACATCCGCCCCCAGCACGGCGACCTGGGCAACGCGCAGTTCGTCATTTGCGGTAAGTAAGCGGCCCTTGGCCGGCGCCATACTCGCCAGCTCAAAATAACTGCTGGTGACGCCC
The DNA here is from genome assembly GCF_028595265.1 of Alteromonas gilva. Lineage (NCBI taxonomy): Bacteria > Pseudomonadati > Pseudomonadota > Gammaproteobacteria > Alteromonadales > Alteromonadaceae > Alteromonas > Alteromonas gilva. The sequence goes on along the minus strand of NZ_JAQQXP010000001.1, from coordinate 2,782,307 downwards.
ACCGCGGTAGCGTCGGCTTTAGCAAAGTCGCTGTACAAGGCAAAGAGTTTAATTTGTTTTTCGCCGCTGTAACTGGCGATGAAAGGCAGGGTTGCCATTGCCGCTGCTACATCAGCAGCATTCAAGCCCAGCGAGTCTTCGCGAATATCCCTGAGTTCTTCTGCGCTGTAGCGCTTCGACTCAACAATGAGATTTTGTAGTCCCATTGAGCCGATCATTTTTAATGCTTCCTGCTCTGCACCTTTACCGATATTGAGCATGGCGATAACTGCGCCCACACCAAATATCATGCCGAGCAGAGTAAGGAATGTGCGCAGCTTTTGCGCCAGTAACTCGTGCCAGGCATCGGCGACCAACAGGCGTATTTTCGTTAAGTTTAATTGCTGTAACATCAGATTAGCTCCCGGTACGACAAGGCAATGTGATCGCCTTCACTGAGGCCGTTGGTCACTTCTACAAAGTGCAGGTTCTTACTGCCAATATCGATTTTCTGGCGACTAAAACGGTTGCCATCGCGCAGGAAAACATAATTAATACCCTGCTGGTTATAAATAGCCTGCATAGGCACCAGTAACTTTTCTTCATTGCTTGCTACAGCGATAGTGGCATTTAATTTTCGTCCCGGTGTTAGCAGGGGCGAATCCTGATCGTCGATGGTAATGGTCACTTCAAAATACTTTGTGGGGTCGGCTCGCGAAATGGTCCGTGAGAAACCTGAGACCTCTTTCAGTGAGCCGGAGAACGTCCGGTCAGGGTAGGCTTCAAGCTGAATTGACACAGGCTGGCCTGGCTCCAGGGCGATGGCCTGTTTGTCGAGGACATAACCTTTGGCCTGCATTTTTGACAGGTCTGGCAGTTTCGCAATCGGACGTCCCGGAAACACGGTCTGACCTACCGAGGGCTTTTCACCGCGCCAGTTTGACTCATACACCAGCAGGCCATCGTAGGGCGCATAAATTTCGAGACTTTCAATTGCCGCTTTGATTTGGTTGTACTTCTGTTCACTGCCTTGCTTACGAATGTCGAGTACATCGATGGCACTGGTATTTTGCTCCACCACACTGTCTTTTTTCCAGTCCAGGTAGTTGTCTTTGGCGCCCAGATATTCTTTGTTTTGCATATTTTCAATAATTTCAATCCGCGAATAAACCCGCAGGTCGTCCACGGTAAATTCATCGGCAAAGGCAAACTCTTTCATAACCAGCGTTTTATCCATCTCAACATCGCGCTCCTCCTGGGTGAGTGTGGTGCGGTTGAGTTTCATATCTTCTTCGAGCAGCATTATGGCCAACATTTCCTTGCGCATATCGAGGGTGAGCTGCTCGGCATCAAAACGGGCAATCAACTGGCCTTTTTTAACATTGGTGTATTCTTTTTCGAGCCAGGCGATGGTCATTGGCTGGCGGCTGGATGCACCAATGGTAGTGGCGCTGGCCGCCTCCAGTTCCCCCTCAACAGGTACCTTTAGTTCAAAGGGCTGTAACCCCACTTTATAAGTCGGTATAGTTTGTTCAGTTTCACTGCAGGCGCACAGTAACAGGGCTGCTATCAGGCATGAGAACAATTGACGGGTCATGACAAGGCGTCCTTTTGTACTTCAACATTGGCTTTCATTCCGGGGCGCATGCGTTCAGCGTCAATGCGGTCAAGCTCTATTTCGACATCAAATACGATGCTTAAATTGGTTGAGGATTTCTCTTTATAAGCCTCTCCCAGGGAAATGATTTTGCCCGAGTAGGGCACTTCGGGGTAGGCATCCAGCGTGACTTTTACCGTTGAGCCAATACTGAGCTTTGCGGTGTCAGCCTCATCGAACTGTGCCTTGACTGCCAGCTTATCCAGCGAAGGTATCGTGAGCAGTGTTCGCCCCATAAAGACGGTGTCGCCGACAGCCACTTTCTCACCATCAAAGTCTGCTTTGTACATAATCAGCCCGGCTTTTGGCGCCGTCACAGACAGCTTGGCGATATTGCGTTGTGTTTCAGACAATTTAGATTGTAATCGCTTTATTTTGCTCTGCGCCAGTTGATCGTTGAGAGCTCTGGTTTGGGTAAACTGAGCAGCTTCCTGGGTTGCCTGGGCTAATTTAGCGGTGGCAATGGCAAACTCCTTGCGTTGTTTTTCTTTTTCGACACGTTTGGTGCTAATATCAACAATCTCTGCCAGGCGTTTTTCTTTATCATAATTCATCTGCGCTTCGGCTAACGCCAGCTTAAGTTCTTCGGCTTTTGCCTCGTTTTCAAGTTGTTGCTTTTCAAAATTCTTTTTCTCGGCAGCGAGTGAGCTTTGTTGCTCTATTAACCGCGTTTGCAGCTGTTGACCGTCAAATTTCACCAGCATATCACCGGCTTTTACATGGGTATTTTCGGGCACCAAAAACTGCACTTTCATTTGCCACATGCCGCGCACAGATGGCGGCGAGATGCTCGCTGTTTCCAGTGATACGATTTCGCCGGAGGCGGTAAGAGGCTGAACCAGTGTTTTGCCTGTAGCAGTCTGTTGCGACGGGTTATCGCTACATCCGCATAAAAGCAGTAAGGCTAAAGTGACGGCACTAATTCGCATAAGCAAGCTCCTCGGATTGCGGCACTACCACGCGTACGCTCATACCGGGTAACAGCTTTTGGGTGGGTTTTTCAGTGAACGACAGCTCCATCTGGTAATAGGCGCTATTGCCCCAACTGGCTTTTTTCTCAGGCTGGGACACTACGTTAGTGACTTGCGCACTGTGCTGAACGCCGGGAAACGCATCGAGTGTGACCACCGCGGTATTGCCCGCCTTCACTCTGTCAGCGTCAATCTCATGTACCCAGGCGTCTATTTTAAAACCTTTGATATCCTGAACTTCCATGACTTTCATGGCTGCCTGCAGCGATGTGCCAGCGGTAATTTTTTCGTTATTCCAGGGGTGATACATGTGGCTGACTACCCCTTCGATGGTTGAAACCACTTTTAACTGTGAAAGCTGATAGCGTTGGTATTCGATATTTTCTTCGAGTTTGGTAATTTCTATTTTTTGCTTTTCGATGGTATTTTCACGTTCGGTCAGCTTTTGCTCGAGGGCTTGTTGAGCTTTGAACTGCTCAACTAACGCCCGCTCCAACGCCAGTTTATACTGGCCTTTGTCATAATCGCTGACGTCGTCACTTTCGATCTCGGCTTCTATACGGGCTTTTTCCACTTCCAAATCGGCAACTTCAACGGCGCTGCGGGCTTTGCTGACGGCCTGATCAAGTTCGACTTGTTTGCTTTTCAATTCCAGTTGCTGGGTTTGCAGGGCATCTTCGTTCTGCTCTAGCTGGGCATCCACACTGCCTGAATCGAATACGGCAATGGTATCGCCGGGCTTAACAATCGTGCCTTCCTCGATCATCCACTGAATTTGAATGTTCCAGCGATCGGTACGCGGTGCACTGACAGTCTGGATATTGGAGGAACTTATTTTGCCGGTAATAATCAGTGGCACATCCTGGCCGCGACAAACGGCAGCAAACAATACCAGTAACGCAACGCCTCCAAGCTTAATCGATTTCATTAATTGACCCTCTCGCTCATGATTTGACCGTCTTTCATGGTGACGACCTTTTGGGCATAGTCGGCAATGTTTTCTTCGTGGGTGACCATCACAATGGTTTGCCCTTGCTGATGCAGTTCGGTAAGCAGAGCCATGATGTCGTCGGATGTTTTACTGTCGAGGTTACCGGTTGGCTCATCGGCGAGGATCATCGTCGGGTTGTTGACCAGTGCCCGGGCAATGGCGACACGCTGACGCTGGCCCCCCGACATCTCAAAAGGGCGATGATGCATGCGGTGTTCGAGACCCACCTTTTTTAATAAAGCTTCTGCCCGCTGCGTAGCGACTTCATCACTGACATCACTATAGCGCAGCGGCAGCTTAACATTGCCGACAGCATCCAGCTTGGGCAACAGGTGAAATGTTTGAAAAATAAAACCGATGTGTTCATTGCGGATCTTTGACAGTGCTTCGTCGCTCAAACTGCTAACCGGGTTTTGGTTTAACAGATATTGACCGCTTTCAGGGGTATCAAGACACCCTAAAATGTTCATGAGTGTCGATTTACCGGAGCCTGAACTTCCCATAAAGGCGACAAATTCGTTTTCTTCAATGGTCAGTGAAACATCGTTAAGCGCGACAATGGTTTCTTCACCATTGGTAAAACTCTTACGAATATTATGCAGTGTTATCATCCGTGTGCTCATTATTGTCTTTTTGTCTGCAAGAACAAATTTCGCGAATTCCTTACTTTAGTGGCGTCTGCGATTTGGTACAAGCCAAGAAAGTTGCTACTTCACGTGTGGTAACAGTTCGTTACAAATAAGTTCAAATGTAAAGTTTTTCCTTGCTTCCTTTATAGAAAATTGTTAAAAAGTCAACGCTTAAAAATGATATCGTATTTTCTTAGTGTAAATAATTTTGTACATATGTATTTTTTGCCGAGCTCTGCTTTGTGTTAAAGCGGCATTCAAGAATTCCTGTTAAATAAGAGCGACTCTTTATGATTAAGGACACCATTAATAATATTCACGTGAGTTCAGAGAGCGTTATGGTGACGCCGGAAGCACTCTCGGCGCAGTTACCGGTTTCAGAGCGGGCGTTGGAAGTGATCAAACAATCGCGGAATATCATTTCAGACATTATTCACCGCAAGGACCACCGCCTGCTGGTGGTTTGCGGACCCTGTTCGATTCATGACATCGAAGCAGCCAAAGACTACGCGCTGCGCTTAAAAGAATTGCATGAGTGTTATAAAGATACCTTATACATTGTTATGCGCGTCTATTTTGAAAAACCTCGCACCACTACCGGTTGGAAAGGGCTGATTAACGACCCGCACATCAACGACACCTTTGATATTGAAACCGGTTTGTATAAAGCCAGAGAATTACTTATTTGGTTGGCGGAGCTGGAGCTGCCTGTCGCCACCGAGGCGCTGGACCCTATCAGTCCGCAATATCTGGCGGAACTGTTTAGCTGGAGTGCTATTGGTGCACGCACTTCTGAATCACAGACTCACCGCGAGATGGCCAGTGGCTTGTCGATGCCGGTAGGGTTTAAAAACGGCACAGACGGCAGTCTCGATATTGCCATTAATGCACTGCGCTCGGCTGCTTCATCACACCGGTTTATGGGCATCAACAAGCAGGGGCAGGTGAGTATTATTGAAACCCAGGGTAACCCTGATGGCCATATCATTCTTCGGGGCGGCAAACAGCCCAATTATGACTCGGTGTGTGTAAGTGAATGCGAAGAGTGGATGGCCCGTGCCGGACTAACCGCGGGGCTGGTAGTGGATTGCTCGCATGCTAATTCGAGCAAGGATTACCGTCGTCAGCCGGCTGTTGCAAAGAATGTGGTTAACCAAATTCTGGAGGGTAATCAATCGATTATTGGAATTATGCTGGAAAGTCACTTAAAGTCTGGCAATCAAAAGTCAGACGGGATTGCATTTGAAGATCTCGAGTACGGGGTGTCGATAACCGACGGCTGTATCGACTGGGAAGCGACCGAGAGTCTGCTTGATCAAATGCGAGATAAGCTCATTACTGTGCTACCATTGCGCCAAAACAAGCGAACGGAATTAGCCTGATAAATGTCTCAAAACAATTCGGAACAATTTGCTCAGCAACTGAGTGAGTTACGCCTTGGTATCGATGAGTTGGATAGTCAACTCATCGAACTCATGGCCAGACGTGCAGAGTTAACCTGCCAGGTCGGTGAGCTCAAAGCAAAAACCGGTATGCCGATATACGTGCCTGAGCGAGAGGCCGAGATGCTCGAAGCGCGCAAACAGCAAGCCGAAGCGCTTGGTGTGTCAAGTTCACTCATCGAAGACTTATTGCGGCGCATCATGCGCGAATCTTACCATCTGCAAAATAACCGTTACCGCTGTGTAAACCCCGGTATCAAACGCATTGTGATTATTGGCGGTGCAGGCGCATTAGGCAAGGTGTTTGTCGGGCTATTTGAGCGCAGTGGTTATAACGTAGATATTCTTGAAAAAGACGATTGGGAGCACGCCGATGAAATGTTTGCTGCCGCCAGCCTGGTGCTTGTCTCGGTGCCCATCAATCTCACTGTCGATGTGATTGCTGCGCTCAAGCGCTTGCCAGCCGATTGCATTCTGGCTGACATAACCAGTATTAAAGATAAGCCGCTTAGCGCCATGATGCAGGCGCACAGTGGTCCGGTGGTAGGGTTACACCCCATGTTTGGCCCCGATGCACCGGGCATGATAAAGCAGGTAGTGGTGGTATGTCATGGTCGTGAACCTGCGCAATACAACTGGTTATTAAACCAAATGGAAACATGGGGCGCATCGCTGATAGAGGTCAGCGCCGAAGAGCACGACAAGGCCATGGCCTTTATTCAGGTGATGCGCCACTTCAATACGTTTTTGTACGGTGCGCACCTTGCTGGCGAAAATCCCGATTTAGTTCAGTTAACCAATTTGAGTTCGCCAATTTATCGACTAGAGTTAGCTATGGTGGGTCGATTGTTTGCTCAATCACCGACATTATATGCCGATATTATTTTTAATAACCCAGACAATTTTGCGTTATTAAAACGTTTTCATCGTCGCTTTGGTGAAGCGCTTAAGGTGCTTGATAGCGGTGATAAAGCTGAGTTTATTCGCCAGTTCAATGAGATTGGCGATTGGTTTGGCGATTACGCTAAAACATGTTTAGTCGATAGCAAACGTCTGCTACTAAAAGCCGATGATGATCAAATGCTCAGGACCTGATAAGTGAACTGAGCAATGCTCAGATGGCATAGTGGCAGCGGTTTGCAAATTATTTGTGCGCCGGGGTAGCCATTAATGACGCTGAAGTTACGATTACTAGTCACTATCATTCCACTTGTTTTAACCGCGATACTGGTCATCGCGGCCGTGTCGTTGCAGTTAGGGGTTGTCGAGTCAACCGATGCGCTAACCCAGGCGGCGTCAGATAAGTTAAAGATAGAAAATAAACAAACCTCTGAGGCCATTGAACGTTACGTTCAAACCATCGAAAGTCAGGTGAGGTCAGTTTCTTCACAAAGTTATGTGAATCAGGCTGCTGACGCCTTTATTGGCGCCTTCAACCGCTATTCAGCGCAACGGCAAAGTCTCAGCAGCGCGCAACAAAGTGAGCTGTCTGCTTATTATACCGATGATTTTTCGGCGCTTTTTGAAGCGCGAAATAACACCCGGTTAAACAATCCGGGTGGACTGGTTGATGGCCTGTCGGCGAATGCTAAGGCGCTGCAATTTGATTTTATTGCCGGCTCTGATTTTGCCATTGGCGAAAAAGACGGCCTGTATAGTCTGGCCAACGATACCGACTATGCCCGCTACCATGAGCAGTATCACGAGTATTTCAGAGCGTTTCTTAAAGAATTTGAGTACTACGATATTTTCATCGTCGACGCTGACACCGGCAACATTGTGTACTCAGTGTTTAAAGAACTCGATTTTGCCACCAGCATTTCAACTGGTCCCTATGCAAATACAGGTATTGGTGAAGCGTTTAAAAAGGCCATTAACAGTAGCAGCACGGATGACGTCTATGTTAGTTCGTTAGCCAGCTATTTGCCTTCGTACAATGCAATGGCAGGTTTTATTGCCTCACCTATCGAGAGCCAGTCCGGGCAGGTTGAAGCAGTATTGATTTTTCAGATGCCGTTAAATGTTATCAGTCAAATCATGACGCACGGCCAGCAATGGCAGCAGGCCGGTCTGGGAGAATCAGGAGAAACCTATATCGTTTCACCTCAGGGAACCCTGGTGACCGAGAGCCGTTTCTTTTTAGAGGACCCAGCGCAATATAATGCCGTGTTTGCGAAAGCGTCACCGTCAATCGCGCGGCAAATACAACAGGCGGGCACCTCTGTTGGTATTCAGCCGGTGACCACCGCGGCAGCGCGAAAAGCCCTGGCTGGTGAAAGTGGCTTTGAACGTGTTACCGACTACCGTGGTGTAGAGGTGTTTTCTGCCTATTCAACGGTGCAGATTGGTGAGTACCGCTATGCCGCACTTGCCGAAATTGACGTTGAAGAAGCGTTGCGGCCGGCAACAGTGTTAAAAAATAAATTGCTGACCGGTACATTGATTGCCACTGCTGCGATTGCGGCGGCGGCAGTCCTGCTTGCAATATGGCTGGCCAACCGCCTGGTTAAACCGTTAAACGATGTTGGTGATGCATGTGAAGCGCTAGCCTCTGGTGAGGGTGACCTGACCATTCAGCTCAAACCATCCCGTATTCCGGAAATAAACCGTATCATTGAGCCCTTTAATGTTTTTATTGATCAGGTAAGAACCATTGTTTCCCAGGTGAAAGTGGATGCTGCGTCCCTGGCCTCCGCAGCAGAAGAGCTTAGCGCGGTGACTCAGCAGGGGGAGCAAAATGCGGTGCATCAGAATGAACAAATGCAAATTGTTGATGATGCAATAAAACGCCTGTCGGTATCGGTTGAGGAAGTGGCGAACTCCACGGCGATGAGCCGCGATCACGGCGATCAGGCCAATATCAGTTTAAGTGAAAACAAGGAACGGGCAGACTATGTTGCCGATAATATTCAGTTGCTGGTTAAACTCATTCAGGATTCATCAAAAGTTATTAGTGCGTTAAAGGATGAAGTCGGGCAGATAACCTCGTTGCTTGATGTGATTAACAGCATTGCTGATCAAACCAATCTGCTGGCTCTGAATGCGGCTATTGAGGCGGCGCGCGCCGGTGAAGCTGGTCGGGGCTTTTCTGTTGTTGCCGACGAAGTGAGAGCACTGGCAAGCCGCTCGCAGCAAAGTACCGAAGAAATTGGCCAGCTAATTGAAAAAATGAACCGCTCTTCAGCAGAGTCAGTCCTGGCCATGGAAAAAGCAGAAGCCGCCGCCAGCGGTGGCATTCATCTTGTTGAACTGGTTACAACGGCCATGCGCGAGCTAAGTGAGACCATTGATCAAGTGCAGAATATGGCTAACCTTGTCTCTGCTGCAACCAACGAGCAGGAAAGCACCTCTAAAGTCGTATTAGGCAGTGTTAACACGGTCAATTCGTTATCCAGTGAACTGCGCACCGGCGCCAGCCAAATCAGCAGCGCTGCCCATGAACTGGCCAATATTGCCAGCAACACCCAGGTAATGGTTGATCGGTTTAAAGTCTGACGCGCATGCTATAGATAACCGGGCAGGGCAGCAGCCAGAAAAACCTGGCTGCTGTGAGTCGTTATTCTGCAGTGAGCGCTTTAGAGGCCGCCACTTTGGTGGGATTAATTTCTTCGCTGGGATAACAGCCCAACACTTTGAGATAGCGGGTAATGCGTTTGAGTTCCGCCATCGCGCTTTGCACCGGACCGTCCTGGGTATTGCCTTCAACATCAATATAAAATAACTCTTCCCATGGGTTGCCGGGGATTGGTCTTGATTCCAGCTTGGTCATGTTAATATTATTGGCTTTAAGTACCAGCAGTGCTTCAACTAAGGCACCGGCTTTTTGCACGGTAGACATCACAAAGGTTGTTTTGGCGGGCACCTGCAAGGGCACGTTCACCGGCTGTTTAGCCACCACAATAAAGCGGCTATGGTTTTCTTTTTGGTTAGCCAGATTCGATTTTATAGCGATCAAACCATACAGGTTACCACCGGCTTCACTGCCTATTGCGGCAACATCATCACGATTGAGTTCGCTTACTTTGAGCATCGCTGACGACGTTGCGTCCATTGTTTTAACTTCTACATTGCCCAGTTCGGCGAGAAAATGGCTGCACTGGGTAAACACCTGCGGATGTGCATAAAGCGTTTTAATATTGCTCAGGGACGTCTCTTTAGCTACCAGTAATGAGTGCTTAATAGGATGCGTTAGTTCACCAATAATACTCAGTTCGGTGTTTTGCAGCTGGTCGTACACTTCGTTGATGCTGCCTGAGGTGGTATTTTCAACGGGCAGGACAGCGTAATCTGCTTCATTGGTTTCTACCTTACTCACCACCTCACGGAAACTTTGACAACCCAGTTCTAACAAATCGCCTGGCCGACGCGAGAAATATTTTTGTGTGGCTAAATAGCTGTATGAACCGCGGTCACCCAAAAACGCCACTCTGTTAAGGGGTAAAGCGCTGCCCGGATTCGCCCGTGCCGCCAGCATAGCTTGCTGGTTCAGCACCGAGTCTTCAATAATGACGTGAAAGATTTGCGTTATATAGTGGGCATCAAGATTCTGTTTCTGACCTTCTTTGATCAGGCGTATTAACAGTTGCTCTTCGCGTTGTTGGTCGCGTACCGGAATGTGATGCTTAATTTTGGTTTCGGCTACCTGATTTGTCAGGCCTCGACGCTCTGACAACAGGCGTAACAACTCACTATCAAGTGCAGTAATACGTTCTCTAATGGTATCTAATTCAGGGGTAGACATATTATCTCTCTAACGATTTCTGGCAAAAAAAAACCTCCCGCCGGGAGGTTATTTGCACGCGCTACGCTCCCTCCCTCAGATGAAGGTGATAAACGCAAAAAAGCGAGCGGTGACGTTTTCATTACATAATTTCATGGGGATACTGTATTGTGCGACGCCGTTGCTGTCAACTCATTTATACGCATTGTTTAACGCAAAATTAACTTAACGGCTTGACAATTTTAGCCATTCAGCGTCAGTTGCTCAGCAATGCCGCCAGCATGGTTCTCACTTCGTTGGGTTCAAAGGGTTTGTCGCAGAGCGCATTAACCCCGGTTTGTTGAATATTGGCCATATGCAGGCTGTTAGAGGCCTCTGAGGTAACCATAATAATCGGGATATGCGAGGTTTCAGGATTAAAACGGATAAACTCAGACAGCTCACGACCGTCCATTTCAGGCATATTGTAGTCGGTGACCACTAAATCAAAGGCTTCATCTTTAATGAGGGTAAGCGCCATAGCGCCGTTTTCAGCTTCTTTGATTTTTTGTAATCCCATTCCTTCAAGGACTCGTCTGATGTGATTTCTGGCCAGTTTACTGTCATCAACTAACAGTACTCTGACTTCATGCACATCAAATAGATCCAGTTCTAACTCATCAGTATTTAACAGATCCAGGCTGGCATTTAAGGCACGTTGCAAATGGAGGGTTTCAAAAGGTTTGGGCAGTATGGCGGCTACGCCGGCCTGTTTAAATTCTTCAAGCTTGGTGGTGCGGCTTTCACTCGATACCAGCATAAACGGGATGTGCTTAAAAGAGTCATGCTCTTTGGTAAACTTGAGTACGTCAATCGCGGTACCGTCCTCAAAATACATCGCACTTACAATGAGGTCAGCGCCGTGTAACTCAACCAGACTTTTCGCCTCGCTAACATTGGCGGCGGTATCTATTTGTTTGACGTTTTCATTGGTCAACATACCACTAATAATTTTTCGCTGAGTATCTGACGGCTCTATCAGCAGAATATTGAGGTCTGAGATTGATAAGTGTTCCATTGAGGCTCTCTTAGTTTACGACGCTAATCATTGATGTACCGCGCTGGTTGTTAACCACCAGCCACTTTTGACTTAATGCCCTGTTCAGCAAGCAATTGCTGAATCTTATCACGCAAATCGGTTTGTAGTTCTATTGTGCCTTGTTTTACCGCACCACCACAGCCGCATTTCTTTTTAAGTGTAGTGCACAATCCTTTGAGTTGATCATTTGATTGGTCGAGTCCGGTAATGATAGACACACCTTTACCTTTGCGACCTTTGGTTTCGCGTAAAATTCGGGCAATACCATCTTTGTTGACCGAGCGGGTGTCCTGTTGTTGTTGTTTATGCTCGACTCTACCTGTCTCACTACTGTAAACAATTCTCGAATTTTGCATAGGTTGTTATAACTCTCTTAAACTGGTCTACACTCTAAACAAAGCATACTGTTTAGCGTGAATAGGTCTTCTGCTTAGTAACAGTATCTCAACGCTGATTCTAGCAAACGCGGATTGTGAGTGGGAGCAAAAATGACGATTAATACCGAAGTCACAAACAAAACACTGGTCATCCAGGTGGGTGATAAGTTTGATTTTTCCTTAGTGGATAAATTCCGCCTTGCTTACGAAGACATGCCTGCTGAAATATCCCAGATTGATGTGGACTTGGCGGCCACCCAATACATGGATAGCTCAGCCCTGGGGATGTTGCTTAATATGCAAAAAGTGCTGGCGGGACGCAAATTAACTTACCGTATTATTAACAGCCAGCCGCAAATTGGGCGAATTCTCGAGATATCACGCTTTAATAAAAAGTTTGTTATTGAATAACCGCTGGCTAACACCTCATGCTAAAAGTGCTAATTGTAGATGATGAAGAAATCAATCGGATCATGCTCACTGAAATACTCAGAGAGGCTGGTTATACCGATTGTGTAGAAGCTGAAAATGGTGTGCAAGCCATCGAAAAAGCACGAGACTGCAAACCCGATATCGTATTACTCGATGTTATTATGCCGGGAATGTCAGGGCTTGAGGTGGCACCATTGCTCAAGGCTATGTCACCGGAGTGTCATATGCCAGTGCTGTTTATTACCAGTCTCGACGATGAGCAGAGTCTGGTGAATTGCCTGGAGTGTGGTGGCGACGACTTTATTGCGAAGCCGTTCGAAAAAATCATTCTTTATGCTAAGTTAGCGGCGCACGCCCGTTCCCGACGGCTTAGCTTAGAAATACAAGATAAAAACCGTTCACTGACCTATTTTCAGCAGGAAGTCGAGCGCAACCATCGTATTGTTGAGCATATTTTTGATAACGCGCTGGCGCATCGTGGCGTCGAAAAAAGCTACTTCGATCTCTATACCCAACCTACCACCCAGTTTAATGGTGATTTGTTCCTTTGCGAACAAAGCCCCTCTGGTGGGACTTATTTGTTTGTGGGGGATTTTACCAGTCACGGGCTGGCCTCAGCGATTGGCGCGATCCCGGTTGCGCAGGCATTTACATCAATGACGAAGCGCGGTATGGCGGTACAAGAAATTGCCTCCCGGCTAAATGCGTTACTCTATTCGTTATTACCCGCCGACATGTTTTGCGTTGCCGCGATTATAGAGATAAGCCGGGATGGCAAGCAATTTATTATCTGGAGTGGAGGTTTGCCGCGCATGGCGGTCAAAACAGCCGATAGCCTGTTGCGATACACTATTGACGCGCAGCATATGCCTCTGGGTATCTTATCGGACGATGAATTCGAACAAACCACACAGGTTTTTCAGGCTCAGGAAGGTGATACGTTGTTAGTCTATACCGATGGCCTGATGGAATGTCAGCATCCCACTCATGGTTTGCTGGGCGAGGAGGGGGTTGAGGCGTGGTTTGTCGGCGGGCAAAATGTTACTTCAGCGGCATTAGTCGCAAAAGCGATTGAGTATACTGGTGGTCTGGCACCCGATGACGACTTAACCGTTGTGCAATTTTGCTGTCGGCCATTTGAGTTTGACGCCTCCGGAGATAAAACCATCGGGGGGGTGCCGTTCACGCTGTCGTTTCATTTGCAGGCAGAGCAAATCAAACAGTCAAAATTGATCGATCATCTCATGGGGATCGTAAATAGTGTGCCGGGGCTGGCAGTGATCAGGTCCGAAATATTCACGGTGTTAACGGAACTCACCAACAACGCTATTGAGCATGGGTTGCTTGGTTTAAGTTCTACAATGAAAGCAGAGCCGGAAGGCTTTATAGAGTACTATGAGTTGCGGGCGCAGCGCTTAGCGAATTTAACCACGGGCGATATTTGGATAGACATTAGCTATCCGGCTCACCCCGGTGCACCAGCGCAAACCAAACAATCATCAGTACCGCCACAGCCGTATCAGTTGCTCGAAATTGCCGTGCGTGACAACGGTCCCGGATTTAGCGAGACTACCGTAAAAAACGCTGAAGATGAGGCTTATGGACGTGGTTTGGCACTAATCCGTGAGTTGTGCCAACAGGTCGACATTGCTGACGGCGGTAACAAAGTCAGGGTGCTGTTGAAAGTTTAAGGCGATGATTGCTGCGGTCAGTGAACGTTAAAAGTCCCAACAGCGGTGGTAGGCTGGACAAGATGGGTTGTTGCCCGTTATGGTGAATCCAGTCTTAGCGGAGTGTCAGTTACCGGAGTGTCGTATGCTTAAATCGATTGTCGCAATGATCAAAGGCTCACCCTCAGAGCCGCCTAATCCCCATCAACTTGAAATAGCCACCGCGGCATTGTTCGCGGAGGTCGTAAAAGCGGATAATCAGGCCGATGAGCGGGAATTGTCTGCGCTGAAGCAAATTATTAATGAACATTTTGAGCTTTCTGACGAAGAGCTGGAAAATGTGGTAAGTGTTGCTGATGCGCGCTCCGATGAAGCCGTTGATCTGGTTCAGTTTACGCAAGCCCTGAACGAAGGCATGAGCGCAGAGAACAAGGAAAAAATAATGTTGGGGCTGTGGCAGGTAGCTTATGCCGATAGCACTTTGGATCCTCACGAAGAGCACCTTATTCGTAAAATTGCCGACTTGCTGTACATCCCGCACAGTCGCTTTATCAAAACTAAATTAACAGCACAGTCCAAACCGTAATTAATGGCGGCGACCAATAGCATTGATAAAGTCGGTGCTGTAATAACACTGAATCAAGTCTGGTGTTTGCCAAGGCTTATCGTTACCGCCAGTTCAGCGCAGACATCGCCACCCCCCATGACTGTCTCTTATTGGCAACACACCTCTTCCTTATGCCATACTCTGGTCACAATGTTTGGCGCTATCTTACTGAAAAATAAATTATATTTTTAATTGGTACAGACCCTGCTATCACTTTGTTATTGACACCAGGGCATTGGTGTTGGCATAGCGATGCACTGGTGTGCACTGGCATATAGCAGGGCTACACCTCGTGGAAGTTACCGCCACACCGTGATAATTTTTTGCCTTTGGCAAAGGGGGAACAAGTGATTACTGCTATTATTTTTGCTGGTGGGGTGCCAGAACGAACTGATTACGTCGGTATCTGGCTCTGCCCACCTGCGTTAATCCGCCGAATTGGTTAAATAGGCGTTATAACGTTGTCGAACTATCAGCGCTATGCGATGCTTGCATCAAGGTTAATTGAGAGTGGTTCGCTTTTGCGTTTAGGTTCGTTACGTCAGCTTATTTTAGGCAGCTTTTTTGTCGCATTGGTGCCACTGGCGGCCTTATTGTGGAAAAGTCATAGCGATTTAACCAAAGTCAGTCGCACGACCATCGATGCGTCCCAACAAATAGCGGGGATCGTTTCCAAGGTGCAACAACTTGAGAGCGCCAGCGTGATGCTTGAACGTTCGTTGCGGCAATACCTGGTGTTAAGGAATAGCCAGGCAGCCAACTTAGTTGATACCGCTTTAACGCGTTTCAGTGAGCGCCACACAACCTTGTGCAAGGTGTCATCGCAGTTGGTGGGCTGTGACACCCTATCGCCCACTATAATGGCGCTCGCCGATTACTCCTCTCTTACCACTGTTGATGAGCTTAATCCGCGACTCAATAACATGCGTCAGGCCATGATGTCAGTTCAGGAGAGTGTGGATGAGGCTATTGCAGAGCGTTTATCGGTACAATTAGCCGACGTGACAACCATGCAGGCACAGCAAGGCTGGCTGAGTGCGCTGTTAGTCTCCGTCTCATTAGTGCTCATTTTACTGGGTAGTCAGTTAGTGATTAATCCGGTGCGGAAACTCAAGTTAGTGATCCGCATGCTGGCTCGCCAGCAAGGGCGCTTGCCGCCACTATCAACCCGGGCTCCCAAAGAATTGGTCGGCGTTGAAAAAGACTTACACTGGCTGGGCGAACGCCTGGCCCAGTTAGAAAATATTCGCACCGCGTTATTGCGTCATGCCGCCCACGAATTAAAAACCCCGCTGGCCAGTATTAAAGAAGGGTGCGCACTGCTCAGCGATGGTACCGTAGGCAGATTAACGGCGCCGCAAAAAGAAGTGATGAGTCTGCTTGCCAGCAGCACCAGTCGCCTTAATACGCTGATAGAGAAGCTGCTTGATTATAATATTTTGCTGCAGCAGGCACGGGCAAGTTTTACGCCGATTAACGTCGCCCGTATGGTCGAACAAAGTATTGAGGATTATCAGCTTGCGCTGCAGCAGCATGAGGTCGATGTGCGCGTCAATGTGGATATTATTATGGCCGATGCAGAGCTGTTACGCCGTATCTTAGATAATTTACTGTCGAATGCAGTTGCACACGGGGCCGTGAATAAAGCCATTTATATCCGGGTTGCCCAACATGCAGATGCGGTACATATTGATGTGGCGAACCATGGCAATACAATATCAGAGGACGAAATCGAGCATTTATTTGAACCCTTTGTAAGGGGCGAAGGGGTGCGCAATGACAATGTCATTGGTACGGGGTTAGGGTTATCCATAGTGGCAGATTGCGCCAGAATAATGCACGGTGGGGTGAGTGTCATCAATGTGGATTACGCAGATGTTTGTTTTCGGGTCGTGATCCCTCAACAGGAAGTTTAGTAAAATGAAAAAATACGCTGCAGTGATAGCAGCCTTAGGTGCAAGCTTAATCGTGTCAGGCTGCGCCATTACACCTGCGGATTCAGCCGCCTCAGATAACGCTGACAGGCCTTCAGATTTGGGGCCTGCCGGTAACTGTGTGTTTAAAGCGGGCGTGGTCAGTGACGTAGCCCGTTGTAGCCTTGAGTTTTGGTTTGATTACTGGTCTAAAGTCAGTAAATTGCCCTGGGTGACACGTCAGAGTCTAATCGCCGAGCTGGGCAATACGCCCGATGCGTTACTGCAAAAAGTGATGCTATCGCAGCCCACTAATACGCCTTACCGCTCGCGTTTGCGAGCCCAAAATTGGCTGGAGCAGGTAATGCCAAGCCTGACCAGGGTTAATCAGGCCCGGTTTACAGCGGCTATCGCAGAGCCCAGTAACCACATTCTCGAATACGAATCAGCGTTGAGTTTAATGAATCGAAGCAATCAGGCGCTCAACGACGCGTTAGCGGCGCAAACACAGGAAACCGATGAAGTAAGAGCGCAGTTAGACGCTTTACTTAATATTGAGTCAAATTTGATGGGTCAGAAAGAGGAGACTGAGCAGTGAGCGATGAAGTAAAAAGATCATCACATATTTTATTGGTTGATGATGATCAAAGCCTGCTGCGCCTCATGACAATTCGTCTGCAAAGCGAAGGATTTGAAGTCACGGCGGCTGAAAATGGTAAAGAGGCGCTCAAAAAGATACATGGCGGTAACTTCGACCTGGTGTTAAGCGACCTGCGTATGCCGGGTCTTGATGGCTTAAGCCTGTTTGAGGAGATCATGACGGTGCGATCGGATATTCCGGTCATACTCATGACCGCGCATGGCACTATTGCCGACGCCGTTGAAGCCACACAGCGCGGTGTTTTTGGCTTTTTAACCAAGCCGGTGGAGCACGACAAGCTGCGTGATCTGCTCAGCCGCGCGTTACAGCATTCAAAAGCGGCCGAACCCGGCGAATGGTGTAAAGAAATCATCACCCGCTCGCCAGAGATGCTCCAAGTGTTGGATCAGGCTTTCCGCATTGCCAGACGCGAAGTGAGCGTGCTGGTAACCGGTGCCAGTGGGACCGGTAAAGAGCTCCTCGCTAACGCCATACACCGGGCCAGCGATCGTGCTGAAGCCCCCTTTGTGGCCATTAATTGTGGTGCGCTGCCCGAAAACCTGCTGGAATCTGAATTGTTTGGTCATGTAAAAGGGGCTTTTACCGGCGCCGTGCAAGCCAATCAGGGGTTATTTCGCGAAGCCCATGGTGGTACGTTGTTTCTTGACGAAATTGGCGATATGCCGATGACATTGCAAGTGAAATTGCTCCGCGCACTGCAAGAGCGTCAGGTGCGTCCGGTGGGCAGCAGTAAATCCGTCGACATTGATGTGCGGGTGATTTCGGCGACTCATAAAGATCTGCACAAAGAAATGGAAGCGGGGAATTTTCGGGAAGATCTGTTTTACCGTTTAAATGTTGTCAATTTAAAGCTGCCGGCTCTGAAAGGGCGCAGTGAAGATATTCCGCTGTTAGCCAGAGATTTACTCAAGCAAAGTGCACAGCGCCATGCTGTTGATGTCACGCAGTTTTCTGAAGATGCAATGCAGCTGCTGGTAAAAAGTGACTGGCCTGGCAATGTGCGTCAACTGGTGAATGTGGTTGAACAATGTGTGGCCCTCACTCAAACGCCGGTGGTGCCGCTGCATTTGGTTGAACAGGCATTATCGGCCACCCGGCAAAGCTGGCCCACGCTCACAGAAGCGCGTGATGCCTTTGAGCAAAAGTATCTGTTTAAGCTACTTAAAATGACCGATGGTAATGTGACCCGCGCGGCGGAGCTTGCCGGTCGTAACCGGACCGACATGCATAAACTCATGAAAAAGCATAATCTGGCGGCTGACGACTTTCGGTAGCTAACGATATTTTCAACCGGGCATTTAAAACAAACTGTTTTGTTGGGCCGGTGGCGGCGCAAACTTTAGCGACGCTAGAGGTGTGTCAGGATACTGCTGGTTATATAAGTCAATAAACTGCTGCGCCAACCATGGCGCATGCTGATTATCCGGGCGGTGGAAAAAGAAATAGCAGGTTTTGTGTTGCTGGCGCCACTGGTGACATTTGTGAACCCAGGGTTGTAAACAGCGTTCATTGTCCAGCGGGTCGTTATTGCCGACAAAACGCACGATGGGTTGCTGTGCGGTGGCAATTACGTTTACCGGTACGCGTGGTTTCTTGGTGCGGACTTCGGCGGTGAGAGCGGTGTCTGACGGGCCACTAAAGAGGCTGCGGGTGTCCATGATAATGCGATTTACCCGCTGCGCTATTAAGTACTGGTTGAGCGCTTTTTCTGCCTCGCCCTTGGCAAAAAACGCCGGGTGCCTGACCTCAACGCCATAACTGAAATCCGGCGGTAGCTGTTGTAAGAAGCGCTGTAAAAGCGGCAGATCCTCCGGCCCAAAGCTGGCCGGGAGTTGCAACATCAGCTGACCCAGTTTGTGTTGCAGGCGCTCAAGTCGGTGCAACTGTGCGCTGACCAAATCATCACAATGACGAAGACGCTGTTTATGGCTGATATCGGCGTGAAACTTAAAGGTAAACCGAAATGTATCAGGGGTTACCTGGTGCCATCTTTCCACGCTCTCGGCGGTGGGTAAATGATAAAAGGTGGTATTGCCTTCAATACTGTTTAATTGCGCTGAATAGTCGGCCAATTGCAGCGCAGACTGTTTACCAAACCAGCATTTAGGCCAGCTATTGTGCTGCCACACTGGCAAACCGATAAAAACAGCGCCTAAAGTCGCTTCAGAGTGGATATTTGTCATTGGGCTTTGAGTGGCATTTGTTTATACTATGCGACCTTAAAATCAAACATTCGCGTAATGCAGATTATCCAGCGCCAGAGCGACATTGGCAACGTAATAATTTGCCGGCTAATTATCCGTCGGCCGAAACGCATTAAAACAAGAAACTAGGGGTCGAAGACCATGCGCACAGATTACTGTGGGAATATTAACGCATCTTATATTGGACAAGAGGTCACACTGTGTGGCTGGGTAAACAAGCGCCGTGATTTGGGCGGTCTTATTTTTATCGACTTGCGTGACCGTGAAGGGTTAGTGCAGGTGGTGTTTGATCCTGATTTACCCGAAGTACAGGCGCTGGCCAACACCCTGCGCGCCGAGTTTTGTATTAAATTAACCGGCACAGTTCGTGCCCGGCCTGAAGGCCAGGTTAATGCCCAGATGTCTACCGGTGAAGTCGAAATTCTTGGCACCGGCCTGGAAGTGTTCAATAAGTCACCGGCATTGCCACTGGACTGGAATCAGGAAAACTCTGAAGAGCAGCGTTTGCGTTATCGTTATCTCGACCTGCGTCGTCCGGTGATGAGCGAAAAACTGCAGTTTCGCGCCAGAGTAACCGCCGCGGTGCGCCGTTTTCTTGAGGGCGAAGGCTTTTTAGACATCGAAACCCCCATCCTGACTAAGGCAACACCCGAGGGTGCCCGCGATTATCTGGTGCCCAGTCGTACCCATAAAGGCGAGTTTTTTGCACTGCCGCAATCACCACAGCTGTTTAAACAACTGCTGATGATGTCAGGCATGGATCGTTATTACCAAATCGTTAAGTGCTTTAGGGATGAAGACCTACGCGCAGACCGTCAGCCTGAATTTACCCAAATCGATATCGAAACGACCTTCCTCGATGCCGATGGCGTAATGAGTATTACCGAAGCGTTAATTCGTGATTTGTTTACTCAGATGCTTGGTGTTGATCTGGGCGATTTTCCGCGTATGACCTACGCGGAAGCCATGCAGCGCTACGGCAGTGATAAGCCAGACTTACGTAACCCGCTGGAATTAACCGACGTTGCAGATTTACTCGCCGGTGTTGATTTTAAAGTGTTTAGTGGCCCGGCTAACGATCCGAAAGGTCGTGTTGCGGCGATTCGCGTGCCGGGTGGTGCGTCACTGTCGCGTAAACAAATTGACGAATACACCAAGTTTGTGGGTATTTATGGTGCTAAAGGCCTGGCATGGGTAAAAGTGAACGAAAAAGCCAACGGCCTTGATGGTTTGCAGTCACCCATTTTAAAATTCTTAAACGCCGACATTGTGACCGAAATTCTGGCCCGCACCAACGCTGAAGACGGTGATATCCTGCTGTTTGGCGCCGATAACGCTACGGTCGTCACTGAGGCAATGGGCGCGCTGCGACTCAAGCTGGGCGAAGATTTTGACTTGCTCGAAGGCGATTGGCGGCCATTGTGGGTAGTAGATTTCCCGATGTTTGAAGAAGCCGACGGACAGTTGCACGCGCTGCATCACCCGTTTACCGCACCGCGTAATTTAACTGCTGAGCAGTTAGCTGAGAATCCGGTAGAGGCGCTGTCAGACGCTTATGACATGGTGTTAAACGGCGTTGAGTTAGGCGGTGGTTCGGTGCGTATCCACGACCAGGCTATGCAGTCGGCGGTATTCAGTATACTGGGTATCGATAAAGAAGAAGCCGAGCTCAAATTTGGTTTCCTGCTGGAAGCCTTGCGCTACGGTGCGCCACCGCATGCCGGTCTGGCCTTTGGCCTGGATCGCCTGGTAATGCTAATGACTGGCGCTACGTCTATTCGTGATGTAATGGCGTTTCCGAAGACCACCACCGCGGCGTGTCCGTTAACCGATGCGCCGAGTCCGGCCAATCCGCAACAATTAGCCGAGTTAGCTATTGCGACTGTGAAGAAAGACGCCGGGTAATGGAATATAAGCGGCCTGAATCAGTACTGGTTGTGCTCTACAACGAACGTGGCCAGGTACTGATAATGCAACGCAACGATGACGCGAATTTCTGGCAGTCGGTTACCGGCACCATTGAAGAGGGCGAGTTGCCAGTGCAGGCCGCTTACCGCGAAGTTGGCGAAGAAACCGGCATAGTGATGGCGCCCGAATCGGGGGCCATTGTCGACTGCCAGCATATTAATCAATTTGAAATTCGTCCTGAGTGGCGCTATCGCTATCCGCCGGATGCGTTCATTAACACTGAATACGTCTTTGCGGTGCAAATTGCCAGCGACGCCACGATCACCTTAACTGAACATTCTGCGTATCAATGGGTTGAAAAGCCGGTTGCTGCAGAGCGTGTTTGGTCTCCTTCTAATCAAGCTGCCATACTGGCATTTGTGCCTGAGTTAAAATAATGGTAATACTGGGTATAGATCCAGGTTCCCGCCTCACGGGCTACGGCATAATTCGTCGCCAGCAGGGCAAACTGGTGTATGTGGCCAGCGGTTGTATAAGACTGACAGATAAGCCATTAGCGCCCCGTTTAGACAAAATTTTTGTTGGTGTGAGCGAGCTGATTGCACAGTTTACGCCTGATTGTATGGCCATTGAGCAGGTATTTTTAGCGCGCAACCCGGACTCAGCCCTAAAACTGGGTCACGCGCGCGGTGCTGCGATGATAGCAGGCACACAGGCCGGTTTAACGGTTGCAGAGTATTCTGCCAGGCAAATCAAACAGGCGGTGGTTGGCACCGGTGGCGCAGATAAACTGCAGGTACAGCATATGGTGAAGCATTTGCTGTCGTTGTCCGGTACGCCCCAGGCCGACGCGGCCGATGCGCTGGCCGTGGCGCTGTGCCATGCGCACAGTGAACAAAATTTAGTGAAACTGGCCGGACAGGCCCGTAAAACTGTACGGGGCCGGTTACGGTAACGGAGTTGAAGAAGTTATGATTGGACGTATTCACGGCCAGCTTTTAGAAAAGTCACCGCCTGACGTGTTGGTCGATGTTGGTGGCGTCGGCTATGAGTTGCAATTGCCTATGACCAGCTTTTACCAACTGCCGGCAGTGGGTGAACTGTGTACCTTGTATACCCATTTTGTGGTGCGCGAAGATGCCCAGCTGTTATTTGGTTTTGCCGATAAATTAGAGCGCGGCCTGTTTCGTGAGCTGATCAAGGCCAACGGGGTTGGGCCTAAACTGGGTCTGGCCATTTTGTCGGGTATGTCTGCCAGTCAGTTTCTGGTAGCGGTACAAAACGAAGATGTGACTACGCTGACGAAGTTACCCGGTATTGGTAAAAAGACGGCTGAGCGACTGGTGGTAGAACTGCGTGACAGGCTGGCCAAATTCAGCCAATCGCTGAACTCAACTGACAGCCAGTTACTGGCGGGTGGTATTGGTGCCAGCCATGGTGAAAACGCGATTGTGCCGTTAACCGGTGTTAAAGAAGAGGCGATGAGCGCCTTGGTTGTGTTGGGCTACAAACCGCCACAGGCGAGTAAAATGGTAAACGCCGTTTACCGTGATGATATGAACAGCGAAGACTTGATAAGACAGGCGCTAAAAGCAGCCTTGTGAGTGAGAAAAATAAATGATTGAAGCGGATCGGTTAATTTCTGCCACTGAAGACGATGATGATGCCATCATTGATCGCGCCATACGGCCTAAGCTGTTAAATGACTACACCGGTCAGCAGCACGTTTGCGACCAGATGGAAATCTTTATCGAAGCAGCCCGACAGCGCCAGGATGCGCTTGATCATCTGTTAATTTTTGGGCCACCAGGTTTAGGTAAAACCACCCTCGCGAACATTGTTGCCAATGAAATGGGCGTGAATATTAAAACCACGTCCGGGCCTGTGCTGGAAAAAGCCGGCGATCTGGCCGCGCTACTGACAAATCTGGAGCGCAACGACGTACTCTTTATCGACGAGATCCACCGTTTAAGCCCGGTCGTAGAGGAAATTCTTTATCCGGCCATGGAAGATTACCAGCTCGATATTATGATTGGCGAAGGCCCGGCGGCGCGCTCTATTAAACTGGATTTACCGCCCTTTACGTTGATTGGCGCAACCACCCGCGCTGGTTCGTTAACGTCACCGCTACGGGATCGCTTTGGCATTGTGCAGCGTCTGGAGTTTTACTCGGTGAAAGATCTCACCGATATTGTGGCCCGCAGTGCTCAATACCTGCAATTAGAAATGAACACCGAAGGTGCCCACGAAGTGGCTAAGCGCTCCAGAGGAACACCGCGGATCGCCAACCGTTTGCTACGCCGCGTCAGAGACTTTGCCCAGATTAAGGCAGACGGCACGGTAGACGCCCGGGTGGCGGCAAGTGCTCTGGACATGCTCGACGTTGACAAAGAAGGGTTTGACTTTATGGACCGTAAGTTACTCAATGCCATTATTGAGAAATTTGATGGCGGTCCGGTTGGCCTCGATAACCTGGCGGCAGCCATAGGCGAAGAAAAAGAAACCATCGAAGATGTGATTGAGCCGTTTTTAATTCAGCAGGGGTTTTTACAGCGCACCCCGCGTGGACGTATTGCTACCCAACGGGCTTATTTACACCTTGGTTTTCAGCCTGATCAGTAAACGAATGTAATGCGCTGTGTCAAAGCGCAACCGGTTACCCGCTTCACTTAGCGATGTTATTTTTGCTCAGCGGCTCAGGTTGGCAACGGTGTTAGCCTGTTTACCGCCTGAGCGCTCATGACAACTGCCAGCCGTATTGGCTGAATCTGTGTTTAATAACTGAAACAAAAGACAAAAAAAACCCGCTTCATGGAAGCGGGTGAGAACAACAAGTGTTAAAGGAAAAAAATCCAGGGAACTCATGTCAAACAAGAAATGGAGAACTCATTCGTCTGTCGACTTGATGAGGCGTATTATAGGCAGATTTTGTTCTGGCACAATTGAGAATAATTTCATTTTATCATTAGAATAACTAATCTGTTAAAAAGCTGTTAACGGGTGGTTTTTGTTGTTCATGCTACTGCTATGTATAGATTTGCGGGATTTTCCCTGTTTGACCTGCTTGTCGTCATTCCATACATTTACTTGGTCTTGGGCGGAGCCGAAAAGGCGCTGTCGCTAGACACTTAAGCGGGTTTTCTTCTACTATTGCGCACGCACAGGGTGATGGCTGCAGGCCATGCCTTGTCGCCATGTTTATAATTTAGTCAGTTTTAACGGAGAGCGAACGCAGTGCATACGTTAAATGTTCGTGTTTATTATGAAGATACCGATGCCGGTGGTATTGTGTATTACGCTAATTATCTCAAGTTTGCTGAACGGGCCAGAACGGAATGGTTACGTGAACTAGGCTTTGAGCAAGATGTTTTTTTGGAACAAAACATCGCCTTCGTCGTCAAACACGTTGAAATGCACAATAATGCGCCTGCTCGCTTCAATCAGATGTTGAGTATTACTTCTCACATTGTAGAATTGAAGGGCGCTAGCATGACATTTAAACAAGATATAATAAATGCACGTGGCAAGTTGCTTGTCAGCGTGCAGGCAAAAATAGCCTGTGTCGATTTGGCCACTATGCGGCCACGTCGAATTCCGGAGGCAATGTTAGGGGAATTTTCGCGTGTCATCTGATTTAACTTTTATTGGCTTGTTTCTGCAGGCAAGTTTTGTTGTACAACTGGTTATGTTGCTATTGATCAGTGTTTCCATTGCCTCCTGGGCATTTATCTTTCAGCGTCAAAAAGCATTGAATGGTGCCCGTGACGAAATGAAAGCCTTTGAAGATGAGTTTTGGTCGGGCGCCGATCTGAATCGTCTTTATCAACAGCTTTCCAGTGAGGAAAGTGTCAGCGGTATGGGCCACATCTTTTGTGCCGGTTTTAAAGAGTTTGTTCGCTTACGCAAAAGCAATACTAACCCTAACGTGGTGGTTGACGGGACGTATCGTGCCATGCGGGTGTCGTTGTCGCGCGAAGTCGATAACCTGGAAAGTCGCCTGTCATTTTTAGCCACGGCAGGTTCCATTAGCCCGTATATTGGTCTTTTTGGTACGGTGTGGGGCATTATGAATGCGTTTATTGCCCTGGGTGAGGTACAGCAGGCCACGTTGGCCATGGTAGCGCCCGGTATTGCCGAGGCACTGATAGCGACGGCCATTGGTTTATTTGCGGCCATCCCGGCGGTTATTGCGTACAACCGCTTCAGTCATCAGGTCGAAAGACTTGAGAACAGCTACGTTAACTTTATGGAAGAGTTTTCGGCTATCTTGCAGCGTCAGGCTCATGCTTCACAGCCAAACGCATAAACGTCGCGTTATCTGACAGGAGAAATACGCTATGTATATGCGCAAACGCCGTCGTCCGGTTTCTGAAATCAACGTGGTGCCTTACATCGACGTCATGTTGGTACTGTTAATTATTTTCATGGTCACCGCGCCACTTATTTCACAAGGGGTTAAGGTCGATCTGCCCAAAGCCAGTGCGCAGCCCATTGAACAAGAAGATACGCCACCGATCATCGCGTCGGTGGATATTCAGGGAAACTACTACCTCAACCTTGGCGATGATCAGGAACAAGCGGTAGACGAAGACACAATGACAGCATTGGTGCAGGCACAGTTAGAAAAAAGCCCGCAAACACCGGTGGTGGTAAAAGGTGATGGCCAGGTGGCGTACAACGAAGTAATTCAGTTGATGGTACTGCTGCAAAAAGCGGGTGTACCGTCGGTAGGGCTAATGACCGATCCGGTTGAAAACAATTAACAGGCTTATAGAGTGACAACTGCTGACAAGTCTGCATTAAAAAAATCACTGGGGCTACATGCACTATTACTGGTAGTGTTGCTTATTAGCGTCAGTTTGTCGTCGACACCGGTAATGCCGGTGGCCAACAGTACCCCTGCGCCAGTGATAAAGGCGACCTTTATTGATGCCCAGGCCATTGCTGATCAAAAACGTGCGCAAGCCCAGGCAGAAGCGCAGGCGCGGGCCGAAGAGCAGCGCCAGCAGCAACAGGCCGCCGAGCAGCAACGCCGTCGTGAAGCCGCAGCACGTAAGGCTCGAGAGAAAAAAGCACGGGAAGCGGCAGAAGCAAAACGGCAGTCAGAACTGCGACGTTTAGCCGAACAAAAAGCCCGCGAACGTAAAGAACGGGAAGCGGCCGAAAAGGCCGAAGCCGCGCGCAAGGCAAAAGAAGCAAAAGAACGCGCAGAAATGGAAAGAATTATGCAAGAGCAGCTTGCCCAGGAGCAAGCGGCCATGCAACAGCAGCGCCGTAAACAGGTGTTGTCCGAGGTAGACCGCTACCAGATAATGATTCAGCAAGAAATAATGAAGTATTTGAATGCTGACTTTAAAGGGAAGAGTTGTCGCTTGAATATTCGACTGGCTACCACCGGTTTGGTAACCAAAGTGACCATTATCGATGGCGACCCGGCACTGTGCCGGGCGGCACAAAGTGCGGTATTGCGTCCGGATAGGTTGCCGGTGTCAGACGATCCAGCGGTGTACGCAGAATTAAAAGACATTAATTTAAAGGTGGAGTTGTAAAGCCTATGAGAAAACTGGGTCTGTGGATTACTCTGATCTATTTCAGTACTGTTGGTCAGTTACATGCTGCATTAGAAATCGTGATTACTGAAGGGATAGACAGCGCTCGTCCGATTGGGGTAGTGCCGTTTAAATGGCAAGGCGAGGGCATGCTACCTGGTGATCTCACCGACGTGGTGATGAATGATTTGCGCCGCAGTGGTAAGTTTAATCCGGTTGCCCAAGGTGATATGCCCCAGTACCCGGCCACTGACAGCGAGGTTGATTATGCAGCATGGGCAGCCAAGGGGATTGATACCATTGTCGTGGGCAGCATAAAGCCACAGGGCGCAGACCGTTATCTGGTGTCATTTGAAATCATCGATGTGTTGCGCGGCCAAATTACCGGCGGCGAGTCGAAAATCCTCGGTAAAGATGGTGAGCTGGTGAACAGTAAAGATCACGTTATTGATGAACGCCAGGTGGTTATTGGCGCTGATGATTTTCGTCAGTATTCTCATCGTATCAGTGACGTCATTTATGAGAAGTTAACCGGCGTACGCGGGGCATTTTTAACCCGTATCGCTTATGTGATAGTGCGCGACCGTGCCACCGAGGAACTGCCTTATCAGTTGGTGATTGCCGACTATGACGGCTTTAATGAAACCCGTTTATTATCCTCTCCGGAGCCGCTGATGTCGCCGGCCTGGTCGCCTGATGGCGACAAGCTTGCTTATGTAAGTTTTGAAAACAAGCGTCCGCAGATATTTATCCAGAATATCTACACTATGGAACGTGAGCAAATGACCAATTTCCCGGGCATTAATGGCAGTCCGGTGTTCTCACCAGACGGTAAACAACTGGCCATGGTATTATCGAAAGACGGCAATCCGGAAATTTATGTGATGGATATTGCGACTAAAAATTTACGCCGGATTACACGAAATCGGGCAATTGATACCGAACCTGCATGGTCGCCAGACGGTAAGAGTCTGATTTTTAGCTCTGAACGGGGTGGTAAACCACAGATTTATCGCGTAAATTTAGATGTTGGTGAAGTGCGACGTCTCACTTTTGAAGGTGAGCAAAACCTTGGAGCTACGTTTACCCCTGACGGCGAAGAAGTCGTGCTGGTGAACCGGACCCGGGGGGACTATCACATAGCCAGACAGGATGTGAATAGCGGGGCAATTCAGGTACTGACGAGAACATCCCTTGATGAGTCTCCCAGTATCGCTCCGAATGGAAGCATGATAATTTATAGTACATTATATGGCGATACGCAGGTATTGTCGTTAGTGTCACTGGATGGGCGCTTTAAGGCGAGGTTACCGGTGTCCGATGGGGAAGTTAAATCGCCCAGCTGGTCACCCTATTTGTTTTAACAGATTTGATACAATCACAAATATAAAAGTATAAGGATTAAGAGGATGCAAATGAATAAAGTAATGAAGAGCTTCATCATCGCCCTGCCAGTGGTGACTATGATGGCATGTTCATCAGGTCCTAGCGAAGCTGAACTGGCGGCTGAGCGTAACCGCATTGCACAACAACAAGCCGCTGAAGAGCAGGCACAAAAAGAAGCAGAGCAAGCGCGTGTTAAAGCTGAAGCCGTTAAGCGTCAGCGTATGGCAGAAGAGATGGTTAAGCAAGAGCTTCAAGCGCTGCAAAATGAGCAGACTGTCTACTTCGATTTTGATCGCTCTAATATCAAATCAGAGTTCTACCCGGTACTCGACAAGCACGCTGAATTCCTGGTTAAAAACCCAGGTAAAAAAGTGGTTGTAGAAGGACATACCGATAAGCGCGGTACACCAGAGTACAACATCGCGCTGGGTGAGCGCCGTGCCAAGTCTGTGCAAACTTACCTGCTCAACGCGGGCGTTAGCTCAAGTCAGATCTCGGTAGTCTCTTACGGTGAAGAAAAGCCAGAAGTAATGGGTACCTCTGAGTATGCATTTGCACAGAACCGTCGTGGTGTCATTGTTTATCAATAACATGAACAGAGTCCATAAACCGTTCCAACAAGCCATTGCCGGTGTTGCAATGGCGCTGTTGTGTCTGCCGCTAGGTGCGGCGGCACAGTCAAGCGGTGCACCCGTTTACAGCGTTAACGACAACGATATCGAATCGCGGCTAACCGTACTTGAACGCAAGGTAGACAACCGGGCGGACATGCAACATCGTTTACAGCAGCAAATCGATAATATGCAAAACGAACTGGACGAGCTACGCGGCGCGGTTGAGGTACATACCAACCAATTGCAAAAAGTACTCGACCGTCAGCGTGAGTTGTATTTAGAAATCGATAAACGGGTTGAGGCGCTGAAGCAGAATGGTTTTAGTGCCAGTGGTACCGCTACCGATTCAACCGCAGGCTCCTCTGCCGCAGTCAATACGCCGACCGCAGGGCAACCTGCCAGCAGCAGTAGTGGCGCCTCAGAGTCTGATGCGTACGAGAAAGCGGTAAATCTGATCCTGAAATCAAGAGAGTACGATAAAGCCATACCTGAATTTCAGGCCTTTATTGAACGCTTTCCTGACAGCACCTACGCTCCGAATGCGCACTATTGGTTAGGCCAGCTATTATTTAACAAACAGCAATGGCAGGATGCTGCCAGCCAGTTTGAAATGGTCGCCAATAAATTTACTGACTCGGTGAAACGCCCGGACGCGTTATTAAAGTTAGGTATTATTGCCGAGAAGACCGGTAATCAGGCCAGAGCGAAAGCACTGTTTAATGAAGTCATCAGCTCTTATCCTGACTCTTCGGCCAGAAAACTGGCAGAAGTTAGACTTTAAACGTAAACGGTACAGATAATTTAAAACAGGGAGCGGATGCTCCCTTTTTTTATGCGGTAAAGTTAGCATGGCAATCAGCGGTTTAATAACTGCACGAATTGACTTGTTTTTAAGCGGTTAAACGTTTTTTGCCATAAAACTGCAAATAAATCGGTTTTTTAGGTTGCACCGCGATGATAAATGAGTAATATATGCGCCCGTCGCCCAGACAAGGTGACAGCGATAATCGAAGGGTCGTTAGCTCAGTTGGTAGAGCAGTTGACTTTTAATCAATTGGTCGCTGGTTCGAATCCAGCACGACCCACCACTTACGATTATTGCCCAATTTGAAATGGGTCGTTAGCTCAGTTGGTAGAGCAGTTGACTTTTAATCAATTGGTCGCTGGTTCGAATCCAGCACGACCCACCATTTCAACATCGTAACATTCCCCGGTTACGTTAAACCACCAAAACCAAACAATGCCACAATACGCGTAAAACCAGGTAGCGTTATCCTTGGTTTAGTTTGGCAATGCATGCCTTATGCAGGAAACCAAAGCTGACACAGACATTGCGCGGTTATCACACGCGTAACGGTTCAGCCGAACAACTTGAAAGTGGTAAAATAAACCCCAGTATTACCGTTATAGCCCGGCGTTATTTCCCTGATTATTTTACAAACACTCCCACGGGTGTATGAATTTTTTATGACACTCATGTATAATCGCCGCCCGTTTAGTCACAACCAGGTTAGGTGTTACCAACCATGACATTAGCGTATCGTATTGACCAGATTGATTATCCATTCCCGGCTAAGCCTGCCGTGCTGTCTGACGTCCGTAAAGCAGAGCTTAAAAGCAAAATTAAAGCGTTGCTGAAAGAAAAGAACGCTACCATGGTTGCGCATTACTATACCGATCCTGAAATACAGGCGCTGGCCGAAGAAACCGGCGGTTGCGTGGCCGACTCATTGGAAATGGCGCGGTTTGGTCGCGATGCCAAAGAGCAAACCCTGCTCGTGGCAGGGGTAAAGTTTATGGGCGAAACTGCCAAAATTCTAAGCCCTGAAAAACGCGTATTAATGCCTACCATGGAAGCGACCTGCTCACTGGACTTAGGTTGTCCGGTAGAAGCGTTCTCGGCGTTTTGTGACCAACACCCTGATCACACGGTGGTGGTGTACGCCAATACCTCAGCCGCTGTTAAGGCGCGCGCCGACTGGGTAGTGACATCGAGCATTGCGTTGGAAATCGTTGAACATCTGGATAGCCTGGGTAAACCCATTATCTGGGGGCCGGATCGCCACTTAGGTGCCTACATCGCCAAACAGACCGGCGCCGACATGCTGATGTGGCAGGGCGAGTGTATTGTGCACGATGAATTCTCCGCACAAGCGCTACAAGATATGAAAGCGTTGTACCCTGATGCTGCGGTACTGGTACACCCGGAATCCCCCGCCAGCGTAGTGGCAATGGCAGATTCGGTGGGTTCAACCAGCCAGCTTATTCAGGCGGCGCAGGATATGCCCAACCAAATGTTTATTGTGGCCACCGACAAAGGCATTTTTTACAAAATGCAGCAATTAATGCCTGAGAAGCAGTTTGTGGAAGCGCCGACTGCCGGGAATGGGGCAACCTGTAAAAGTTGCGCACATTGCCCCTGGATGGCTATGAACGGCTTAGAAGCGATATATCAGTCGCTCTCAACCGACGACGCTGCAACACATGAGATTTTTGTTGATGACGCACTGCGTGAAAAGGCGCTAATCCCCCTTAACCGGATGCTCGACTTTTCCGCCCGGTTAAAGGCACAAAAAAGCGCGTAGTGCTTAATTAATCAGCATTTGACGCATTTTTTGAGGGTAGTTCTTGATTCACAGCGCGGCTTTACCTACTATACGCGCACTAAATAACAGCCTTGCGCGGTTATGACACAATTTGGAGAGATGGCTGAGTGGCTGAAGGCGCACGCCTGGAAAGTGTGTATACGTTTATAGCGTATCGAGGGTTCGAATCCCTCTCTCTCCGCCAGATATAAAGGAACCGGCTTTTGCCGGTTTTTTTATGCCTGCAAAATCAATTGCATTATCAACTGGTTCTTGATTCAACATTAAGTCGCGTCTTTTTCTTTTTTCTTGGACAGTCACTCTTGTTCTTTCTGGGATGTTCTTTCTGGAAAGTCTTTCTGGGACAGTCACTCTTGAGAGTCTTTCTGGGACAGTCACTCTTGAGTGGTGGCAAATATTATTAGCAAGTTAGAATGCCAGTGCAGTTAGCGCTGAATTATTTATAGAGTCTTTCTGGGACAGTCACTCTTGAGTGGTGGCAAATATTATTAGCAAGTTAGAATGCCAATGCAGTTAGCGCTGAATTATTTATCAAGCAAAGCAGATAAGGTTGACGTGGGCGTATTTAGAAGTGTTTGTCGAAGTTTAACACTGTTTAGTTCGCTATTTTAGCGATAGCGCTATGATATGGAAATTGAGCTTTTTGTGTGACTAAGCTGTTCGGTATCGACGATTTCTGTTGTGGATATTGCTTAATTTTTCGGTACTCACTGTGGTTTTAAATTCTGTCTCAATGCCGGATACCAGGGTATGCCAGTCAACATCGTCTACCCCCATTCGGGTAAGAATTGGCAATGCTGAATCTGCGTTTTTGCCTAGTTTGGCAGGATGGAAATGGCGGCCTGTTAATTCGACAATTGCCAGATAGTCCTCAATACGAAACGGTAACCCATCGGGCATGTTGTTTCTTGGATTGCCAGCAAACCCAAGCAGCGAGCGTGGCTGTCGATTTGATTTCGCCGCCTCAATTCTTTTTTGAATACTGGTGTGGGCAGATGACTCCGGTGTTTTCGCTATTTGTGCGCGTACCGGATTTAAATCGACGTAAGCCATACATGCCGCCAAAGAGGCTTCATCCAACAATGCTTGAGACTTAAACCGGCCTTCCCAAAAATGGCCGGTACAGTCATCTTCCTTATTCGCCTGCCTGGCGATGAATTCATTGAGCAAGCGCATAAACCAACTGATATCGTATAGCCTTTGTCGGTACACCGCTGCGATAGCGTTTACGGTTTCAATTTCGGCATCGCTCATCACGTCGCATTCATCTGGTTGAATATAACGTCGACACAACAGCACGCCTTTGTAGAGCCTATGCCACCGCTTAATAACCTCATGAACCGACAAAGCATCGGCTTTTTGTTTGTTGATGCGCAACACCACGTGGGTGTGGTTGCTCATAACAGCATAGGCACACACGTCCACGCAGAACACATCAGCTAACA